>NZ_JBFAOY010000012.1:111426-184242 GCF_040675505.1 Streptomyces sp. NPDC049597
GTGGCTGGATCTGCCGACGGCAGATCCAGCCCGTCCGGGCGCACTTGCCCTGGCTTCGCCGGTGGCCGCGGCCTGCGCCGCGTCCGCCGCGCGCGCGGCGGACGGCTCGGCGCGCGAATCGGCCGCGGCGGCCTCCTTGGCGCGCTCGGCCGTGACGCGGGCCGCCTCACGCGCGGCGTCCCACGCCGGGGCACCCACACCCACGGCCGCCGGGCCGTAGGGAGTCGAGGACACTGCGCAGAGCGGTGCGGGGCCCGGGGTGACGGCCCAGTCTCGCGGAGCCCCCGCCGCCAGGCCGTTGGGGGTCATGGACACTGCGCGGAGCGCGGTGCGGGTCTGGGGCGAAGCCCCGGTCTCGGGGTTCCTCCCACGGACGCCGGGCCGGGGGAGAGGGCGCGGTGGGGGACTTCTACGGCACCGTGGAGCCGCGGGCGGCCGGTGTCAGCGGCGGTCGCGCTGAGCCGCGACCAGCTGGCGCAGCGTCTTCTCGCCGGGTCCGCCGCGCTGGAGACGTTCCGCGAAACCGGGGAACTGTCCCGCTACGGCGCTGAGGAGCCTCAACTCGAGGGGAGCGACGTTGATCTCGGCGACGTCGCGTTCCACCGCCCGCACCACGCCGGCCACCACCTGACGCGGCGACACCGTCCGTATGCCCACCGGGGGCTTCGCGCCCGTCTCGGCGAACATGCCCGCGTCCCGGACGAAGCCGGGCTGGACGACCGAGACCCCGACGCCGGTGCCGTGCAGGTCCTGGCGCAGCCCGAGCGCGAAGCCGCGCAGCCCGAACTTGGTGCCGCTGTACAGCGACGCCGACTTCGTGGCCGCCTTGCCCGAGATGGAGCCGATGAACGCCAGATGACCCCGGCCCGCCGCCACCATCGAGGGGGCGAGCAGGCGGGCCAGCATGGCCGGCGCGTGCAGGTTCACGGCGAAGGCGCGCTCGACCTGCTCGGGGGTGTAGTCGAGCAGATCGCCGCTGGAGGGCAGCGCGGCGTTGGCGATCAGGACATCCGTGCCGGCGGCTTCGTCGGCGAGGCGGCGCACGTCGTCCGGTACGGCCAGATCGGCGACGACCGCGCGGGCGCCGTGGCGCTCGGCGAGCGGGCGCAAGGCTTCGGCGCGCCTGCCGCTCACGGTCAACCTCGCCCCGCGGGCGACGAGTTCGGCCGCCAGCGCGCCGCCGATACCGCCGGTGGCGCCGGTGAGCAGAACGCTTGCTCCGGTGATCCGCATCTGGTTACCCTCCAGTTCTGTTCGTTCGAACGAACAATAAGGAGGCGGGGGCAGCGTGTCCACAGACCCGTTCGGCGGACTGGCCGAGCATGCAAGGGCGTTGGCGGCGGGCGAGACCACGTCCGAGGTGCTCGTGACGAGTGCGCTCGCCCGTATCGAGGCCACTCAGGGCACCCTCAACGCCTTCCGGACCGTGCGCGGCGAGGCCGCCGTCGAGGAGGCGCGGGCCTCCGACCGCAGGCTCGCCGCGGGGGAGAGGCTGCCGCTGCTCGGCGTGCCGGTCGCGGTCAAGGACGACACCGACGTGGCCGCGGTGCCCACGTTCTTCGGCTGCGCGGGTGACATCCCGCCCGCCGCGGAGGATGGTGAGGCGGTGCGCCGTCTGCGGGCCGCGGGCGCGGTGATCGTCGGGAAGACCAACACGTGCGAGCTGGGCCAGTGGCCCTTCACCGAGGGCCCGGCCTTCGGCGCCGCCCGCAACCCGTGGTCCACCGGCCACACCCCCGGCGGTTCCTCGGGCGGCTCGGCGGCGGCCGTGGCGGCGGGACTGGTGCCCGCGGCGCTCGGCTCCGACGGCGCTGGCTCCATCCGCATCCCCGCGGCATGGACCCATCTCGTGGGCATCAAGCCGCAGCGGGGCCGCGTCTCCGTCCACCCGTACGACGACTGCTTCCAGGGCCTCACGGTCAACGGCCCGCTCGCCAGGACCGTCGCCGACGCCGCCCTGCTGCTCGACGCGGCCGCGGGCGCCCACCCGCGGGAGCGCTTCCGCCCGGCCGCCGTCGACGCGTCGGCGGCGGCCCGCCGGCACCCGGGACGGCTGCGCATCGCCCTGGCCCTGCGTCCGCCGCTCACCCTCACGGGCACCCGTGCCCACCCCGAGGTCCGCCGCGCGGTCACCGCGCTCGCCGAGACACTGGCCCGCCTCGGCCACGACGTCGAGGAGGCCCGTCCCCGTTACGGCCTGATCGGGCTCGCCTTCCTGCCCCGCGCGGCGGCCGGCATCGCCGCGTACGCCGACCGCCACCCCGACCCCGCCCTGCTCGACCCGCGCACCCGGTCCGCGACCCGCTCCGGCCACCGCCTCGGCCCTCTCGTGCCCGCCGCACGCGCCCGCGAGGCCGCGCAGCACCGCAGGATCGGCGCCTTCTTCGACGGCTTCGATGTGCTGCTCACGCCCACCACTGCCGTCCCGCCGCCCCGGATCGGGGCCTTCGACGGACTGTCGGCGCAGCGCACCGACGTGAGGATCGCGGCGGCGTGCCCGTACGCCTGGCCGTGGAACGTGCTCGGCTGGCCGGGGGTGAACGTGCCCGCCGGTTTCACCTCCGCCGGACTGCCCGTCGGCGCCCAACTCCTCGGTCCCGCGGGCAGCGAGGAACGGCTCGTCTCCCTCGCCGCCCAACTGGAGGCCGACCAGCGGTGGTACGAGAAGCGGCCGCCCTCGCCGCACGGGCCGGCGGCCGTCGGCGGCACCCCCACCCCGTGACCAGCGCAAGCGTGCCGATGGGACAATGGCGTCCATGTCCACCGCCGCCCCCCGCTCCGCCGCCACCCGGCAGCGCATCATCGAGGCCGTCCTGCACATCATCGGCGAGGACGGGGTGGCGGCGGTCACCAACCGGCGGATCGCCAAGGAGGCCGGGGTCTCGCTCGGCTCGGTGACGTACCACTTCGCGACCCAGCACGACCTGCTGCGGGAGAGCCTGCTGCACTTCGTCCGCGACGAGACCCGGCGCTTCACCGCACTCGCCGACCAGTGCCGGAGCGAGGGCGTCGACATCGCGGGCGCGGCGGCGCTCGCAGGCCGGGTGGCGGGTGGCATCGGCTTCGACAGCGAGCACATCGCCACGTTCGAGCTGTACGTCGAGGCGGGGCGGGACGAGCGGCTGCGGGAGGCGGCGGCCGAGGCGTTCGCCGCGTACGACAAGCTCGCCGCCCAGATCCTGACCGGTCTCGGCGTCCCGGACGCCGAGCGGTACGCGGCGACGACGGTCGCCCTGGTGATGGGCCTGCAACTGCGCCGGCTGGCCACCGGCGGGCCCGCCGAGGACCTGGTCGACGCGCTGCTGCTGCTGGCGCGGGGCGCGGTCGGTCCGAGCGGCGGAGACTGCGTGCCCGTACCACCTCACGTGCGCTGACGCCGCCTGATGCGGGCCGGACACCACGAAATTACCCTGAAGGGGTGCATATCGCTCGCCGGTGCGCCGCGCTCGCCCTGGGCCTGGGGCTGGCGCTCGGTCTCCTGCCCGGCCGCGCCCTCGCGGCCGAGCCGCCCCGGTTCGCGGCGACCGTGCGGGACGTGCCCAGGGAGAAGCTCGGAGCGAGTCACGGGCCCGGCTGCCCGGTGCCGCCGCAGCGGCTGCGGCTGATCACCATGAACCACTGGGGCTTCGACGGTCGCGTCCACCGCGGCGAACTGATCGTCCATCAGGACGTGGTCCGCCCCGTGCTGCGCGTCTTCCGGGAGATCTTCGACGAACGCTTCCCGATCCGGCACATGCGCGTGATGGCCGAGTACGACGGGAGCGACGCCCGCGCCATGGCGGACGACAACACCTCCGCCTTCAACTGCCGCCGGGTGACGGGCGACGCCGGCCACCTGTCCCGCCACTCCTACGGCGACGCCGTTGACATCAATCCGCTGGAGAACCCGTATGTGGACCGCTCGGGCGCCGTCCACCCGCCCGCCGCCGGCCGCCACCTGGAGCGCGACCCGGCCGCCGAGGGGCTGATCGTGCCCGGCGACGCCGTCACGCGCGCCATGGAGAGCGCCGGCTGGCAGTGGGGCGGCCACTGGTCGCCGCCCGACTACCAGCACTTCTCCGCCGACGGCACCTGAGCGGCCCCGTGAGGGCCCGGCGGGCCGAACCGCGGAGGAACGCGGGGTTACGGGGCGGGGAACCGGCCGCCTCCCGCGATGTCAGAGGGGCGTGGTTGGCTGGTGGCATGATCGATGACTTTCTGACCGGTGATCTCTCCGACGTCGAGGAGGCGCTGCGCAAGGCGGCAGCCGCCGAGATCACGCCGCGCTTCCGGCAGCTCGCCGAGCACGAGATCGTCGAGAAGAACGGCCCGCACGACCTCGTCACCGCCGCCGACCGGCTCGCCGAGGCGCATCTGACCGCCTCGCTGACCACCCTGCTGCCGGGCTCCGTGGTCGTCGGCGAGGAGGCGGTGCACGCGGACCCGGCGGTCTACGAGGCGCTGCACGGCGACGCGCCGGTGTGGATCGTGGACCCCGTCGACGGCACGCGCCAGTTCGTCCACGGCGAGCCCGGCTTCTGCACCCTCGTCGCGCTCGCGCACCGCGGCGAGGTCCTCGCCTCCTGGACGTACGCGCCCGCGCCCGACGAGCTCGCGGTCGCCGTGCGCGGCGGGGGCGCCCGGCTGGGCGGCGAGGTGCTGCGTTCCGGCTCGCCCGCCCCCGGAGCCGTGCTCGACGTGGCCATGTCGCACCCGGACTACACGACCCCCGAGCAGAAGCGGGCGCTGCTCGGACTCACGGCCCCCGGGGTGCGGGCCAGGCCGTGCGGCTCGGCGGGTCTCGAGTACCTGGACGTCGCCAGGGGCGTCCTCGACGGCGTCGCCTTCTCATGGGAGTACGCCTGGGACCACGCGGCCGGGCTGCTGCTGGTGACGGAGGCGGGCGGCGCCCATCTCACCGTCACCGGCGAGCCCTTCCGCATCACGGGCGCCAACAGCCTGCCGTTCACGGCCGCCCGTGACGAGGCGACCGCACAGCGCATACGGGAGCTGCTGATCTGACCGGCCGGCCCCGGCCGATCGGTCAGGTCAGCCGTGACCTGACCTCCCGCACCAGCTCGCCCGCGGCCTCCACGGCCGCCGGGTCCAGACCGGCGAGCGCCGCCGACACGCGCGCGGTGAAGTCACCGGGCACACCCGGGAGCGCGGCGGCGGCCGCCAGCGCGCCCTTCTCGTTGAGGCACCAGACGCGGTGATACGCGTGCAGCGACTGCACCAGCACGCCGAACGCCCGGGACAGGCACAGCGAGACGTGCAGCGTGTCACCCGACCCCGCCGACTTGCGCGCCGCCGCGACGGAGAACTCCGCCTCCCACGCGGCCTCCACCAGCGCCGTGCGCAACGGCTCCGGGTACGTCGCCGTCTGCTCCCGCAGCTCCGCCAACTCGCCCGTCGGATCGGACAGTACGCGGCACAGCGCCACCTCGCCGGCGTAGGCGGGCGACCAGAAGCCCAGGGGATGCCCCGGCTGCGCACCCGTCTCCCAGCGGCCGGCGCGGCAGTCCGCCCATACGCGCCGCACCCGGTCCAGGTCGCGAAGGATCCAGTCCATCGTGGCCCCCTCCACGGTGAGCCAGGCGCTGCCGTCCACCCACGGCCCCCAGCCGCCGGGCCCGGCGATCTCCACCGGCGCACCGGTCAGTTCGGACGCGAGCGCCGCGAGGGCCGCGACATCGGGCTCGCCGCGGTAGTAGACCCCCAGGTCCCAGTCGGAGTCCGGCCAATGGGCGCCGCGCGCCCGGCTGCCGCCGAGCGCCACCGCACGGACACCGGCAACGGCCGTGAGCCGCCGGGCCATCGTCTCGATCGTGGTCTGCATCGGGAGGGAACGGTACCCGGGGCCCCGCTGTCGGTGCTCCGGAATATCCTGGGTCCTCATGGCGTCGGCTGACAAAGGAGTCCGAAGGTGCCGTCGATGCTCGATGCCGTCGTCGTGGGGGCGGGCCCCAACGGACTGACAGCCGCGGTCGAACTGGCCCGCCGCGGCCTGTCCGTCGCTGTGTTCGAGGCCCTGGACAGCGTGGGCGGCGGCGCGCGCACCGAGGAGCTGACCCTCCCCGGCTTCCGCCACGACCCCTGCTCCGCCGTGCACCCGCTCGGCATCGGTTCGCCCGCGTTCGCCGGGATGCCGCTCGCCCGGCACGGCCTGGAGTGGCTGCACCCCGAGCTGCCCCTCGCGCACCCCTTCCCCGACGGCTCGGCCGCGGTCCTCAGCCGCTCGGTCGGTGAGAGCGCCATGTCCCTCGGCGCCGCCGACGCGGGCGCCTACCGCCGCCTGGTCGCTCCGTACCTGGGGCACTGGGACGACCTCGCGGCCGACTTCCTGCGCACGCCCTGGGACGGCCTGCCCCGCGCCCCGTACCGCTTCGCCCGCTTCGGACTGGACGCGATCCGGCCCGCCACCTGGCTCGCCCGCCGCTTCCGGGGCGAGAAGGGGCGGGCGCTGCTCGCCGGGCTCGCGGCGCACGCGATCGCGCCCACGAGCGGCGTCGCCACCGGCGGCATCGCCCTGATGTTCGCGCTGGCCGCGCACGCGGTCGGCTGGCCGGTGCCCCGGGGCGGCTCCCAGGCCATCTCCGACGCCCTCGCCTCCTACCTGCGGGAGCTCGGCGGCACCATCCACACCGGCGCCGAGGTCAGGCGTCTGGACGAGCTGCCGCCCGCCCGCGCGTACGTCTTCGACACCTCGCCGACCGCACTCGCCCGGATCGCCGGACTGGGTCACGCGTACTGGCGCTACCGGTACGGCGCCTCCGCGTTCAAGATCGATTACGCGCTCTCCGGCCCGGTGCCGTGGACCGCGAAGGAGGCCCGCGCGGCCGGGACGGTGCACATCGGGCCGACCGCGGGCGAGATCGACGACGCCCTGCGGCGGGCCGTCGAGGGGCGCGACCCCCGGGCCCCGTTCCTGATCACCGCCCAGCCCAGCCTGATCGACCCGACCCGGGCCCCCGAGGGCCGCCACGTCCTGTGGGCGTACGGCCATGTGCCGGCCGGCTGGGAGGGGGACGCGACAGAGGCCGTCGAGCGGCAGCTGGACCGCTTCGCGCCCGGCTTCCGCGACCTGGTGCTCGCCCGCGCCGTCGCCGGCCCGCCCCAACTGGCCGCGCGCAACGCGAACTACGTGGGCGGCGACATCGCCTGCGGAGCGTTCGCCGGCCTCCAGACCGTGCTCCGCCCCAAGCTGGCCCGCGTCCCGTACGCCACCGCGCACCCCGCCGTGTTCCTGTGCTCGTCGGCGACCCCGCCGGGGCCGGGGGTGCACGGCATGTCGGGGCACCACGCGGCGAAGGCGGTCTGGCGGCGGCTGCGCCGGCGCTGACGCGGCCTGCGGCGTCCGCCGTGCCGAGTGTGCATCATGAGCGCATGACACAGGTCGTCCCGGACATCACCCTCGTACGCGGTGACATCACCGAGCAGCACGCCGATGCCATCGTCAACGCCGCCAACTCCTCGCTGCTAGGCGGAGGCGGAGTCGACGGCGCCATCCACCGCAGGGGCGGCCCGGAGATCCTCGCCGAGTGCCGCGCCCTGCGCGCGTCCCACTACGGCAAGGGCCTGCCCACCGGCGCCGCCGTCGCGACCACGGCCGGCCGGCTGCACGCCGCCCATGTCATCCACACCGTCGGTCCGGTCTGGTCCCGCGAGGAGGACCGGTCGGCGCTGCTGGCCTCCTGCCACCGCGAGGCCCTGAAGGTCGCCGACCAGCTAGGGGCGCGCACCGTCGCCTTCCCGGCAATCTCGACCGGTGCCTACGGGTGGCCGATGGCGGACGCCGCGCGCATCGCCGTAGAGGCGGTGCGGGACGCGAATACCCATGTCGAGGAGGTCAGGTTCGTCCTCTTCGACGAGGAGGCGTACCGGGCGTTCGCGGAGCGGATTCGCTCCTCGTAGTCCGCGGCGGAGATCCCACCTTGCCTGACATCGGCGACATCTTCCGGCACCTGGAGGCCAGTTCCGCCCTGCGCGCCCTTGCCCACGAAATCGAGCCGGGCCGACCACGTCTGGTTCGTCCCTGATGTCGACACCCTCGACTCCCGTCTGAGGCCATGGCCTGAGCATGGCCGGTCAGGACGCGCGCGACGGCGCCGGCGAACCGTTGTCCCGAATGTCGCCCCAGTCGCTGATCACTGCGATCCGCGGGGGCCGCAGCTTCGAATAACCAGTGAGGGCGTTGCCCTGGTTCGCGCCGTCTGCCGTCTGGAGGGCCCATGATGCCTGGCTCCTCCTCCGGGTCCTCGTCGCGCCGGTGCGTCGCCCTGCCGTTCGCAACGCACACGCCGGATGTCGCCCGGCACGTCACGACGCGATGGCTCTGGGGGGGACATGTCGCCCGATCGGCGCGGCGACCCGGTGCTCATCGTGTCCGGGCCGGTCACCGACACGGTGCGGCACGGGCGCAGCCGTTGCACGCCGACCGGCCTGGGCGGGGACCTCGACGTCGCGGCCGCAGACCGTATCGAGGACACCCGCGAGTGCGGCCCGGCCACGTGGCGCCGTTCTCGCCGGCCGGGACCCGGTTCTGGGGCGGCAGCTGGGCGGCCCGCTGATCGTGGTGCCCATGCCGGTAGTGAGGACCGCGCACTCGGCCGTGCACCTGAACGGTCCGGCACAGGTTCGCCGGGGAGCGGCACCGTCCGGCGGCCGTCTGCGGCAGGGAGGTGAATATGTCAGGCGGATGGCTCTCGGCCGGGTGCGCAAAGAGCGCCGACGATGTGAGGTCGAGCCGAGTCGAGGAGCGGCAATGGATTGAGGAACTGATGCCGGACACACGCGGTGACGCCGGGCACCCCGCGGGGCGGTCCCCGGACGACGACCGGGTGGACGGGCTGCTCACCCGGGCGGCCGAGGGTGATCAGCAGGCCTTCGCCGGCGTCTACGACGCACTCGCGCCGTCGGTGATGGGACTGGCCTGCCGCGTGCTGCGGGACGAGGCGCAGGCGGAAGAGGTGACTCAGGACGTCATGATCGAGGTGTGGCGCACCGCGGACCGCTTCCGTCCCGAGCGGGGAGCCGCCCGGAGCTGGGTGCTCACCCTGGCGCACCGCCGGGCGGTGGACCGGGTGCGTTCCGTCGCCGCCGGCAGGGCGCGCGAGCTGCGCTCGGGCGTGCTGGAGCACGAGCCGCCCTTCGACGTGGTCGCCGAAGCGGTGGAGGGCCGCGAGGAGCAGCGGGTGGTCTTCCGCTGCCTGGCCAAGCTGGAGGACGCCCAGCGGGTACCGCTGATGCTCGCGTTCTACCAGGGCCTGACGTACGCGGAAGTGGCCGATGCCCTGGCCGCGCCGGCAGGAACGATCAAGTCACGGATGCGACAGGGGCTGCAGAGCTTGCGCGCGTGTCTGGAGGTGGGCTCATGAACATCGACGACCCACATCTCGCCGTCGGCGCCTACGTGCTGCACGCCCTGCCGCACGCCGAGGAGGCGGCTTTCGAGAACCACTTGGCCTGCTGTGCGTCCTGCCGCCGGGAGGCCGACCGACTGACGCCCACCACCGCCCTGCTGGGCGCGGCCGAGTCGCTCACGCCGCCGGCGGACCTGCGCCGCCGCGTGCTGGCGGAGATCGCCTGCGTCCGTCCGGAGGGGCCTTCCCCCGGAGCGCTGCGACGGCCCCGCCTGCCGCAGCAGCGCCTGCGGCTCGCGGTGGCCGTGTGCCTCGCGGCAGCAGTGGCCCTGGGAGGTGTGGCGGCGTGGCAGCACTCGGGGGCCGACATCGCGCGCCTGCAGCTCGCGGAGGTGCGCTCCGGCACGGCCGCGCTCGCCGACGTACTGGCCGCGCCGGACGGGACTATCAGGGCCGAGGACCTGTCCGACGGCGGCACTGCGAGTGTGATCGCCTCGCGGTCCCAGGGCCGGGCCGCTTTGATCGCCTCCGGCCTGCCGTCGCTCACAGAGGACAAGGTCTACGAACTGTGGTACGTCGAGTCCGGCCGGTACCGGCCCGCCGGTTTGCTGCCCGCCGCAGGCGGCCGCCAGTCTCGCATCCTCGAAGGGCCGCTCAAGGAGGCCACCGCCGTCTGCATCACCGTCGAACCCGCCGGCGGGTCTGCGCAGCCCACCACCGACCCGATGGCCTGCATCCGCGTAACCGCATGATCGCCACCCGCGTCGCGTTCGACGGCGCTCCGGTCGCCGCCCGTACGTCGACGGCTGCCCCATGGCCCGCGGGCACGGAAACGCCGCTGACCGACCAGCCCGGTATCCGGGCCGGTGCGTGTGGCGACGTGCCGAGGTGGTCGGCCTGAAGGTCGCGTCCGAGTCCGGTACCGCGTCCGTTCAGATACGCCTCCTCGTGGGTCCATGCCCGGGCGAACGCCGCCGGCGGGCGGGCCGCGAACTCGGCGGCCTCCCGCACGTCCAACACCGCGGACATCTCCTCGACGACGGCGCAGAAGGCGCCTTTTCCACGTCGGCGCCGACCTCGGTGACCGCGCAGGCGAGGAGCCAGTAGCCCGGTGTGCGGGAGACGGAGAACGGAGAAGTGCGGAGCGGCCTCCCGGACCACGGGGCGGCCGTGCGGGCCCCGGCACTGGGGGCACGGCGCTCGCACAAGCGGCACGTCCGGCGGGTCGCCCCCCAAGTAGGGGCCCAGGAGCAGCCGCAGGCCGACATGGCGACCCGGTAGCCGTCCCGGTCCACCGCCCTGCGCAGCGCCGCCCATGCGCTCTCACCGCCGCCCCGGCACCGAGGCGGTGAGCGGCGAGCTGCGAGCGGTGCGACGCCATCACGCAAGTCGCCGGAGAGAGAGCTCAGGTGACGGTACGTCAGAAGACCATGCCCTTGGACGCGCCTGTTCTGCCTGCCCGGCCGCCCCCTTCCGGCGGCGGTTCCGGAAGGAGGACGTCCTCGCCGTAGAGGCCCTGCACCCAGTTGGACTGGTAGATGGTGTCGAGGTACCGCTCACCCATGTCCGGGGCGATCGCCACCGGAGTGAGCCCGCGGGTGTCGTGCCGGTCGAGCCAGTCCTTCGCACCGCTGACCACCGTGCCGGTGGAGCCGCCGAAGACGAAGCCGCGCATGGCCAGGCCGCGGCAGGTGCGGATGGTGTCCGCCTCCTCCACGCGCACCGCCTCGTCCACGTACGCCTCGTCGAGCAGCGGCGGGCGGACGCTCATGCCGAGACCGGGAATCATCCGGCGCCCGGGCGGGTCGCCGAAGACGGCGGAGCCGACGCTGTCCACCGCCACGATGCGCACCGGCCGGTGCCACTTGCGGAACCAGCGGGCGCAGCCCATCAGGGTTCCGGTGGTACCGACTCCGATGAACAGCACGTCCAGGTGCGGGAATCGGCGGGCGATGGCGGGTGCGGTCCGGTAGTAGTGGGCCTTCCAGTTGTCGGCGTTGGTGTACTGGCTCAGCCACACGCAGTGAGGATCCGCGGCGCACAGGTCACGCACGAACGCGAGCCGTGCGCCGAGCAGACCACCGTCGACGGTCCCCTCGGAGACCACGTGGACCTTGCTGCCCAGTGCTTCCATCATCAGCCTGGTGGCCAGGTTGCAGCGGGAGTCCGTCACGCAGACGAAGCGGTAGCCCTTGCTCGCGGCGATCATGCTGAGAGCCACGCCGAGATTGCCCGAGGAGGACTCGACCAGGATCGAGTCCCGGGTGAGGGTCCCTCTCCGCTCGGCGGATTCCACCATCTCGGTCGCGGCCTTCAGTTTGATCGAACCGGCGAAGTTGAATCCCTCGCACTTGAGGAACAAGGGCTGTCCGAGCATCGGCCGCAGGTCGACGTACAGATCCTCCTCGTTGAATTCGTGGGGAACGGATATGACGGGCACGATGGTCTCCTCGTCTGCGGTGCATCACCGGCCGGGCGGCGCGACGGCGTGCCGTCTCATCCGTACCGGCGCAGTTCGTGGAAGAAGTTGTCGATGACCTGCAGTCCGCCGGACTTGACCACCTCGTCGTAGACATAGCGGCCGACCGCCAGATCGAGAATTCCGAGCCCGAACGGGGAGAACACCGCGGGCCGGTCCGCCGGCACCGTCACCCGGCCGGCCATCACGTCGTCCAGCGTGCCGTGCAGGAAGGCCCGGCTGCCGGTGAGCTGCTCGGTGAGATGGGGTGAGGTGGCGGCCCTGAGGCAGTGGTTGATGTCGTCGACGACATTGGTGGCGGACAGCAGGACCTGCGGTTCGAGGTCGCGCAGTGACACGTGCAGCACCACCGGGTTGTGGCGGAACCAAGAGGGGTCACTGATGTGCGGCCGGGTGGCGACGGTGGCGAAGACCACCAGATCGCTGCAGCGGACCAGTTCCTCGGCGCCGCGGTGCACGGTGACCCGGCCGGTGGCTCCCGACTGCTCCAGGTAGAGGCGGAAGTCCGCCGCGCTGGCCGGGGACACGTCGTGCACACCGATCTCGCCGAACGACCAGCCGGTGCCTGCCAGGTAGGCGTGGATGTAGCGGGCTATCAGACCGGCGCCGACGAACCCGAGGCGGGCGGGGCGCGGCCGTCCCCTGCTGAGCCAGTCGGCCGCCGACGCGGCGGACGCGGCCGTCCGGGCGGCGCTGATGATCGAGCTCTCCATGCAGGCGAACGGATAGCCGGTGTCGTGGTCGTTGAGTATCAGGACCGCCGAGGCCCGCGGGATCCCCGATGACACGTTCTCCGGGAAGCTGGAGATCCACTTGAGTCCGTCCACCCGCGCCCGGCCGCCGAGCGAGGCGGGCAGCGCGATGATCCGCGACGACGGACGGTCGGGGAACCGCAGGAAGGACGACGGCGGGTTGACCGTGCGACCGGCGCCGTGCAGGCGGTACGTCGCCTCGACCACGTCCACGACCGCCTTCTCCCGGCCCTCCAGCACGCTCTTGACCTGCTCGCCCGGGACGACCGCGAAGGGCGGCACGGTACGGGCGTCCGAGCGGGCGTCCCCATGGGTGACTTCTTCGAGGAAGGAGTGGTTCACCGTGGTCATGCCGCTGCCCTCCCGGTCCGGGGTGCGGGTCCGGTCCGGCGCACCGGGTCCGCCATCGCCACCACCACGTCCCTCGGGCCTGCATAGGCCTCCCTGCTGTGCGCGGTACGGATGTTGTCGACGAGCATCAGGTCGCCTGCCTGCCACGGCCGGCGCAGGGTGTGTGCCTCGTAGACCTTGTTGATCTGCTCGACGACGTCTTGGGGGACGGGATCGCCGTTGCCGAAGCGGGTGTTGAAGGGCAGGCTGTCGGGGCCGTACTCCTCGATGAGGAACTCCCGCACCTCGGGAGCCATCGTCCACTCGTTCAGGAAGGCGATCTGGTTGAACCAGCAGCGGCGGCCGGTGACCGGATGGTGCACGACGGCGCCGCGGTGCTGCCGGGTGCGCAGGGAGCCGTCCGTCTGCCAGGCCCATTCCACGTCGTTGGCACGGCAGTACGCCTCGACGGCACGGCGGTCGTCGGTGCCGAACGCCTGGGTGAGCGTGGCGCCGATCTCGTCGTTGTAGGTGCGGGTGAGCAGCCAGCCCTCCCTTTCGAAGCGCTCGACCAGTCCGGTGGGCAGAGCCTCCAGCACGGCGGCCGAGTCGGCCACCGCGGTGGCCCCGCCCTCGGTGGGCGGGCGGAGGCAGGCGAACAGCAGCAGGCCCGGGAACTCGTCCGCGTAGCTCAGTTCGTGGTGCATGCACATCGTCTGGCCGGCCGGCCACGCCGACGACGAGTAGACGCCTTCTGCGTAGCTCTCACGGGCGGCGAAGGCCTCCCGCTCGATCGCCGGACGGGTGGCCACCTGCCGCAGGACGGCCGCGACGTCGGCCGCGGTGCGCAGCCCGAGGCCCTGGACCATGAGCGCGCCGTGCTCGGCGACGAGGCCGTGCAGAGTGTCCCGCTGATCGGCCGCCCAGGCCTCCACGTCGGTGGTGCTGCCGACCTGCAGGGTCGCCGGCTCGGTGGGCGCCCCCTGCTTGCGGAACAGTGCGGACAGCATGTCGGTCTCCTCTCGTACGTGAATCAGGTGTCGGCCGGTGACATGGCCGCACGGACCACGGCCTCGGCCGCCTCGGCCGGGCGGGTGCGCAGGAAGTGGCCTCCCCCGCCGGGTACGTTCCACAGGTCGACGCGCCCGGCCAGGAGCTGCCGGTCACCGAGTGGCCACCGCGTGCCGTGCGCGCCGTCGGGGGTCTCAGGTGCGTGGGCGGCCCCGGATCCGGGCTCGCCGGCGCGGACGAGCAGGGTCAGGGGCGTGGCGAGCCGCTCGGTGGGCAGCGGCGACACGGTGCCGTGGAGGCCAGGGTGGCCGTCCGGTGCGGCGGCGAACACTCTCCGCACGGGCACACATCGCTGCTCCAGCACCCGGGCCGTGTCCACGGCTGTCGCCGCGCCCACGCCGTCTCCCCACAGCAGCACTCCCGCCGGGCCGAGACGGTCGATCTCCGTCGCGAGGTGGAGGACGGTCGGGGGCGCGGCGCCGGAGGCCGTGGTCGCGGCGGCGTACACGCTCAGGCCGCTGTCGCGCAGCGCGTCGGCGAGCGGCCGGAAGTCCGCCGCGTCGCGGCCGGTGTCGGGGAAGCAGACCAGGGCGCCTGCCGCCGGGCCGTCCGGCACCGTGAGCGTCCGCAGCGCTGCGGACGTGCTCCGACGCCGGCCGCCGGTACGGGAGTCGACGAGGTCGGCCAGATCGCTCAGCACCGGGCAGCGGGCGAGGTCGCGAAGGGAGATCACGCGATCCAGCGAGATCGCGAGCCGCACGGCCGACAGAGACGTGCCGCCCAGGTCGAAGAAGTTCTCGCGCCGGCCGATCCGCTCCGGCGCAACGCCGAGGACCGCTGCCCACGCCGCTGCCAATCGCCTTTCCGTCGGCGTTCCCGGTGCCGCGAAGACGTCCGTGGTGGTGCCGAGTTCCTCGGCGAGCGCGGCCAGCGCCTTCTTGTCGATCTTGCCGTTCGCCGTGAGCGGCAGGCTCTCGCGCTGGTGGAAGGCGGCCGGGACCATGTACTCGGGCAACAGTTCGCTCAGCCGCTCACGCAGGTCCTCAGCCGCCAGCGGTCGCGGGCTGGTGCAGAAGGCGACCAGTTGCCTGTCGTGTCCCTCCGGGCCGGTGACCACCACGGCGCCGTCGCGCACGTCCGGCAGGCGCAGCAGGGCGTTCTCGATCTCACCGGTCTCGATACGGAACCCACGGATCTTGACCTGGGCGTCCTTGCGGCCGAGGAACTCCAGCTTCCCGTCGGGCAGCCAGCGGCCGAAGTCACCGCCCCGGTAGAGCCGTCTGCCGGGGCGGTGCGGATCGGCAAGATAGACGGACCGGGTGCGTTCGGGGTCGTTGACGTAGCCGCGCCCGACGCAGACGCCGGAGAACACGATGGCTCCGGGGGCGCCGAGCGGAACCGGTGACAGGTTGTCGTCGACGACGTAGATGTGCACGTTGTTGACGGGCCGGCCGAGGGGGATGCTCCCGCCGGCCGGCACTTCGTTCATCACTTCGTGGTTGGTGTCGTCCGAGGTCTCCGTCAGTCCGTAGGCGTTGACGAGGCGGGTTCCGGGGCCGGCAGTGAACCAGCGCTGGACGAGTTCCCGCTTCAGGGCCTCCCCGGTGACCGAGACGCACTTCAGGTCCGGCAGGTCGCGCGGGCTGCGTTCGAGGGCGGACAGGACGACGTCGAGGTACGAGGGTACGAGCTGCAGCACCTCGACCCGGCCGTCGGCGATCGTGTCCAGGAACCGGTCGGCGTCGAGGATCGCCTCCTGCCCCACCAGCAGCGTACGCCCGCCGACCAGCAGCGCGGAGAAGAGCTGCCAGACCGAGATGTCGAAGCACTGCGAAGCCGTCTGTGCGACGACCTGCCCCTCGCCGATCCCCAGGTCGTCGATCTTCGCGTAGAGGTGGTTGAGCATGCCGGCGTGCTCGCACATCGCACCCTTGGGCTCGCCGGTGGAGCCGGAGGTGAAGCAGACGTATGCGAGCCGGTCCGCCGCCACGTGGAGGCCGAGGTCGCCTCCGTCGATGTCGCTCTCGGCGAGCGTGGGGACGAGGAGCCTGCGCGTTCCGGGCAGCGAGGAGACGGCCCGGTCCAGGTTGGCGGTGCTGCCCGGTTCGGTGAGCACGGTCTCGCACCGGGCCCGGCCGAGCATGGTGGCGATGCGCCCGGGCGGGTACTGCGGGTCGATCGGCAGGTAG
Organism: Streptomyces sp. NPDC049597; assembly: GCF_040675505.1. Classification (NCBI taxonomy): domain Bacteria; kingdom Bacillati; phylum Actinomycetota; class Actinomycetes; order Kitasatosporales; family Streptomycetaceae; genus Streptomyces; species Streptomyces sp. NPDC049597. Next base: position 127,529 of record NZ_JBFAOY010000012.1, read on the forward strand.
GCGCCACCGGCCTTGAGGACGCCCAGCACACCGGCCATCCAGTTCAGGTCGCGTTCGGTCACCACCGCGACGATGTCCTCGGGGCGCAGGCCGCCCGCCAGCAACCCGCGCGCCAGCCGGTTGGCCCGTACGTTGAGTTCCCGGTAAGTCCATCGCCGGTCGCCGTGCACCGCCGCGACGGCGTCGGGATGCCGGCGGACCCGTTCCTCGAAGAGTTCATGGAGGCGGCGGTCGGGCAACTCGCGGCTCGGCCCGGCGAGTTCGTCGATCTGGAAATGCAGTTCCTCTGCGGACAGCAGGCTCTGCCGCTGGTGCGGGGCGTCCGGGTCGGCTGCGATCTGTTCGAGGGCCGCGCGGTGGTAACCGCCTATACGGGCGGCGCAGCCGGCGTCGAGCACGTCGGTCCGGTAGCGCAGTCGCAGAGAAACCGGGTCGTCGTCCTGCCGTACCGCCGTCACGCTCAGCACGACGTCCTCCGGTACGACCGGGCCGGCGCCGGCCGGGGCGAAGACGACCTCCGGCCAGGGGCCTCGGTCCTCCCATGTATGACGTGACGCCAGAAGCCGCGCCTCGGTCCGGTGGGCGTCCACCACCACCTGACGCCAGGGGCCGGGTTCGACCGTCAGCCGACAGGGCAGCGGCCAGGCACCCGACGGCCCGAGGTAGCCGGTGCGGACGACACCGTCGCCTGACAGTGCGGCAAGCACCTTCACGTGCGCGGCCAGGAGCACCGCGGTGAGCGGGACCCCGAGCGCTTCCGCCCGGCTTCGCAGCCCTGCCGTCAGAGGGCGGGGGAGGGCCGTTGTGTGCTCGGCCGTGCCGGGCACCGGCGTCGTGACCCATCGGGGCAGGGCCGTGAACGCGCCGGTGGAGTGGGTGTCGTGCCCGGAGGCCGGGCCGTAGGTCACCGCTGACGCCATCAGAACGCACCTCCGCTGCCGTCCTGTTCCGGACCGGCCGGCCGGGCCGGGTTGCCCGCCCACCGGGCATGTGCGGGGATCGTCTCGCCCTTCATCAGGAAGGAGTCGGCCTCCAGCAGGGCGCCGTCTCCGACCGTCACGCCGTAGTGGACGAAGGCACCGACGCCGAGGGTGCAGCCGGAACCGATCGTGACGCGGTCCGACTTGAAGGTGCCGTCCTCCTGCGAGTGGCACTGGACGACGCTCCCCGCGGCCAGCGTGCAGCCGTCCCCGATGGCGACCATGGGCCGTTCGGTCAGGCTGCAGCCGTCGTCGAACACCCTGCTGCCGATACGGACGCCGAGCATCCGCCACACGACGCTCTTGAACGGCGTGCCGTTGAAGATCCGCACGTACGTCTCCGAGGGGACCTTCCAGTACCGCTCGCGCCGCCAGAAGCCGAGTTCGTAGATCGAGCAGAACAGCGGCTCCGGCCGGTACACGGCGCTGACCGCGCGTTCGACGAGAACGTGGTACAGGACGGTGAACGGCAGCAGGAGGGCGTTGGCGAGCGCGAGTGCCACCACGCCCCACTGCGCGTACAGATCGGCTGCCCCCGCGTAAAGGACCGTGACGCAGAAGAAGTACAGCCATCCCGTGATCAGGAACAACGCCATGGTGACGGCGTTGTGGCGGTTCTTGGCCCGGAGGCCGCTGCGCAGTTCGGCACCACTCTTCAGGTCGTCGAAGGTGCTGTCCCGCAGTACCGAACGGGGGATCTCGAAGCATGGGGAGCCGAGGAGGCCGGTGTTCTCACGGAGCGGTCCGTCGACGGGAACCATGACCTTGGTCGCCAGCAGACAGTTGTCGCCCGTCCGGCCGCGCGACGGGTACGCGATCCGGTTCCCGAGGAAATTGCGCGCTCCTATCGAGGTCGGGGCCAGCCGGAAGGAGGTGCTCGAGTAGTCGGCGTTCATGATCGAGAGCCCGTCCGCGACCATGGTGCCGCTGCCGACGGCACTGGCCGAGGGGCTCTCGTGCTTCACGGCGGTTCCGAAGTTCGAACCGGTCTGCTCCAGCCGGGACAGGTCGTAGCCGATGCCGCGCAGATAGTGCGCGATGCAGCTGCTGTCGCCGAACAGGCGGGTCAGGAAGCGTCTGTTGGTGAGCAGGAAGGTCGCCCGGTGCACCGCGTGGTGGAAGCCGTACAGCGGGTACACCCGACCCGGTCTCACCAGCAGGCTCAGCAGGCGCGGGACGGTGGCCAGTATGAACAGGGTGAGCGGCACGCCGCCGAAGAAGACCACGGCGGTGAACGCCAGCAGGTCGGCGTAGAACACCCATTCCCCGAGGGCAGCCGATCCCGGCTCCAGCACGGTGGTGAACTCCGGGGCCCGGGAGAGCAGCACGTCCAGGCAGCCCACCGTCAGCGGTACGTACACCAGGAGCGCCGTGAGCAGCAGCAGCACACTGTGCACCGCCCGGCGCACCGCGCCGCACCGGGCTGGCTCGACGGCCAGGAAGTCGGCGCCGCCGGGCTGCGCCGGCGATCCGTGCCAGTGCCCGCCGTCAGGTACCGCCTGGCCCGCGTGCAGTGAGGACGCATGGCCGAGCTGCGCCCGGTCGCCCATTGAGGTGTCGATGTCGAGCACCGTGGCCTCGCTGACGACCACGTCCCGGCCGAGGGTGACCGGCCCGGTCTCGATCGCGCCGTCGTGGGCGCGGTAACAGCTGATCAGGACATCCTTGCGGATGACCGTGCCGTCACCGACGGCCAGCAGATCGGTGCAGACGGGCACGTTGCGGGAGAGGATCGTCACGCCCCGCCCGATCCGCGCGCCGAGCGCCTTGAGATAGAGAACGAACAGCGGCGAACCGGCGAACAGGACCAGCGGGTTCGACCTGACGAGTGTCTTGACCAGCCAGAAGCGGATGTACGCCAGGCTCCAGACGCTGACCCTCCCGGGCTTCCACCGGCCGATGAGCAGCCACTTCGCGAGTACGGGCAGGGCGCATACGACGAGCAGTGTCACGGCGCCGAACACCACCGACCGCAGATAGGCGTCGAGGAGGTGCGTCCCGGCGGTGATCCAGTCGTATCCCGCCGCGCCGACGAACGCGACGAGGAAGGCATAGCCGACGAAGCTTGCGGCCTGCAGCACTCCGCACAGCACGTAGTGGGGTCTGCCGAGCGGGGCGGCCGCCGGTGTCGGCGGGCGGGCCTCGGGCACCGGAGCGGCCGGGGCCGGGTCGGACTGTGCGAGCGCTGCTGCCAGATCTCTGACCGTGGGGTGGCGGTAGACGTCCCGCATGGACACCGACGGCAGGTCCGGGCGCTTTCTGACGCGGGCACAGAAGTGGGCCATGACCAGGGAGTCCGCGCCCAGGTCGTCGAAGAAGTGGCTGTCGGGCGGCACTTCGGCGACCTGCGCGACGTCCGCGAGCAGCAGGGCGAACGTCTCCTGTACGCCCGTGGCGGGAACCGGTGCCTCGTCGTGCGGGCGAGCAGGATCCGCGGGTCCGGTGGCCAACACTTCGAGGGACTTTCCCCTCATGAGCGCTCCCTTGGGCTGTGTCCGGTCGGCGGCCCGCGCCTTCAGCGCTGAAGGCCTCACCTGATCCTTATTCGTCGCCGCCGGGAGGACGTATGGACTCACAGCGGAACTTCTCACCTGGTGAGCAACCGTCTCATTGAGTGGCCGGACCCGCGCCTCCGGCCGCGTCTCGCGTGGACCGGAGGCGTAGGCTGGCGAGAACGCCCTGTTCAACTCCACTCGGCACCGCAGAGGGCGACCGGACCGACCCCTTCGGTTTCCTGACGACTCCCCGCCGGCCCGTGGCCGCGCGTCCTTCCGAGGAACGGCTCGGAGACTGGCACGAGGTTCACGCGGGCCAGACCCTGCTGCCAGTGGTCTTGCTGCAGGCAGGGCGCTGCATGGACTGCGGCATCCCGTTCTGCCGCAACGGCTGCCCGCTGGGGAACCTCATACCGGAGTGGAACGTGTACGCGGCCCACAGCGACTGGGGCGCCGCCGGCGAGCGGCTGCACGCCACCGACAATTTTCCGGAGTTCACCGGCCGGCTCTGCCCGGCACCCCGCGAGGCCGCGTGCGTCCTCGCGATCAACTCGGAACCGGTGACGATCAAGAACGTCGAGCAGACGATCGCCGACCAGGCGTGGGAACGGGGGCTCGTGTCCCCGCTCCCGCCGGAGCGGCTCATCGGCTCATCGGTCGCGGTCGGGGGCTCCGGGCCGGCCGGCCAGGCGGCGGCGCAACAGCTGACCCGCGCCGGCCACACCGTGGCGGTCTGCGAACGCGCGGACCGCATAGGCGGCCTGCTCCGTTACGGCATCCCCGCGTTCACGATGGAGTCGGCTTCCGCGACCTGGTGCTCGCCCGCGCCGTCGCCGGCCCGCCCCAACTGGCCGCGCGCAACGCGAACTACGTGGGCGGCGACATCGCCTGCGGAGCGTTCGCCGGCCTCCAGACCGTGCTCCGCCCCAAGCTGGCCCGCGTCCCGTACGCCACCGCGCACCCCGCCGTGTTCCTGTGCTCGTCGGCGACCCCGCCGGGGCCGGGGGTGCACGGCATGTCGGGGCACCACGCGGCGAAGGCGGTCTGGCGGCGGCTGCGCCGGCGCTGACGCGGCCTGCGGCGTCCGCCGTGCCGAGTGTGCATCATGAGCGCATGACACAGGTCGTCCCGGACATCACCCTCGTACGCGGTGACATCACCGAGCAGCACGCCGATGCCATCGTCAACGCCGCCAACTCCTCGCTGCTGGGCGGAGGCGGAGTCGACGGCGCCATCCACCGCAGGGGCGGCCCGGAGATCCTCGCCGAGTGCCGCGCCCTGCGCGCGTCCCACTACGGCAAGGGCCTGCCCACCGGCGCCGCCGTCGCGACCACGGCCGGCCGGCTGCACGCCGCCCATGTCATCCACACCGTCGGTCCGGTCTGGTCCCGCGAGGAGGACCGGTCGGCGCTGCTGGCCTCCTGCTACCGCGAATCACTGCGCGTGGCGGCCGAGTTGGGTGCGCGGACCGTGGCCTTTCCCGCCATCTCCACCGGCGTCTACGGCTGGCCCATGGACGACGGCGCCCGCATCGCCCTCCGCACGGTCTGCGAGGCCGCCGTGCCGCCGGTCGCCGAAGTGCGCTTCGTGCTCTTCGACGAGGACGCGTACGCCCATTTCCAGGCGGCTCTGGCCGCGGAGCGCTGACGTCGCCGGCCCCGGCCGTGCGTGCGGGTCATGGCGCCATGAGCACGGCCACCCCGGTGATCCGTCCCGCCGCCAGGTCCGACAGGGCACGGTCGGCCTGCCGCAGGGGGTAGCGCGTGACCCGCACCGAGGGCCGCAGCCGCGCCGCTTCGGCAAGGAAGGCGCGGCCGTCCTCGCGCGTGTTGGCGGTGACGCTGCGCACCGTGCGTTCCTGGAACAGGTGCGCGTCGTAGTCCAGCGGCGGGACCTCGCTCAGGTGGATACCGGCGATCGCGAGGGTGCCGCCGCGGTCCAGCGCCGCCAGCGCCACCGGCACCAGGCCCCCGGCCGGGGCGAACAGGATCGCGGAGTCCAGCGGCTCGGGCGGGTCGCCCGCTCCCGCGGAGGCCGCTCCCAGCTCCCGCGCCAGACGCTGCGCCCGCGCCGACCGGGTGACCACGTGGACCGTGGCACCCCCGGCGACGGCGAGCTGGGCGGTCAGGTGCGCGGACGCCCCGAAGCCGTAGATCCCGAGCCGGCCGCCGGGCGGCAGCTCCGCCAGGCGCAGGGCGCGGTAGCCGATGATGCCCGCGCACAGCAGCGGTGCGGCCTCCTCGTCACGCCACCCTTCCGGCAGGCGGTAGGTGAACGGCGCGTCCACCACGATGTGGTCGGCGAAACCGCCGTCGATGTCCCAGCCGGTGTAGCGGGAGCCGGGGCACAGGTTCTCCCGCCCGGCGCGGCAGTGACGGCACCGCCCGCAGGTCCCCGCGAGCCACGCCGCGCCCAGCCGGTCGCCCTCCCGCAGGCCGGTGACACCGGGCCCGGCGACGACGACCTCGCCCACGACCTCGTGGCCCGGTGTGCAACGCGGCCTGCGCGGCGGCAGGTCGCCCTCGGCCAGGTGCAGGTCGGTCCGGCACACCCCGCAGGCGCGTACCCGCAGCAGGAGCCGGCCCGGTCCGGGCTCTGGCGTCGGGCGCTCCAGCCACCGCAGCGGGCCCGACGCGACCGGCCCCGGTGACTCGACCGCCCAGGCCGATGTCACTGCGGGCACCGGGGGAGCCATCCTCGTCCTGCCGCTTCCGTCACGTGTCCGGTACCGGACCGGTGAGGGACCGGCCCGGCGGTTCGCTCACATGCTCCAGCGCAGCACCGCCCCCAGCCCGCCGGCCGGGCCGTGCATGCCCTCGGGGACCATCAGGACCTCGCCGCCCGACGCGGCGGCGGAGCGCAGCAGCGCGTCGTCCGCGCGCGCCCGTTCGGGCTTGGCGACACCCATCGCCTGCGCCTGGCCGCGCTGCACCGCGACCTGGTCCACGCCGGGGCCGATCCACACCTCGCGGCCCGCGTCGGACGCGTCCTGCGTGAGGAGCAGGGTCGCCACCTGGTGCTTGCGCACCGCGTCCACGACGGCGGGCATGCCTTCGGCGGCCTCTCCGGGCCCGGTGTCGACGGCGGCGGCCTCACGGTGCTCGCCGGGCCTGCCCCGTCCGACACGGAAGCGGTCGAGCGCGTTCTCGAGCCGGTTGCGCGCGAACGTCTCGCACGCCTCGGCGATCTGCCGGTCCAGCACGCTCGTGGAGGCGCCCGGCGACCTGCTGCCGTTGCCGGCCTCGACGGTGACGGCCTGGACACGCTCGGGGAGCTTGTTGAAGACGGCCCTGCGCTCGCGGGGATCGCCGGTCAGGACGATGAGTTCGGCGTCACTCTCGGGCAGCCTGCGCGCGAGTTCGCGGGCGATGATGTCGGCGGTCTCGTTCCAGCTGTTCTCGACCTTGTTCCGGTAGTGCCACTCGTACCGGTCCGCGGGAATGCTGCGGTGCCCGCGGCCCTGCCACTCCCTGCCGTTCGCCTGGCCCAGGGCCTCGCGGTGGTGTGCGTCGCGCAGCTCGAGATCGGCGCCCGTACGGTCGATGTACGCGACCAGGCACGCCGGCCGGTCGCCCCGCAGGTCCGCGAGGGGAGCGACGTGGGGCAGGATCGACCACGTCGCCGGAATGCCGGCCGGCGGCACCGAGAGCGGAGTGTCGAGCACGACCTCCGCGCCCGCGGCGAACAGGGCCCGTCCGGGCGGTGCGCCGGAGACGGGCTCATGGGCGAGCCGGTCCATGACCGCCCTGACGGTGTAGGCGTCGGCGCCCGCCTCGATGAGCTGGGAGGCGACGGCGCGCTCGCGGAGCTGCTGCACCTTCTGTGCGTCCTCGGTCGCACGCGTGGTCTCGATGTAGACGGAAGCCCATGGGCCTGGCCTGGCGAAGAGCGGTTTGAGGAAGCCGAGTTCCATGATTACCCCCAGGCAATCGTGGATGGTGGATACCACCAGATTATGCCGGTATGCGCCTGTGGAGCGCGTGGCGACCGATGACGTGACGACGCCGTGAGTGCCCCCGTTCGGCCGGTCGAAACGGGCGGCAGGGGCACGATGACCGCGCGCGTCCACCCGGATTCCGCTGGTGTCCGGCCGGCCGTCGGGCCAGTGCTGGCAGTGCGGCGTTGATGTCGGATTTCCGCCAGCCCCCAGGGGCCGGCGTACCCGATGCTTGACCCCATGCACACCGACACCGAGCGCTGCGTACGCGCCGTCCAGTCCAAGGACGGGCGGTTCGACGGATGGTTCTTCACCGCCGTCCTGACCACACGGATCTACTGCCGTCCCAGCTGCCCGGCCGTGCCGCCGAAGGCCGAGAACATGACCTTCTACCCGAGCGCCGCCGCCTGCCAGCAGGCCGGGTTCCGCGCCTGCAAGCGCTGCCGGCCCGACACCAGCCCGGGCTCGCCCGCCTGGAACGCCCGTGCCGACACGGTGGCCCGCGCCATGCGGCTCATCGGCGACGGGGTCGTCGACCGCGAGGGCGTGCCCGGGCTCGCCGCCCGGCTCGGGTACTCCACGCGCCAGATCGAGCGTCAGCTCCTCGCCGAGCTCGGCGCCGGACCGCTCGCTCTCGCCCGTGCCCAGCGCGCCCAGACCGCCCGGCTGCTCGTCGAGACGACGTCCCTGCCCATGGCCGAGGTCGCCTTCGCCGCCGGGTTCTCCTCCGTCCGCACGTTCAACGACACCGTCCGGGAGGTCTTCGCCCTCGCACCCAGCGACCTGCGCACCCGCGCGTCGGCCCGCCGCTCCTCGCCGCCCGTCACGCCCGGGGTGATCACGCTCCGACTGCCGTACCGCGCGCCGCTCAACCCCGGCAACCTGTTCGGGCACCTCGTCGCCACCGGCGTCCCCGGCGTGGAGGAATGGCGGGACGGCGCCTACCGGCGCACCCTGTCCCTCCCGTACGGGCACGGGGTCGTGGCGCTCACCCCGCGGCCCGACCACATCGCGTGCCGTCTGTCCCTGACCGATCTGCGCGATCTCACCATCGCCATCAGCCGCTGCCGGTGGATGCTCGACCTCGACGCCGACCCCGTCGCCGTGGACGACCGGTTGCGCGCCGACGCCGAGCTCGCCCCGCTGGTCGACAAGGCCCCCGGAAGGCGCGTGCCGCGTACCGTCGACGCGGCCGAGTTCGCCGTGCGCGCGGTGCTGGGCCAGCAGGTCTCCACCGCCGCCGCCCGCACCCACGCGGGACGGCTGGTCACGGCGCACGGTGTGCCGGTCGAGGACGCCGAAGGCGGGCTCACCCACCTCTTCCCGGCCCCCGACGCCCTCGCGGCGCTCGATCCCGAGGCCCTCGCCCTGCCGCGCAGCCGCCGCACCACCCTGACCACCCTCGTCGCCGCGCTCGCCGACGGCTCGCTGCGGCTCGACCCGGGCAGCGACTGGGACCGCGCCCGCGCACACCTGGCCGAGCTGCCCGGCTTCGGCCCGTGGACCGTCGAGGTGATCGCCATGCGGGCGCTCGGCGACCCCGACGCGTTCCTCCCCACCGACCTCGGGATGCGCCGCGCCGCCGCCGGACTCGGCCTGCCCGCCACCCCGGCCGCCCTCACGGCACGTGCCGCGGCCTGGCGGCCCTGGCGGGCGTACGCCGTGCAGTACCTGTGGGCCACGGACGACCACCCCGTCAACCACCTCCCCGCGTAAGGAAGTCCCGAGCATGACCAGGCAGCACACCGTCCTCGACAGCCCCTACGGCCCGCTCACGCTCGTCGCCACCGACGGCGTGCTCAGTGGGCTCTACATGACCGGGCAGCGGCACCGCCCGGGGGAGGAGACCTTCGGCGTACCCGACGAGACGCCGTTCGGCGCGGCCGTCGAGCAGCTGGCGGCGTACTTCGCCCGCGAACTCACCGTCTTCGACCTGCCGATGCACTTCGACGGCACACCGTTCCAGCGCAGCGTCTGGGACCAGCTGCGGCGCATTCCCTACGGCGAGACCCGCACCTACGGCGAACTCGCCGAGATCCTCGGCAACAAGGCCGCCTCCCGCGCGGTCGGTCTCGCCAACGGCCGGAACCCGATCGGCATCATCGTCCCGTGCCACCGGGTGATCGGTTCCTCCGGCAGCCTGGTCGGCTACGGCGGCGGGCTCGACCGCAAGAAGCGCCTGCTCGCCTTCGAACAGGGGACGCCGGACGACGCGCTGTTCTAGGAGCGGGCCGCCCGTCCGGTCCGTCCTCAGGACGCCAGGTGCTCCGGCGGCTGGGCGGCCAGGCGGTCGAGCAGCGCCGGAAGCGCCGTGCCGATCGGCTCGCGCACGATCTCGTCGGCCAGGTCGTCGTACGGCGTCGGCTCCGCGTTCACCACGATCAGCCGCGCCCCGTGCTCCACGGCGATCCCCGCCAGGGACGCGGCGGGCTGCACCTTCAGCGTGGTGCCGACGGCGACGAACACCTCGCACGCCTTGGCGATCGCCATCGCCTGGCCCAGCACCTCCGGGTCGAGCCGCTGGCCGAACATCACCGTCGCCGACTTGAGGATCCCGCCGCAGGTGAGGCACGCCGGGTCCTCCTCGCCCGCCTCCACGCGGGCCAGCGCGTCGGCCATCGGCGAGCGCACATGGCAGCGTGTGCACGTCACCGTCCGTGCGGTGCCGTGCAGTTCGAGCACCTTGCGGTCGGGCATGCCGCCGAGCTGGTGCAGTCCGTCCACGTTCTGCGTGATCACCCGGACGGCGACTCCGGGCCGGCGGTCGAGCTCGGCGACGGCGCGGTGCGCGGCGTTGGGCTCGGCGCGCCAGGTCGCGCTCTCGCGGCGCATGATCCAGGAGCGGCGCCGGATGCCGGGGTCGGACATGTAGCAGTCGTACGTGACGAGCTTCTCGGCCTCCGGATCGCGCCGCCACAGCCCCTGCGGGCCGCGGTAGTCGGGGATGCCGGAGTCGGTGGAGATACCGGCGCCGCTGAGAATGGCGACGAGTGTCATACGGCGAGCGTACGCAGCCCCGCGGGCCGGGGGCGACCGATTTGACCACCGGCCGTGAACCAGCCCCTAGGGGGTCACCTTGGAGAACGGCGTCGGTGTCAGACCCGTCCAGCGTTGCTGGACCGCCTTGCCCGACTCCTTCGTCACATCGCCGTCCGGGACCCTCGCCGTCTCGGCCAGGTAGAAGCGCCCGTCGTCGAGCGAGACCAGACCGTACTGCCCCGTCGACTGCCAGCCGTACGTGCCCGAGGGCTCGTGGTGCAGTCCCCCGCGCAGCAGCGGCAGCAGCCGCCCGGTCTCGGGTTCCCGCTGGCCGCGGACCTCGCCCCACCGGGGGCTGCCCTCGCCGTCGACGACGAACAGGGAGTAGTTGGGAAAGCCGGGCTTGGAGCCCTTGTACGCGGCCATCAGCCAGTTGCCGCTGTGCCCGTCGTACTCCAGGTTCTGCACGCCGTATCTCGTGTTGCCGGTGTACAGGAAGAACTTGCCCCCGGGACGCGCCGGGCCGCTGCGGTGCGGCGCCGACTCGGTCAGCGGCCGCTCGTACGTGCGCCAGCGGCGTACGTCGTACTGGAGCAGGACCTGGTGGTCGTTGTCCTGGCGCGTCGTGTCGGCATACACGCCGTAGGCGACGGTCAGCTTCTGCGGCCCGTTCCTCCTGCCGAACGCCGGGCCGAACGCGACGCCGTCGATGCCGCTGCACCCGTAGCGGTGGTCGGCCGTCGCGCCCGTGTTTCCGTCGAAGACGCCGTCGCCGTTCATGTCGGCGGTGTAGTCCTCCACGACCTCCCGCAGGTGGACCGTGGTGACGGCCCCGCTCGTCTGCGCGTCCATGTTCATCCGGTCGATGCGGTCGCCGTCCAGGATCGCGATGTAGAACGCCTCGGCCGCCTTGTACTCCAGCGAGCCGTAGACGCGTCCGTCCTCCGTGTTGAAGTCCAGGTCACCCAGGTGGCCGGTGAACCCGGTCACGGATCCGACCGGCTTGCCGCGCAGGTCCGTCTTGACCAGCAGGTCGGTGAAGGAGAAGTACATGAACCCCTTCCGCCGGTCCAGCGCCATGCCCTGCAGGTGCCCCGACCGCCAGGCGCCGCCGTCCACCGTGAGGGGTGGCTCGACCGCCTTGGCGGGCGGACCGGCAGCGGTCGCGGAGGTGGTGACGCCGATCGTCGCGGCCGCCGTGAAGGCGGCGGCCGTGAGCAAGCCGTACGCGTGTCTGTGCATGATCCCTCCGCTGTCCTCGAAGTCCGGATGGTGCCCAGCGGAGGTGTGCGCGCCGTACCGGACCCGCGCGCACACCCGTGAGCGGCATACCCGGATGTACTGATGCTCTGTCAACAGCGGGACAGTGACGCCACAGTGGGCACCCGGCACGCGGCGGCCGTCAGCCGGTTGCCGCACCGGAACGGGTGAGCGGGGCGAACGGCACGGGGGTGCGGCCGGTCCAGCGGTGCGGCGGCGCCTTCCCCGCCCGGGCGGCGGTGCCGCGCGCCTTCCTCGGCGGCGCGGACAACGTGCCGTGAACGCCCACCACGGTACGGCGTTCACCGGCATGGGGTGCGGAACGCCCGTCGTGGGGTCACGGCTTCGGCGGCAGTCCGTTCTCCAGCTCGACCGCCCCCGTGCCGGCGGCCAGCGCGTCGAGCGACGCCTCGACCCGCAGGCACAGCGAGCCGAGCAGATAACGCGACAGGTCCTCGCGTGCCACCAGTCGCCAGGACAGCAGCTCATCCTCCGGGAGCCTGATGGCCTGGAACTGGGCCTCGGTGAGCGTGCCGCCGTCGTACACGTACGCGGCGATCGGCGGCCGTCCCTCGCCCGGCACCCAGTCCACCGTGAGCAGCGCGCCCAGTTCGAGATCGAGACCGATCTCCTCCAGCGTCTCCCGGCGCGCGGCCTGCCGGGGCGTCTCGCCGATGTCCGACTCCACGGTGCCGCCGGGCAGCGCCCAGCCCTTGCGGTAGCTGGGCTCGACGAGCAGCACCCGCTCCTCGGCGTCCCGGAACAGTGCGGCGGCTCCGGCCAGGATGCGGGGGAGGGACGCGATGTAGGCGGCGTAGTCGGAGGTCGTCACGGCAGGCAGCGTAGGTCATCGGGCACCCGCCGCGGCGGGTGCGCCATGCCCCGGCGGCGCCGCATACGGAGGAAACACCCACGTGCGCGGCGTGACGCTGTGCGATGCCGGGGTAGCAGGGCGCCCGAGGGTGCGGATAGGGTCGGGGGCGGCGCGACTGCCTGTTCGACAGCAAGGGATACACGGTGAGGGACGGAGCAGTTTCTCAGCCTGCGCGGGTGCTCGTCGCAGCTGACAAGTTCAAGGGCTCGCTCACGGCGGTGCAGGTCGCCGAGCGGGTGACGGCCGGGCTGCGGCGGATCGTCCCGGACCTGGAGGTCGACACCCTGCCCGTCGCCGACGGCGGCGACGGCACGGTCGCCGCGGCGGTGGCGGCGGGGTTCGAACGCCGTGAGGTACGGGTGACCGGGCCGCTCGGCGACCCCGTGACCGCGGCGTACGCCCTGCGGGAGGGCACCGCGGTCGTGGAGATGGCCGAGGCCTCGGGTCTCCAGCACCTCCCGGCCGGCGTCTTCGCACCGCTCACCGCCACGACGTACGGCTCCGGGGAGCTGCTGCGCGCCGCGCTCGACGCGGGCGCGCGCACGATCGTCTTCGGCGTCGGCGGCAGCGCGACCACGGACGGCGGGGCCGGGATGCTGGCCGCGCTCGGCGCCCGTTTCCTGGACGCGGACGGCAAGCCGGTGCCACCGGGGGGCGGCGGCCTGGGCGCGCTCGCCACGGCGGACCTGTCGGGCCTGGACGCCCGTTTCGAGGACGTCGACCTGATCCTCGCCAGCGACGTCGACAACCCGCTGACCGGACCGAAGGGCGCGCCCGCGGTCTACGGCCCGCAGAAGGGCGCGACCCCGGACGACGTGGCCGCCCTCGACGAGGCACTCGCCCACTACGCGTCGGTCCTCGGCCCGGACCTGGCGGACGCGCCCGGCGCGGGCGCGGCGGGCGGCATCGGCTACGGCGCGCTCGTCGCGCTCCGTGCCCGCTTCCGGCCGGGCATCGAGGTCATGCTGGACGTGCTGGGCTTCGCGCCGGCGCTGGAGCGGGCGACGCTGGTCATCACCGGCGAGGGCTCGCTCGACGAGCAGACCCTGCACGGGAAGGCACCGGCGGGCGTGGCCTCGGCGGCCCGCGCGCAGGGTATCGAAGTGGTCGCGGTCTGCGGCCGTCTGGCCCTCCCGCCCGAGGCCCTGGGACGCGCGGGCATCCGCCGCGCCTACGCCCTGACGGCGCTGGAGCCGGACCCGGCGGCGTCCATGGCGCATGCCGGCCCGCTGCTGGAGCAGGTGGCGGAGTCGATCGCCCGCGACTTCCTGACGTAGGTGGCCACGCGGGTGACCCCGCTCTGCCACGACGCCGCCCCGGCGGGCCCTGCCCGCCGGGGCGGGTGCGTGTGCGACAGGAGTCGCCTCGCCCGCACGGTTGTAGGAAGGCGGCCACTGGGTACCCGCACGACGTGCACGGCCCGCGCGGCAGTCACTGCCCCGCGGGCACACCCCAGGAGGAGGCGCAGCAATGAGCACGGTGAAGGAGACCGTCGAGGTCGACGTCCCGGTCCGCACCGCCTACAACCAGTGGACGATGTTCGAGGAGTTCCCGAACTTCATGGAAGGTGTGGAGGCGGTCACCCAGGTCGACGACCGCCACAACCACTGGACCACCAAGATCGGGGGAGTCAAGAGGGAGTTCGACACCGAGATCGTCGACCAGCTCCCCGACGAACGCATCACCTGGCGCACCACCAGCGGCGACACCAAGCAGAAGGGCATGGTGCGCTTCCAGCGCCTGGACGACACGCACACGCGGGTGGAACTCGTGATGGACGTCGAGCCCGGCGGCATGGCCGACAAGGCCGCCGACATGACCGGGATGATCGACCGGCGCGTCAAGGGCGACATGCGTCGCTTCAAGGAGTACGTGGAGCACCAGGGCGGCGAGAGCGGAGGCTGGCGCGGCCGCATCAAGCCCGGATGACCGACCGCCTACGCTCTGCCACATGGTGCATGTACTGGGCAGCAGGATTCTGCTGAGCCCCACCGACCCTCAGCGCTCGCGCGACTTCTACGGTCGCGCTCTGGGGCTGGCGGTCTACCGTGAGTTCGGGACCGGCGAGGAGCGGGGCACGGTGTACTTCCTCGGTGGCGGATTCCTCGAACTCTCGGGCCGCTCCGACACCCCGCCCTCGCCGGCCGTGCGGCTGTGGCTGCAGGTGCCCGACGTGCGGGCCGCACACGACGAACTGCGTGAGCGGGGCCTGGAGGTGCTGCGTGCGCCGCGGAAGGAGCCGTGGGGGCTGGTCGAGATGTGGATCGCCGACCCGGACGGGGTGCGCATCGCGGTGGTCGAGGTGCCCGAGGACCATCCGCTGCGCTATCGCCCGTGACGGGACGCGGACGCGGGACACGCGCACCGCGCCCACCCGGAACGGGCCGGCGGGGCGGGGGGACACCCGGCACGCCGAGGGCCCCGGATGCTGCGCATCCGGGGCCCTCGGCTTCTGTGACTCGCGCGCCTTCGGCGTGCTACGGCACCTGCGCCGCCCGCGCCTCACGGCTCTCGCGGCGGTTGTCGCGGAACGTGTTCACGCGACGGGCGGTGGCGAAGAGGGGGATCGTCGCCGCCATCACGATCTGCAGCGCGCAGCCCATCTGGAGCAGCACCTGGCCGCCCGGCGCGTCGAACGCCCACGCCGCCAGCATGCCCATCGCCGCGACGATCCAGCCGAGCATCGCCACCGCGAGGACACCCCGCGGCTTCGGGTACTCGACGCGGCTCACCATCAGCCACGCCGCGCCGATGATCGCCAGCAGCGTCGGGATGAAGGGCAGCTCCAGCAGCACGATCGAGACGACCGTGAGCGCTCCGAAGGGGCTCGGCATGCCCTGGAACATGCCGTCCTTCATGGTCACGCACGAGAATCTCGCAAGCCGCAGCACCACCGCCAGCAGCACCACGATCGCGGCCACGGCCGAGACCCGCTGGTGGGCGTCGTCCGCGACCATGCCGTAGACCAGCACGAAGTACGCGGGCGCGAGACCGAAGCTGATCAGGTCCGAGAGGTTGTCCAGCTCGGCGCCCATCGGCGACGACCGCAGCTTGCGGGCAACGAGCCCGTCGCAGAGGTCGAAGATCGCCGCCAGCAGCATCAGGATCACGGCCGTCGCGGCGCTGTGCCGCGCCATGCCGGTCTCCTGGCTGCCCTGGAGGTGCGGGATGAGGATGCCGGTGGTGGTGAAGTACACCGCCATGAAACCGCACGTGGCGTTGCCGAGCGTGAGGGTGTCCGCTATCGACAGCCGCAGAGAGAGCGGCATCTCCTCCGCGTCGTCCTCTTCGTCGGACTCGGCCACCCAGTTCGCCTGCGTGTCGGGATCAATCACGGTCAATGCGAGTCACCCCCGCCGTAGTGGTCTGGCCCACCTCGACAGCGACCTCGACACCCTCGGGAAGGTAGATGTCGACGCGCGAGCCGAAGCGGATCAGACCGATGCGATCGCCCTGCTCGACCTTGGTGCCCTGCGGGATGTAGGGGACGATGCGCCGTGCGACCGCACCGGCGATCTGCACCATCTCGATGTCGCCCAGTTCGGTGTCGAAGTGCCAGACAACGCGCTCGTTGTTCTCGCTCTCCTTGTTGAACGCGGGCACGAAGCCGCCGGGGACGTGCTCGACCGACGTCACGGTGCCGGCGAGCGGCGCGCGGTTCACGTGGACGTTGAGCGGGCTCATGAAGATCGCGACGCGCGTGCGTCCGTCCTTCCACGGCATGATGCTCTGCACCACTCCGTCGGCGGGCGAGATGACCCGTCCGGACGCGATCTCGCGCTCCGGGTCGCGGAAGAACCACAGCATGCCCGCCGCGAGCGCGGTGGTGGGCACGGCGATCGCCGCGGCCCGCCGCGAACGGCGGGCACGGGCCAGGCTGAGTGCAGCGGTGGCGACGGTCGGCAGAAGCCACGGCGATGCTCCGCGAGCGATCCGTACGCCAAAGCGGCTGTCGCGTGGTGCAGAGGTTTGGCTGTGGGGCATGGATGACCTTCGTAGCGGATGATGCCGCGCTGGTAACGGGGGACGGCGGCTTTCCGGCCGATGGTATCGGGTACGGAGCACAACTGGGAAAGCCTGAAACCGAGTCGGCGGCCGGAAGATGATGACAGGGTGTGATCTTCTTCGCGGCCGTACCGACTCAAATGCGGCAATCAACCCTGGAAGCGGTACTCCTCGAGCAGCCGACGCCCAATGATCATTTTCTGGATTTCGGCGGTACCTTCACCGATCAGCAGCATCGGAGCCTCGCGGTAGAGGCGCTCGATCTCGTACTCCTTGGAGAAGCCGTAGCCGCCGTGGATACGGAAGGCGTCCTCGACGACTTCCTTGCAGTACTCGGAGGCGAGGTACTTCGCCATCCCTGCCTCCAGGTCGTTTCGTTCCCCGGAGTCCTTTTTGCGTGCCGCGTTCACCATCATGGCATGCGCGGCCTCGACCTTGGTAGCCATCTCGGCCAGCTTGAACTGGATCGCCTGGTGGGAGGCGATCGGCTTGCCGAAAGTGTGACGCTGCTGGGCATACGAGACGCCCAGCTCGAAGGCACGCTGCGCGACACCGCAGCCACGTGCCGCGACGTTCACGCGGCCGACCTCCACGCCGTCCATCATTTGGTAAAACCCTCGGCCGGTGACCCCGCCGAGCACCCGATTGGCCGGAATGCGCAGTCCGTCCATGATGAGCTCGGTCGTGTCGACGCCCTTGTAGCCCATCTTGTCGATCTTCCCGGGGATGGTGAGGCCCGGACGGACCTCGCCGAAGCCCGGCTCCTTCTCGACGAGGAAGGTCGTCATCGACTTGTGCGGGGCCGTGCCCTCGGGGTGTCCTTCGTCACTCCGGCACAGGACCGCGACCAGGGTGGACGTGCCGCCGTTCGTCAGCCACATCTTCTGGCCGTTCAGGACGTACTCGTCGCCGTCCTTCACGCCCTTGGACGTGATCGCCGAGACGTCCGAGCCGAGGCCCGGCTCCGACATCGAGAACGCGCCGCGCACCTCGCCGAGCGCCATGCGCGGCAGGAAGGTGTCCTTCTGCTCCTGCGTGCCGTGCTGCTTGAGCATGTACGCGACGATGAAGTGGGTGTTGATGATGCCCGAGACGGACATCCAGCCGCGGGCGATCTCCTCGACGCACAGCGCGTACGTGAGAAGGGACTCACCCAGGCCGCCGTACTCCTCCGGGATCATCAGGCCGAACAGGCCGAGCTCCTTGAGGCCGTCGACGATCTCTTGCGGGTACTCGTCCTTGTGCTCCAGCTCCGTGGCGACAGGGATGATCTCCTTGTCGACAAAGTCACGGACGGTGGACAGGATCTCCTGCTGGACATCGGTCAGACCTGCGGTCTGGGCGAGTCGGGCCATGACTACTTCTCCTGCGACTTGAGTTCGGGCCGGCCGGGCTGCTCGCCGCCGCGCTCCTTGATGTACGTCTCGGTCGGGACCATCACCTTGCGCCGGAAGACGCAGACGAGGGTGCCGTCCTGCTTGTAGCCCTTGGTCTCGACGTAGACGATGCCGCGGTCGTTCTTCGACTTCGACGGGGTCTTGTCGAGGACCGTGGTCTCGCCGTAGATCGTGTCGCCGTGGAAGGTCGGCGCCACGTGCCGCAGCGACTCGATCTCCAGGTTCGCGATGGCCTTGCCGGACACGTCCGGCACGGACATGCCGAGCAGCAGCGAGTAGATGTAGTTCCCGACGACGACGTTCTTGCCGAAGTCCGTCGTCTTCTCCGCATAGTTCGTGTCCATGTGGAGCGGGTGGTGGTTCATGGTGAGCAGGCAGAAGAGGTGGTCGTCGTACTCGGTGACCGTCTTCCCGGGCCAGTGCTTGTAGACGGCCCCGACCTCGAACTCCTCGTAGGTGCGTCCGAACTGCATGTCGCTCAGGGCCTTTCTAGTTGGCGGGGATTTCGAACTTGGTGGTGCGCTGCATGCCGGCCGCGCGTCCCTTGCCGGAGATGACCAGCGCCATCTTGCGGCTGGCCTCGTCGATCATCTCGTCGCCGAGCATCGCCGAGCCCTTCTTGCCGCCCGCCTCGGACGTGTAGTAGTCGTACGCGTCCAGGATCAGCTCGGCGTGGTCGTAGTCCTCCTGGGAGGGCGAGAAGATCTCGTTGGACGCCTCGACCTGGCCCGGGTGCAGCACCCACTTGCCGTCGAAGCCGAGCGCGGCGGCGCGCTGGGCGACCTCGCGGTAGCCGTCGATGTTGCGGATCTGGAGGTAGGGGCCGTCGATCGCCTGGAGGTTGTTGGCGCGGGCGGCCATCAGGATCTTCATCAGGATGTAGTGGTACGCGTCGGCCGGGTAGCCGGGCGGCTGCTCGCCGACGACCAGGGACTTCATGTTGATGGAGGCCATGAAGTCGGCCGGGCCGAAGATGATCGTCTCCACGCGCGGCGATGCCTGCGCGATGGCGTTGACGTTGTTGAGGCCCTGCGCGTTCTCGATCTGCGCCTCGATGCCGATCCTGCCCAGCTCGAAGCCCATGGTCTTCTCGATCTGGGTGAGCAGCAGGTCGAGCGCGACGACCTGCTCGGCGTTCTGCACCTTCGGCAGCATGATGCAGTCGAGGTTCTGGCCGGCGCCCTCGACGACGGTGACGACGTCGCGGTAGGTCCACTCGGTGGTCCAGTCGTTGACGCGCACGACCCGCGTCTTGCCCGTCCAGTCACCCTCGTTCAGGAACTTCACGATGGTGTGCCGGGCCTCCGGCTTGGCGAGCGGCGCGCAGGCGTCCTCCAGGTCGAGGAAGACCTGGTCGGCCGGCAGTCCCTGGGCCTTCTCCAGGAAGCGGGGGTTCGAACCGGGCACGGCCAGGCAGGAACGGCGCGGGCGGAGACGGTTGACCGGGTGCACAGGCGTGCTCATGCGGGGACCTCCAGGGGGTCGAGCTTGTTCGCGTGACGGATCTCGTCGACGATACGGCCGATGATCTCCGTGATTCCGAAGTCCTTCGGGGTGAAGACGGCGGCCACACCCGCCGCCTTCAGTTCGGTGGCGTCGGCGTTGGGGATGATGCCACCCACGATCACCGGGATGTCGGCCGCACCCGCCTCGCGCAGCCGCTTCAGCACGTCCGGCACCAGCTCGGCGTGCGAGCCGGACAGGATCGACAGACCGACGCAGTGCACGTCCTCCGCGAGGGCGGCGGAGACGATCTGCTCGGGGGTCAGCCGGATGCCCTGGTAGACCACCTCGAACCCGGCGTCGCGGGCCCGAACGGCGATCTGCTCGGCGCCGTTGGAGTGGCCGTCCAGGCCGGGCTTGCCGACGAGCAGCCGCAGCCGCCCCGCACCGAGCTCCTCCGCCGTACGGGCCACCTTCTCGCGGACGAGGGCGAGCGGGGTGCCCGCCTCGGCGGTGACCGCCACCGGGGCGCTGCTGACGCCCGTCGGCGCACGGAACTCGCCGAAGACGTCACGCAGCGCCCAGGCCCACTCGCCGGTGGTGACGCCCGCACGCGCGCACTCGACGGTGGCCGCCATCAGGTTCTCGGTGCCCGCAGCGGCTTTCTTCAGCGCCGCGAGGGCTTCCGCCGCGCGGGACTCCTCCCGGCCGGCGCGCCACTCGTGCAGCTTGGCGACGACGCGGGCCTCGTTCGCCGGGTCGACCGTCATGATCGCCGTGTCGAGGTCCGCGGTGAGCGGGTTCTCCTCGGTCGTCTCGTAGATGTTGACGCCGACGATCTTCTCGTCGCCCGCCTCGATCCGCGCCCGCCGCTCGGCGTGCGAGGAGACCAGCTGCGACTTGAGGTAGCCCGACTCGACGGCCGCCATCGCGCCGCCCATCTCCTGGATGCGGTCGATCTCGGCCAGGCACTCGGCGACGAGGGCGTCGACCTTGGCCTCGATGACGTGGGAGCCCGCGAAGATGTCCTCGTACTCCAGCAGGTCCGACTCGTGGGCCAGCACCTGCTGGATGCGCAGCGACCACTGCTGGTCCCAGGGCCGGGGCAGACCCAGCGCCTCGTTCCAGGCGGGCAGCTGCACGGCACGCGCGCGGGCGTCCTTGGAGAGCGTGACGGCCAGCATCTCCAGCACGATGCGCTGGACGTTGTTCTCCGGCTGAGCCTCGGTCAGGCCGAGGGAGTTGACCTGGACGCCGTAGCGGAAGCGGCGCTGCTTCTCGTTCTCGATGCCGTAGCGCTCGCGCGTGACCTTGTCCCAGATGCGGCCGAAGGCGCGCATCTTGCACATCTCCTCGATGAAGCGGACGCCCGCGTTCACGAAGAACGAGATCCGGGCGACCACGTCGCCGAACTTCTCGGCCGGCACCTGGCCCGAGTCCCGCACGGCGTCCAGCACGGCGATCGCGGTGGACATCGCGTACGCGATCTCCTGCACCGGCGTGGCCCCGGCCTCCTGCAGGTGGTAGCTGCAGATGTTGATGGGGTTCCACTTGGGGATGTTGGCCACCGTGTACGTGATCATGTCGGTGGTCAGGCGCAGCGAAGGACCGGGCGGGAAGACGTGCGTCCCGCGCGACAGGTACTCCTTGACGATGTCGTTCTGGGTCGTGCCCTGGAGCCTGGTGATGTCCGCACCCTGCTCCTCCGCGACCACCTGGTACAGCGCCAGCAGCCACATGGCCGTGGCGTTGATGGTCATCGAGGTGTTCATCTGCTCCAGGGGGATGTCCTGGAACAGCCGGCGCATGTCGCCCAGATGGGAGACCGGCACGCCGACCCGGCCGACCTCGCCGCGGGCGAGGATGTGGTCCGGGTCGTAACCGGTCTGTGTCGGCAGGTCGAAGGCGACCGACAGTCCCGTCTGGCCCTTGGCGAGGTTGCGCCGGTACAGCTCGTTGGACGCCTCGGCGGTCGAGTGACCGGCGTACGTCCGCATGAGCCAGGGCCGGTCCTTCTTGCGCTCAGTCATCTTTGGACCTCAGCCCTCAGACGTTCCGGAAGCGGTTGATGGCGTCGATGTGCTTCTCGCGCATCTCCTGGTCCTTGACGCCCAGACCCTCCTGGGGGGCGAGCGCGAGGACGCCGACCTTGCCCTGGTGGAGGTTGCGGTGCACGTCGTACGCGGCCTGGCCGGTGTCCTCCAGGGCGTACGTCTTCGAGAGCGTCGGGTGGATCTTGCCCTTGGCGATCAGGCGGTTGGCCTCCCACGCCTCGCGGTAGTTGGCGAAGTGCGAGCCGATGATCCGCTTCAGCGACATCCACAGGTAGCGGTTGTCGTACTCGTGCATGTAGCCCGAGGTCGAGGCGCAGGTGGTGATGGTGCCGCCCTTGCGCGTGACGTAGACGGACGCGCCGAACGTCTCGCGGCCGGGGTGCTCGAAGACGATGTCGATGTCCTCGCCGCCGGTGAGTTCGCGGATGCGCTTGCCGAAGCGCTTCCACTCCTTCGGGTCCTGGGTCTGCTCGTCCTTCCAGAACTTGTAGCCCTCGGCGTTGCGGTCGATGATCGCCTCGGCGCCCATCGCGCGGCAGATGTCCGCCTTCTGGTCGCTGGAGACGACACAGATCGGGTTGGCGCCGCCGGCGAGCGCGAACTGCGTGGCGTACGAGCCGAGTCCGCCGCTCGCGCCCCAGATCAGGACGTTGTCGCCCTGCTTCATCCCGGCGCCGTTGCGGGAGACGAGCTGGCGGTACGCGGTGGAGTTGACGAGTCCGGGCGCCGCCGCCTCCTCCCAGCTGAGGTGCTTCGGCTTGGGCATCAGCTGGTTCGACTTGACGAGCGCGATCTCCGCGAGGCCGCCGAAGTTGGTCTCGAAGCCCCAGATGCGCTGCTCGGGGTCGAGCATCGTGTCGTTGTGGCCGTCGGAGGACTCCAGTTCGACGGACAGGCAGTGCGCGACGACCTCGTCGCCGGGGTTCCACGCGTTCACGCCCGGACCGGTGCGCAGGACGACGCCCGCGAGGTCGGAGCCGATGATGTGGTACGGCAGGTCGTGGCGCTTGGTGAGCTCGGAGAGCCTTCCGTAGCGCTCCAGGAAGCCGAAGGTGGAGAGCGGCTCGAAGATCGAGGTCCACACGGAGTTGTAGTTGACCGAGGAGGCCATGACGGCCACCAGGGCCTCACCGGGACCCAGCTCGGGGACCGGGACGTCGTCCAGGTGGATCGACTTGCGAGGGTCCTTCTCCCGGGTCTCGAGGCCCGCGAACATCTCCGTCTCGTCCTTGTGCACGGTGATCGCGCGGTACGACTCGGGGAGCTTCAGTGCGGCGAAGTCGGCGGACGTGCTGTCCGGCGACTGGATCGCGTCCAGGATTTCCTTCACGGTGTTGCCTCCGGCGAGAAGCGTCCATGGGCGGACGCTGAGGGGTACGTCGGGGTGGTGCTGCTGCTGTGGAGGTGTGCCGTCGGTTCGGCGGATGGTGCTGCTGGCAGCGCTGGTGGGCGCGGAAGTTGCCTGTGACGCAGGCGTCCGGGCGGGGCAACCGCGAAGGGTTGCTGGGACAGCCGGCGTACGAGTGTGCTCTGCACGCCGGCCGCCCGGACAACATCAACGTATGGCACGCCGTGCCAGCTGGCAAGACACTCCGTGCCAAGAATTTCTCTCAGATGCCATTCGCCGGACACATATGAGCGATGATCGATCGAATGGGGGCGTAAAAATGGCGAAGACCGCCCGAACCGGGCGGTCTTCGCCTGAGTGTCCCGGGAGGCTCAGCCCTCCTTGAGCGCCTGTTCGATCGTGCGCATGACCTCGCTGAGCGGTGCGTCGGTGCGGGCCACGGCCACCAGGACCTCGCCCTCGGTGCGCACGGCCGCCGGCGCCGGCTCGGCGGCCGGCGCGTTGTGCGCCGCCTTGCGGCCGGCTCCTATGCCGGTGCCGAACGTGTCGCGGACGATGGCGAACGCGTGGTCCAGCTGGGCCTCCACGTCGCCCTGGCCGCCCGCCCGCAGCCAGCGGCGCAGCACGTGGTTGTGCGCCGTCACCACCGCGGAGGCGGCCACCTCCGCCAGCAGCGGGTCGTCGTTGCCGTCGTGGTGGTCCCGCTCGTCGAAGTGGGCCAGCAGATAGCGCGTGAACAGCCGCTCGTAACGCGCCACGGAGGCGATCTCGCGCTCCCGCAGCGTCGGCACCTCACGGGTCAGGCGGTACCGCTCGACCGACACGGCCGGAGAGGCCGCGTACATCCGCATGACCTCCTTGATGCCCCGGCACACCGTGTCGAGCGGGTGCTCGTGGGGCGGGGCCGCGTTCAGGACCGCCTCGGCCCGCACCAGGGTGTCGTCGTGGTCGGGGAAGATGGCCTCTTCCTTGGAGCGGAAGTGGCGGAAGAAGGTCCGGCGCGCCACTCCGGCCGCCGCGGCGATCTCGTCGACCGTCGTCGCCTCGTACCCCTTGGTCGCGAACAACTCCATGGCGGCCGCCGCGAGTTCGCGGCGCATCTTCAGGCGTTGCGCGGCGGCGCGGGAGCCTGCGGCACTTTCCGGAGCGTCGGACGCGGCGCCGGCGCGGCCGGGCCGGCGGGCGGGATCAGCGGGCTGGGGCATGACCTGAACGTACTGCATTCGCACAGCGGGGCGCGCCCGCGGGTCGGGCCCGGCCCGCTCCGACGCGGAGGGCGGGCTCCCCGGACCGAGCAGCCCGCCCCACGCGCCGTCGGGATCAGCGCCGGGCATATTCGCGGAAACCGCGACCCGTCTTGCGCCCCAGGCACCCCGCGGCGACCAGGTGCTCCAGCAGCGGCGCGGGCGCGAGGCCCGGGTCGCGGAACTCCTGGTGCAGAACCTTCTCGATGGCCAGCGAGACGTCGAGGCCGACCACGTCGAGCAGCTCGAACGGGCCCATCGGGTAGCCGCCGCCCAGCTTCATCGCGGCGTCGATGTCGTCGAGGGAGGCGTAGTGCTCCTCGACCATCTTGATCGCGTTGTTCAGGTACGGGAAGAGCAGCGCGTTCACGATGAATCCGGCGCGGTCGCCGCAGTCGACCGGGTGCTTCCTGATCCTCGTCGTGACCTCGCGGACCGTGGCGTGGACGTCGTCGGCGGTCAGGACCGTCCGCACGATCTCGACCAGCTTCATCGCCGGGGCAGGGTTGAAGAAGTGCATCCCGATCACGTCCTGCGGCCGCGAGGTGGCGCGTGCGCAGGCCACGACGGGCAGTGAGGAGGTCGTGGTGGCCAGCACCGCGCCCGGCTTGCACACCTTGTCGAGGGTGGCGAACAGCTGCTGCTTGATCTCCAGGTCCTCGGCGACGGCCTCGACGGCCAGGTCGACGTCGGAGAAGGAGTCCAGCGAACCGGCGGGCGTGATGCGCGCGAGCGTGGCGTCGCACGCCTCCTGCGTCATCCGGCCCTTGCTCACCGAGCGGTTCAGCGACTTGGTGATCAGGCCCTTGGCGTTCTCGGCCTTCTCCAGGCTGCGGGCCGCGAGGACGACGTCGTAGCCGGCCTTGGCGAAGACCTCCGCGATGCCGCTCGCCATGGTGCCCGAGCCGGCGACGCCGACCGAGCGGACCTCACGGCCCGTCGCGGCGGCGGCCGCACCGAGCGGCGTGAGCGCGTCCGTGACGACCTCGGCCGAGCCGGGGGCGGCGTACGTGTAGAAGCCGCGGCCCGCCTTGCGGCCGGTCAGGCCCGCCTCGCTCAGCTGCCCCAGGATCGGCGCGGGGGCGTGCAGCCGGTCGTGTGAGGCGGCGTACATCGCGTCCAGCACGGTGCGCGCGGTGTCGATGCCGATCAGGTCGAGCAGGGCGAGCGGTCCCATCGGCAGACCGCAGCCCAGCTTCATGGCGGCGTCGATGTCCTCGCGGGAGGCGTACCGGGCCTCGTACATGGCGGCGGCCTGGTTGAGGTAGCCGAACAGCAGGCCGTCCGCGATGAAGCCCGGCCGGTCGCCGACCGCGACCGGCTCCTTGCCGAGGTCACGGGCGAGCGCGGTGACGGCCTCGACGGCCTGCGGCGACGTCAGCACCGAAGAGACGACCTCGACCAGCTTCATGGCCGGTGCGGGGTTGAAGAAGTGCAGGCCGATGACGCGCTCCGGGCGCTGGGACTCCGCGGCGAGCCGGGTCACCGACAGGGCGTTCGTGCCGGTGGCGAGGACGGCGTCCGGGCGGACGACGGCGTCCAGCTCGCGGAAGACCTGCTGCTTGGCCTCGTACGACTCCGGCACGACCTCGATCACGAGGTCGGCCTCCGCCGCGGCCTGCAGGTCGGAGAAGGTGCGGAAGCGTGCGAGGGTGTTGCGGCGCTCCTCCTCGGTGATCCGCTCGCGCTCCACGGAGCGGGCGGTGGAGGCCTCGAGCGCGGCGACCGCCTGGCGGGCGGCGGCTTCGCTGACGTCGATGCCGATGACCTCACGGCCGGCGCGGGCGAGGACCTCGGCGATGCCGGTGCCCATGGTGCCGAGGCCGACCACGGCGATGGTGTGCAGAGGGATGTCCATCGGGGGACTCCAGGGATGAGTGACGACTGATGAGGAGCGCGCGCGGAGAAAGCCGTACAGGCGTGGGAACGCCAAAGGGCGCATGGCGCACGGGTATTCGCGTGGGCCGACGGACCTGTCCCGGGTCACGTCGTACTGATGGCAGGACTGCCGAACCGACTGCTCCCGCCGACAGCTGCGTCACCAGGCCGCGGCGGGTGCGGGGGTTACCCGCTCACATGAGATTAACTCCCGGGTAACGAGCGCGCCACCCCTCGGGTGGTGTGATCTGGATCGCCGTGCCGGCCCGCCGATACCCTGACCGCCATGGACGAGGAGTTGCGGTCACTCGCGACACGGCTGCGCGACGAGGCGGGCGGCGGTCCGGCGTACGAACGGCTGCTGGCCACCTCGGACCGGGAGGAGCTCGCCGCGGTCCTCACCGAGCACGAACGCCCCCTGTGGGCGCGCGAGATGGCCGCCTTCCGCCTCGGCTGCGCCGGTGACCGGCGGGCCTTCGAGTCCCTCGTCCTCCTGCTCAACCACCGCGATCCCGAGCGCTGCGTCTCCGCCGCCCACGCGCTCGGCCGGCTCGCCGACCCCCGCACGCCGCGCGCGGCGGCCGCACTCGCCACCAACGAGCTGCGGGTCGCGTACGCGCTGGTGCCGGTGCGGCTGCTGACCCGGCTGCGGGCGCCCGAATCCGTGCCGGCGCTGATCACGGTCCTCGGGCGGCGCCTGGCGCCCGGCGATCCGCACTGGCGGGTCGCCCTCGCCTGCGTGGAGGGCCTCGGTGCCCTCGGCGACCCGCGTGCCGGCGAGGTGCTGCGCGGGGCCCTGTCGCACCCGCGCCTGACGGCGGCGGCGTCGGCGGCTCTGGCCCGGCTGCCGGACCCGGCACCGGGCGCCTGACA
The DNA here is from genome assembly GCF_040675505.1 of Streptomyces sp. NPDC049597. Classification (NCBI taxonomy): domain Bacteria; kingdom Bacillati; phylum Actinomycetota; class Actinomycetes; order Kitasatosporales; family Streptomycetaceae; genus Streptomyces; species Streptomyces sp. NPDC049597. The sequence continues at coordinate 154,296 of NZ_JBFAOY010000012.1, forward strand.
CCTCCCGCCCCGCGCGAGGCGGCCCGGCCGGTGGCCGCCGGTCGCGGGCGCGTCGTCCGAGGTGCGGCGCATGCGGTCTGCGGGGGCACACGCCTGTTTCGAGCCCCCACGGCTCACAGCAGCGTCAGCTGAGTGGGCTCCGGGACCGCCGGCTCCGGGCGCACCGGCAGGCGGCGGTGGCCGCCGGGCCGGGACGAAGGGCCGATCCCGAACTCGGCGGCGAGCTCGTGCACATGGCGGGTGATACGGCGCTGGTACCACTTCGGGGCGTACGCGCCCTCCGCGTACAGCCGCTCGTAGCGGGCGACCAGGTGCGGATGGTGTTCGCGCAGCCAGGCCATGTACCACTCGCGGGCGCCCGGCCGCAGATGCAGTACGAGCGGGGTCACCGAGGTGGCGCCGGACGCGGCGATCGCGCGGACGGTCGCCCGCAGCTGGTCCGGGTGGTCGCCGAGGAACGGAACGACCGGCGCCATCAGCACGCCGCAGCCGATCCCGGCGTCGGTCAGGGCGCGTACGACGTCGAGCCGGCGCTCGGGCGAGGGCGTGCCCGGCTCCACGGTGCGCCACAGCTCGCGGTCGGTGAAGCCGACCGAGACGGAGATGCCGACCTCGGTGACCTCCGCGGCCTGCCGCAACAGGTCGAGGTCCCGCAGGATCAGCGTGCCCTTGGTCAGGACGGAGAACGGGTTCGCGTGGTCGCGCAGCGCCGAGATGATGCCCGGCATCAGTCGGTAGCGGCCCTCGGCGCGCTGGTAGCAGTCCACATTGGTGCCCATGGCGACGTGTGCGCCCTGCCACTGGCGGGAGGCGAGCTGGCGGCGCAGCAGCTCGGGGGCGTTGACCTTCACGACGATCTGGGAGTCGAAGCCGAGTCCGGTGTCGAGGTCCAGATAGCTGTGGGTCTTGCGGGCGAAGCAGTAGACGCAGGCGTGCGTGCAGCCCCGGTAGGGGTTCACCGTCCATTCGAACGGCATCCGGGACGCTCCGGGGACCCGGTTGAGGATCGAACGCGCGCGGATCTCGTGGAAGGTGATGCCCCGGAACTCGGGGGTGTCGAAGGTCCGTGTGGTCACCGCCGACGCCCCGAACAGGGCGGCTTCCCTGCTGGTGGCGGGGCTCTCGGCCAGATTGTCCCAGCGCATGGGGCGCCTCCTCGCTCGCTCTGAGCTCAGAATAGAACACCTGTTCCCATGATCGCCGCAACTCCGATTTGGGAGGGGCCGCGGGAGGTGATTGGCTAGCGCGCATCCCGATGGAGCGACTGCTGGAGGAACAGGACATGGCGCAGGTCGAGGCCACCACGGAACGGATCATCTCGGCTGACGCGGAGACGGTGTTCGACGCGCTGGCCGACTACGAGGGCACCCGCGCGAAGCTCCTGCCCGAGCACTTCAGCGAGTACGAGGTGCGCGAGGGCGGCGACGGCGAGGGGACCCTCGTCCACTGGAAGCTCCAGGCCACCAGCAAGCGCGTCCGCGACTGCCTGCTGGAGGTCAGCGAGCCCACCGAGGGCGAGCTCGTCGAGAAGGACCGCAACTCCTCCATGGTCACGACCTGGCGGGTCACCCCGGCCGGTGAGGGGAGGTCCAAGGCCGTCGTCACCACCGTCTGGACCGGCGCCGGCGGCATCGGCGGCTTCTTCGAGAGGACCTTCGCGCCCAAGGGGCTCGGCCGGATCTACGACAGCGTGCTGGACAGGCTCGCCGCGCACGTCGAGAAGTAGCCTCACCGGATCGGGTGGTCTTCCCCGCGGCCCGCACGCGCGCCCCCGGCGCACCGGGCCACGGGAAAGCCCCAGATGAGCGCCCCAAGTGCGCCTTGTGCGCTGCCTGTTGGGGCCGTCTCGAACGCCCTGCCGGGAGCGCGCCCGACTTGCTCCCCCTTCATGCGCAATGCGAAGAATGACGCCGCGCAGCGTGACGAGGGGAGCAGGACGTGAGCGGCAGCACTCTGGTGAAGGACGAGCGGGCCGCCGCCGGTCCGGCGGACCCGCCGCCTCCCGTACCCGCCGCGCCGGAGCCGCTGAGCCCCCGCCGCGTACGGCTCGTCTTCACGGGCCTCATGCTCGCGCTGCTCCTGGCCGCGCTCGAGCAGATGATCGTCGCCACCGCGCTGCCCAAGATCGTGGGGGAGCTGCAGGGCCTGGACCGGATGCCCTGGGCGATCACCGCGTACCTGCTCACGGCCACGATCGGCCTGCCGGTCTACGGAAAGCTCGGTGATCTCTTCGGCCGCAAGGGCGTGTTCCAGTTCGCCATCGTCGTCTTCGTGATCGGGTCCGCACTGGCCGGCTGGTCGCGCAGCATGAACGAGCTCATCGCCTTCCGCGCCGTCCAGGGCGTCGGCGCGGGCGGCCTCATGATCGGTGTGCAGGCGATCATCGCCGACATCGTCCCGGCACGCGAACGCGGCCGGTTCATGGGACTCATCGGCGCCGCCTTCGGGCTCGCCTCCGTCGCGGGGCCCCTGCTCGGCGGCTTCTTCACCGACCATGCGTCCTGGCGCTGGTGCTTCTACTTCAACGTCCCCTTCGGGCTGATCACGCTGGCCGTGGTCTCCCTCGTGCTCAAGCTGCCGAAGCCCGCCGCCCGGGCCCGGCTCGACGTCCTCGGCACCCTGTTCCTCGCCGCGGCCTCCACCTGCCTGGTGCTGCTGACCAGTTGGGGCGGTACCGAATACGCCTGGGACTCGCGCGTCGTCCTCGCCCTGGCCGCGGGCGCCGCCGCGAGCACCGTCCTCTTCCTCGTCGTCGAGCGCTTCGCGCCCGAACCGCTCATCCCGCTGCGGCTGTTCCGCGACTCCGTCTTCACGCTCACGTCCCTCGTGGGAGCGGTCGTGGGTATCGCGCTCTTCGGGGCGGCGAGCTACCTGCCCACGTTCCTGCAGATGGTCGACGGCGCCAGCGCCACCGAGTCCGGCCTGCTCATGCTGCCGATGATGGGCGGCATCGTCGTCGCCTCCATCGTCTCCGGCCGGCTCATCAGCAGCACGGGCCGCTACCGGCTCTACCCCGTCGCCGGCAGCGCGATCTCGGTCGTGGGCATGTGGCTGCTCTCCCGGCTGGAGGCGGACACGCCGCGCCTCGAGTACAGCGTCTGGCAGGCGGTCCTCGGCATCGGCATCGGACTCGTCATGCCGGTGCTGATCCTCGCCGTCCAGAACGCCGTGCCGCCCGCCGACCTCGGCACCGCCACCAGCGCCCACAACTACTTCCGGCAGATCGGCGGCAGCGTCGGCGCCGCGGTCTTCGGCACCCTGTTCGCCGACCGGCTCACCGACGCGCTCGTCGGCCGCGTCCCGGCCGGCGCCGGCCTGCCCGACCCCGAATCGATCACCCCGCAACTGGTCCACGCCATGCCGCCCGCGCTGCGCGAGGGCTACATCCAGGCGTACGCGGACGCGATGCCGCGGATCTTCCTGTACCTCGTGCCGGTGCTCGTCCTCGGCCTGTTCCTCGCCTTCTTCCTCAAGGAGAAACCGCTGGTGTCCCACAACGCCTCCACCGCCGAGACCGCCGCCGTCCCGCACGCCCGCACCGCCGTGCGGACCGGACCGGCCCCCGCCCCCGTCGCGGGCGTCCCGGTCTGCGGCACCGTGCAGCACCACGACGGGAGCACCGTCCCGCGCGCCGCGCTCACGCTCATCGACATCCAGGGGCAGCAGATCGGCCGCGGCGCGAGCGGCGAGGACGGCCGGTACGCGCTGAGCGTGCCGGGCTCCGGCTCGTACGTGATGATCGCCGCCGCGGGCGGCCACCAGCCCCAGGCCGTGACGGTCACCGTCGGCGAGCGGCCCGTCGAGCTCGACGTCGTGCTCGGCGGAGCGGGCCGGCTCGCGGGCGTCGTCGTCACCGCCGACGGCTCCCCGGTCCGCGACGCGGCCGTCACGCTCACCGACGTGCGCGGCGAGGTCGTGGCCTCCACCCGCAGCGGCCGGGAGGGCGGCTACGTGATCGGCGAACTGGTGGCGGGGGAGTACACCCTCGCCGCCAGCGCCCCCGCCTTCCGGCCGGCCGCGCACCCCGTGAGCGTGCAGCCGTCCCGCGAGACCCGCCAGGACATCGAACTGGCCGGCGGGGCGGTGCTGCGCGGCACCGTGCGCGCCGGGGACGGCCGGCCGGTCGACGACGCCCGGGTCACTCTTCTCGACGCGGCCGGCAACGTGGTCGACACGCTCACCACCGGACCGGACGGAACATTCCGCTTCGTGGACCTGTCGTCCGGCGAGTACACGGTCATCGCGGCCGGTTATCCGCCGGTCGCCACCGTGCTCCAGGTCGCGGGCGGCGGACGCACGGAACGCGACCTCCAGCTCGGCCACGCCGACTGAACCGGTCCCGGCCTCGGCAGGGGGCGCATGAGAGCCGCGCGCGCCGCCGCCGACACCGGCAAACAGCTGCGGATCGTCAATTGTGCGCGGGCGCACGACCGGTTGGGCCATTGCCCGGCGCGTGAACCACGCAGCGCCGTACCGTGGTGACAAGGCCCCGCATCCGGAAGGAGCGCTCCGCCCATGAACAGTGGTGTTCCGTCGGCGCACTCGCGGGAGTACGCCGCCCCGGGCCGGATTCCGCTTGCGGTCGTCGTCGTGGACGGCGACGGTCTCGTGTCGCACTGGTCGACCGGCGCCCGGCGCCTCTTCGGCCCGGCGCGCGAGGCGGCGATCGGCCGTCCCGCCGTCGAACTGCTGCCGGTCTTCGGAGCGTTGGCGTCCGACGCCGCCGACGACTTCGTCGACGGCTACGGCGGACAGGCCCTGCACGGCGCCCTCGACGCCCTCGGCGGCCTCACCGACTACCCGGCGGCGGGCCGCGCCCGGCTGTCCGACCCCGGCCGCGACCGGGTCGACGTGCTGTGGTGGGCCTACCCCATGGTGGGACCCGGCAGGGAACGGCTGGTCGTCCTCGCGGCGGACGCCGGCCAGTTCGCCGGAGCGGACGAGAGCGTCGAGCGCATCGCACCCGGCTTCGCCCTGCACACCGACTTCCCCGGATTCGGCGAACTGGCGCGCGGACTGCCCGAGATCCTGCCCAGCATGAGTGTGCGCGAGTCGAACCGGATCGTCTCCCAGATCCTCGATCTCGGGTATCCCGTACTGGAGTTCAGCCATCACGACCGGGTGCCCGTCACCCCTGACTGGGGAGTGCCGCGCCGGGCCGAGCGCCTCGCGCGCCGCCGGGCCGCCGAGGAGGCCGTCGCGGCCGGCCACCCCGTGGACCCCGCGGATCTGGAGCAGGACCTCGAGTACGCCGCGGTGCGCGAGCGCCTGGAGTTCCTGAACGAGGTGAGCGGACGCATCGGCTCCTCCCTCGATCTCACCCGCACGATCCACGAGGTCAGCGCGGCGGTCGTGCCCCGGTTCAGCGACGTGGCCTGCACCTACCTGCGGGAGGAGGTCGTCGCCGGCGAGGGCCTGTCGGAGGGGGAGCCCGACGCGACGACCATGTGGCACCGTGTCGCCTTCGAGCACGTCGACGAGCCGGGGCGCTGGGACGACGTCGTGCCGGTCGGCGAATCCATGCCGTTCCCCGCACACACGCCCTTCTTCCAGTGCATGATCACCGGCGAGCCGGTCCTGGTGCCCCGCATCACCGAGGAGATGGGCACCGCGATCGCCGAGCAGTTCGACAAGCGCGACATGCGTCCGCTGATCAACGGCCGCTCGATGCTCATCGCACCGCTCAAGGCGCGCAACGTCGTCCTCGGGTGCATGATCCTGCTGCGCCACCCCGAGCGGCCCGAGTTCCACGACATGGACCGCGTCACCGGCGCCGAGCTGGCGGCCCGCGCCGGACTGGTCATCGACAACGCACGCATGTACACCTACCAGGAGAACGTCGCGGAGACCCTCCAGGACTCGATGCTCCCGCAGGTCACCCCGCGCATGGCCGGCTGTGACACGGCCACCCGCTATCTGCCGGGCACGCTGCTGGGCCGGGTCGGCGGCGACTGGTTCGACACCGTCAAGCTGCCCGGTTCGCGCACCGCGCTCGTCGTCGGCGACGTCATGGGCCACGGCCTCAACTCGGCCGCGATGATGGGGCAGCTGCGTACCGCCGTGCAGACCATGGCCGCCCTCGACCTGCCGCCGGAGCAGCTGCTGCGGGGCCTCGACGACCTCGCCCAGCGCATGGGCGAGCACTACCTCGCCACATGCCTCTACGCCGTGTACGACCCCATCCGCGGCGAACTGCACCTGGCGAACGCGGGCCACGTGCCGCCCGTGATCGTCCGCGCCGAGGACGGCCGCAGCGAACTTCTCGACCTGCCCACGGGAGCACCGATCGGCGTCGGCGGGGTGCCGTTCGAGAGCGTTCGCGTGCCCGTGTCGCCCGGGGACCGGCTGGTGATGTGCACGGACGGCCTGGTGGAGGTGCGCGGCGAGGACATCGGCGTGGGCCTCGCGACGCTCTGCGAGTCCGCCGCGCACCCGGCCGCGTCCATGGACGACGCCTGCGACACCATCATCCGCGCCCTCGCCGCGTCGTTTTCAGAAGCGGGCCGGGGCGGCCGCAAGGACGACGTCGCGCTGCTGATGGCGCGTCTGAACGGCATCGACCCCGGCTCCGTCGCCACCTGGGAGCTGTCGATCGAGCCGCGCGAGGCCGCCCGCGCCCGCCGTCTCGTCCGCGCACAGCTCGCCGGCTGGGGGCTCGCCGCGCTCACGGAGGCCGTGGAACAGCTCGTAGGCGAGCTCGTGGCCAACGCCGTGCGCCACACCGACGGGCGGCGCGCCGAGCTGCGTCTGGTGCGGGCCGGGACGCTGCTGTGCGAGGTCGCCGACGAGGACCACACCCTGCCGACGCTGCGCGGCGCACGGCCGGAGGAGGAGAGCGGGCGGGGCCTGCGCGTGGTCAGCGCCCTCGCGCGGGAGTGGGGCACGAGCCGTACGGCGCGGGGCAAGACGGTCTGGTGCGAACTGTCCCTGCCGTGAGCGGGCGGGGTGCCCGGGTCGCGTGGACCGGGTGTGCTCGGACAAGCCGTCATCTCGGGCAACCGCCTTGCCCGCGACGGGAGTCGGGCTGTTCACCTGACGGTGGCCGTGAGGCCCCCGAAGTGTCACCCGAAGGTGAAAGGATGGTGCCTGAGGTGACACCGGGGACGAGGGGGAGGGGCCCGTGGAGGTCGGGGAGAGACGGACCGCCGAGGAACCGCGGCTGGGGATCAGGCGGGAGTCGCGCTCGTCCTGGTCGCGGCGCAGCTTCCTCCTGACGGTCCTCCCGCTGCTGGCCGCCGTGCTGACGGGCACGACGGCACTGGCCGTGTCGGGGAACATCCTGCTGCCCCTCGAACGGGTCGTCACACTGGAGGGCAAGATGGCCTCCAAGCGTGACTTCTTCGAGGACGAAGAGGTGCAGCGCATCCTGATGAAGCATCACTTACGCGTGCACATCACGAGTTCGGGTTCCCGCGAGGTCGCCGTCCACGACATCTCCTCGTACGACTTCGTCTTCCCCTCCGGGCAGCCGGCCGGCGACCTGATCACCGGCGAGCGCGCGGCGGCGAACCAGTACGCCAAGGTCCACCGTCCGTTCGTCAGCCCCATCGCACTCGCCACTTATCGCGAGTACGCCGAGACGCTCGTGGACGCCGGCATCGCCACCGCACAGCCGGGGTCCGGGCCGGACCAGCCGTTCTACTACGTGCTGGACATGCGGAAGTTCCTCCAGCACATCCACGACAAGCGCCGCTGGAACGACATCGGGGTCCGGCGGCACGGCATCACCAACGCCAACCGGATCGTCGCCCAGACCCCCGACGTCTGCGGCTCCAACTCCGCGGGAACCTACCTCGCGCTGGTCGCCTTCACCTGGAACGGCGGAGGCGACGAGGTGCCGGACACGGACCGGGAGGCCGACGAACGCGGCCGGGACATCCGGCACCTCATGGAGCAGGGTCTGCCCGCTGCCGACGTCTTCCGCACCTACCTCTCGCCCGAGGGCAAGAACATCGCCCCGGTGGTGGTGGGCTACGAGCACCAGTACCTCGCCTACCAGGTGAAGTACCGCAGCCAGTACGGCAAGCCGGACGCGCAGCGCGTGCTGCTCTACCCGTCCGGGCAGTTCGTCACCCAGCCGCAGTTCATCGCCCTCACCAAGGACGGCGACCGGCTCGGCGAACTGATCACACGCGATCCGGAGCTGCGGCGCCGCGCCATGGAACTGGGTTTCCGCATCCTCGACACCGCGGGCCTCGTCGCGGGTGACCAGCTGACGGGCTTCCTCCAGGAGCGGGAAGTCCCCGCGCCCGCCATCGACGGCGACGACACCAGGACGGCCATGCCGCGGCTGCGGTACCTGGAGCGCATGATCTCCGCCGTCGGGGACTGCCCCGCCGCCGACGGCGCGTCCGGGCAGCGCTGATGGCGGCGCCCCGCGGCGCGACCAGGCTGGTCGCCCTGTGCCTGGCGGGCCTGTGGCTCGCCGCGGCCACCGCCTGCTCCACGAACCGCCCCGACCCGGTCACCCTCAGCGTGCTGGCCAGCACCGAGCTCGCCGACATGGCGCCCCTGCTGGAGGACCTGCGCCGCGAGACCGGCATCAGGCTGGAGATGGACCACCGGGGGACGGTGGACGCCAGCAACGAGCTGGCCGGACCCGGGCCCCGCCGGCACGACCTGGCGTGGCTGTCGTCCGACCGGTACTACCTGCTGCGGTCCAAGGCGAACGGCGCGAGCGGCGAGAGGCCGCTGGCGACCAACACCATGCGCTCGCCCGTCGTCATCGGCATGAAGCGCGCCGTCGCAGACCGGCTGCGCCGCAACGCCCCGGACGGCCAGATCTCCTGGTCCGACGCGGCCGACGCCGCGGCCGACGGCTCGCTGCGGTTCGGGATGGCCGACCCGCGCCACAGCAACAGCGGCCTCGCGGCGCTCGTCGGCGTGGCGACCGCCGCGGCCGGCACCGGCACCGCCCTGCGCCCGGCGGACGTCTCCTGCGACCGGCTGCGCGGCTTCTTCGCCGGACACGTGCTCACCAGCGACGCCTCGGGCTCGCTCGCCGACGGCTACGTGGCCCGGCAGGGCGAGCTGAACGCCCTGATCACCTACGAGTCCGAACTGCTCGTGCTCAACAGGAGCGGCCGGCTCCGCGAACCGCTGGAGATCGTCCACCCCAAGGACGGGATGGTCCTGTCCGACTACCCCCTGCTCCTCCTCGACCCGGCCAAGCGCGCCGCGTACGACCGGCTGGTGGAGTGGCTGCGCAGCGAACCCGTCCAGCGGCGGATCATGGAACGCACCATGCGCCGCCCGATCGATCCGGCGGTGCCGCGCATCGCGCCGCTGCGCGAGGACGTCGGCAACGCGCTGTACTTCCCCGACGACCAGAGGGTCGTCGACCGGCTCCTCGACGACTACGGGGACCCGCATCGCGACCGGACCGCCCAGGTGATCTTCCTCCTCGACTTCTCCACGTCGATGCGCGGGGAACGCATCGAACGGCTGCGTGCCACCTTCGACGGACTCGCCGGCGCGGACGACTCGCCCTCGGGCAAGTTCGTGCGGTTCTACCGGGGCGAGACGCTGACCGTGATGCGCTTCGGCGGCCGCGTACTGGACGAGCGCAGCGTCACGTACGAGGACCGGGGGGACCTGGACCGCCTGCGCGGCTTCGTCGGGTCCGACGACTTCGACGACAGCACCGCCGTCTGGTCCTCCCTGGAGGCCGCCTACCGCAGCGCCTCCGCAGCCCTGCGGGAGCGGCCGGGGCGCAGCGTCTCCATCGTGCTGATGACGGACGGCGAGAACAACACCGGCATCGGTCTCGACGCCTTCGTCCGCCGCCACGCGCGGCTGCCGGAGGAGACCCGCGCGGTGCGCACCTACACCGTCCGCTACGGCGAGGCGGACGACGAGGAACTGGACCGGGGGGCACGGGCGACGGGCGGCCGCATGGTCGACGCCACCGGCCGTTCCCTCCTCAGCGCATTCAAGGAGATCCGTGGGTGTGTTCAGTGAGGCATGGTGGGGCGTGTGGTACCCCTGGATGCTCCTGTGGCTGATGACGGCCGCGGGCGCCGCGGCGCTGCTCGTCCTGACCGTGAGGCGTCTGGTCCGGGGCGGACGCGGCGGCCGGGACCTGACGTACAGCATCTGCTTCTACCTGCACGACCGGTCCGTCATGGACCACTACCAGATGCGCGGCTACGCGGCGGCGCTGCGCAAGGAGGTCGAGCAGCGCACCAGTGACAGCAAGGACGGCAGCGTACGGGCGAAGGTCTTCGGGCTGAGCGCGGGCGGCGGGCGCAAGGACAACAGCGAGATCGTCAGCAAGTACATGGAGGTCGCCGAACCGATCTCCGTCATCGGCGTCATCATGGACGTCCTGGAGAAGAAGGACGTCATCGTCCACGTCGACCTCGTGGGCGAAACGGTGCGGCGCAACGCCGCGCTCGCCCGCGCGCTGGCGAACGGTCCCCGGTCCGGTGCCTCGTCGGCGCAGACCGTGCGGCTGCGCGACATCGAGGACTTCGTGCTCATCCGCGGCCGGTTCCGCAAGATCGGCGAATCGCCCGAGTCCACGGTCTTCCTCGCCCCCTACGGCGACACCGACGACCCGTCGTCCGGTCCGCGGGTCCGCGTCACCTGCGCGACCGAGGGACTGCGCAACGAGGTCCCGCAGGGCACGTTCTCGGCCCGCTGCCTGGGCAAGGTGCAGGACTGGAACGCGGCCGACTCGGTGCTCGAAGTGCAGGCCATGGCCATCTTCCGATAGGGTCCGCGCGCAGCAGGGCCGTCCGGAGGAAATGCGCCATGACCAACAGATCCGCGCCGTTCGACGATCTGGACCGCAAGATCGTCGCCGCTCTCGTCGCGAACGCGCGGACGAGTTTCACCGAGATCGGCGCCGCGATCGGCCTCTCGGCGACCGCCGTCAAACGGCGCGTCGACCGCATGCGCGAGGCCGACATCATCACCGGGTTCACCACGACGGTCCGCCCCTCCGCCCTCGGCTGGCGCACGGAGGCGTACGTCGAGGTGTACTGCGACGGCGCGGCGCCGCCGCGCCGTCTCGCCGAAGTCGTGCGCGACTACCCCGAGATCATGGCCGCGATGACCGTGACCGGCGGCGCGGACGCGCTGCTGCACGTACGGGCCACCGACGTGGAGCACTTCGAGGAGGTGCTGGAGCGCATCCGGGCGGAGCCGTTCATCCGCAAGACGATCAGCTACATGGTGCTCTCCCACCTGCTCACCTCCAGTCCGGAGGCCGGTGCGGGCAGGGCCGCGACCATGGAGGAACCCCCTTCCGGCGAGGCGTGAAGCGAACTGCTGCCGAGGCACCCGAAAACGCAGCATTCCTGCGCGTACACGCAGCTCTTGTTTCTTGTCGCCGCTCCGTCCCGATTCCTACCGTGGAGACCTCCACCGGACATCGAGACGAAGCGGGAGGAATCCCTCGGTGCCACAAAGACGTGTGCTCCGGCCCAGGCGTTACCTGGTCTGTGAACCCCGGTACTACGACGTGCAGTACGCCATCAATCCCTGGATGCGCGAGGGCGTCGAGGTCGACCACGACCTGGCCCGCGCCCAGTGGCAGACCCTCGTCAGCACCTACCGAGACCTCGGCCACACCGTCGAGCACGTCAAGCCGGAGCCCGGCCTCGTGGACATGGTGTTCGCCGCGAACTCGGCGCTCGTCCTCGGCGGCCGGGTCTTCGGCTCCCGGTTCCACGCGCCGCAGCGCAGGCCCGAGGAGGCCGCGTACGAGACCTGGTTCAAGTCCGCCGGATTCGAGGTGCACCGGCCCGAGTCGGTGTGCGAGGGCGAGGGCGACCTCGTGCCCGTCGGCGGCTTCGTCCTCGCCGGCACGGGCTTTCGCACCACGCCGGCGGCGCACCGCGAGGTGCAGGAGTTCTTCGGCGTCCCGGTGATCGGCCTCCAGCTGGTCGACCCGTACTTCTACCACCTGGACACCGCGCTGTTCGTGCTCGACGACGGAAGCGGCGACGGCGAGGCGAACATCGCCTACCACCCCGAGGCGTTCTCGCCCGGAAGTCGCGAGGTACTGGCGCGCCTGTTCCCCGACGCCATCACCGCGACCCGTGAGGACGCCATGGCCTTCGGGCTCAACTCCGTCTCCGACGGCCGCCATGTCTTCGTCGCCCCGCAGGCCGAAGGGCTCATCGGCCGCCTCGAAGCCCACGATTACGTCCCCGTCCCCGTCGACCTGTCGGAGTTCCACAAGTCCGGCGGCGGCATCAAGTGCTGCACCCAGGAGATCCGCGCATGACCCTCACTCCCCAGCGCACCGAGCGCTCCTCCGCCGAGCTGATCCGCGCCGAGGAGACCACCCTCGCGCACAACTACCACCCGTTGCCGGTCGTCGTCGCCCGGGCCGAGGGCGTCTGGGTGGAGGACGTCGAGGGCCGCCGCTACCTCGACATGCTGGCCGGCTACTCGGCCCTGAACTTCGGCCACCGCCACCCGGATCTGATCGCCGCGGCCCACCGCCAGCTCGACGAGGTCACCCTCACCTCGCGCGCCTTCCACAACGACAGGCTCGCGGGCTTCGCGGAGCGCCTCGCCGCCCTCACCGGCCTCGACATGACCCTGCCGATGAACACCGGGGCCGAGGCCGTCGAGAGCGCCGTCAAGGTCGCCCGCAAATGGGCGTACGAGGTCAAGGGCGTCGCGCCCGACCGGGCCACGATCGTCGTCGCCGACGGCAACTTCCACGGCCGCACCACCACGATCGTCAGCTTCTCCACCGACGAGACCGCGCGCGGCGGCTTCGGTCCCTTCACGCCCGGCTTCCGCGTCGTCCCCTACAACGACCTCGCGGCGCTCGAGGCGGCGATCGACGAGACCACCGCGGCCGTGCTCATCGAGCCCATCCAGGGCGAGGCGGGCGTCGTCATCCCCGACGACGGCTACCTGACCGGCGTGCGCGACCTGACGCGGCGCGCGAACTGCCTGTTCATCGCGGACGAGATCCAGTCCGGCCTCGGCCGCACCGGCACCACGCTCGCCGTCGACCACGAGTCCGTCGTTCCCGACATGCTGCTGCTCGGCAAGGCGCTCGGCGGCGGCATCGTCCCCGTCTCCGCGGTCGTCGCCCGGCGCGAGGTGATGTCAGTGCTGCGCCCCGGCGAACACGGCTCCACGTTCGGCGGGAACCCGCTGTCGGCGGCCGTCGGTTCCGCCGTCGTCGACCTGCTGGCCACCGGCGAGTACCAGCGCAGGGCGGCGGACCTCGGCACCGTCCTGCGCGACGGCCTCGCCGCGCTGACCGGGCGGGGTGTCGTCGGCTTCCGCGCCCGCGGTCTGTGGGCGGGCGTCGACGTCGACCCGGCGGTCGGCACGGGGCGCGAGATCAGCGAACGGCTGCTGGCCGAGGGCATCCTGGTCAAGGACACCCATGGCTCCACCATCCGGATCGCCCCGCCGCTCACCATCACCCGCGAGGAGCTGGAGGCCGCGCTCGCCTCCCTGGAAAAGGTGCTCGGCCGATAGCCGCGGACACCTCCTGAACAGTCACTATCCGGTGCAGGTCCGCTCTTTCGGATCAGTCCGGATCAGTGAGTGTGCCCACGCCCGCAGGGCGTAGGGGGAGGGCCTGGTGCATGAGGTCTCCCCAGGCCCGCAGGGGCCTGGGGGCGCATCGCACGGCGGAGGACGGGGCACCTCCCGGCCGAAGTCCCCCAGCCACCGCTGGGAGGCGCCCCCCAGGGGAGAGTCCACGCGGAGCGTCGGCGACTGACGACACCGCAGCGGGGGGACCTTCCGTGCCCGAAGGGCCACGGGGGAGAGGTGCGGAGGGCCTAAACTCGCGCCCCTGGGCACCCCGCACCCGTGGAACGGAGAGTGGCTGTGAAGATCCTGATCAGCGCCGACATGGAGGGCGCCACGGGGGTGACATGGCCCGCCGACGTCCTGCCCGGCACCCCCCAGTGGGAACGCTGTCGTTCCCTGTTCACCTCCGACGTCAACGCCGCCGTCCTCGGCTTCTTCGACGGCGGCGCCGACGAGGTCCTCATCAACGAGGCGCACTGGTCCATGCGCAATCTGCTGCTCGAACAGCTCGACGAGCGCGCCCAGATGCTCACCGGCCGCCACAAGTCGCTGTCCATGGTGGAGGGCGTCCAGCACGGCGACGTCGACGGCATCGCCTTCGTCGGTTACCACACCGGCGCCGGCTCGGAGGGCGTCCTCGCCCACACCTACCTCGCCAACTCCATCACCGGCGTATGGCTGGGCGGAGTACGCGCAAGCGAGGGACTGCTCAACGCCCATGTCGTCGCCGAGTACGGCGTCCCCGTCGTCCTCGTCACCGGCGACGACCTCACCTGCGAGGACGCGCTCGGCTACGCGCCCGGCGCCCTCAAGGTCGCCGTCAAGGACCACGTCTCGCGTTACGCGGCCGTCTGCCGCACCCCGGCCAGGACCGCGTCCGAGATCCGGGCCGCCGCCAAGGAGGCCGCCGCGCTCGCCGTGCGGCACGAACCGGTGCGCGGCGGACCCTTCACGGTGGAGCTGGAGTTCGACGCCGAGCACCTGGCCGCCGCCGCGACCGTCGTCCCCGGTGTGGCCCGGACGCGCGGCGAGAGGCGCGTCGCGTACACCAGCGAGACGATGTACGACGGCATTCGCACGTTCAAGGCGGTCACGACGATCGTCTCCGCGGCCGTGGAGGAGCAGTATGGCTGACGTGACGACGACGCCCATGGACGCCCAGGCCCTCGACGAAGTGGTGACGTTCACCTCCGAACTCATCCGCATCGACACCACCAACCGCGGCGCAGGCGACTGCCGCGAGCGACCCGCCGCCGAATACGTCGCCGAGCGGCTGTCGGCCGCCGGACTCCGGCCCGCCCTCCTGGAACGGACACCGGGCCGCACCAATGTCGTGGCCCGCATCGAGGGCACCGACCCCTCCGCCGACGCCCTCCTCGTCCACGGCCACCTCGACGTCGTCCCCGCCGAGGCCGCGGACTGGACCGTCCACCCCTTCTCCGGCGAGGTGCGCGACGGGGTGGTGTGGGGCCGGGGGGCGGTCGACATGAAGAACATGGACGCGATGGTCCTCGCCGTCGTACGGGCCTGGGCGCGGCACGGCATCCGGCCCCGGCGCGACATCGTGATCGCCTACACCGCCGACGAGGAGGCCAGCGCGATCGACGGCTCCGGCTATCTCGCCGACAGCCACCCCGGCCTCTTCGAGGGCTGCACGGAGGGGATCAGCGAGTCCGGAGCCTTCTCCTTCCACGCGGTCCCCGGCATGACGCTCTACCCCATCGCGGCCGGCGAACGCGGCACGGCCTGGCTGAAGCTCACCGCGCGCGGCACGGCGGGCCACGGCTCCAAGGTGAACCGGGCCAACGCGGTGACCAGGCTCGCCGCCGCCATCGCCCGGATCGGCGACCACGAGTGGCCGGTACGGCTCACCCCCACCGTACGGGCGGCCCTCGCCGAACTGGCCGTGCTGCACGGCATCGACACCGACGTGCACGCGCCCGGCTTCGACGCCGACGCGCTGATCGCCAAGCTCGGTCCCGCCGCGGCCCTGGTCGAGCCGACCGTGCGCAACAGCGCCAACCCGACCATGCTGGATGCGGGATACAAGATCAATGTGATTCCCGGTCAGGCCACCGCGTACGTGGACGGCCGGATGCTGCCCGGTGCGGAGGACGAGTTCGCCGCGACCATGGACCGGCTGACCGGACCGGACGTGGACTGGGAGTTCCACCACCGCGAGGTGCCGCTCCAGGCTCCCGTCGACTCCCCGACGTTCGCCAGGCTGCGCGCCGCCGTCGAGCGGTTCGACCCGGACGGCCGCACCGTGCCGTACTGCATGCCGGGCGGCACCGACGCCAAGCAGTTCTCCCGGCTCGGCATCACGGGCTACGGCTTCTCCCCACTGAAGCTGCCACCCGGTTTCGACTACGCGGCCATGTTCCACGGTGTCGACGAACGCGTTCCCGTGGAGGCCCTCCACTTCGGCGTCCACGTGCTCGACCACTACCTGCGAAGCGCCTAGGGAGAAGCGGCACATGGTACCCACCGGGCCCTACGGAACCTGGCCCTCGCCGATCGGCGCCGCCCTGGCCGCCTCGCACGACGGACAGCCCGACCACCTCGGCATCGTCGGCGACGAGGTGTGGTGGACCGCGCCACGCCCGGCGGAGGGCGGCAGGCGCACCCTGATGCGCCGGCGCCCCGACGGCCGCGAGGAATTGGTCCTGCACGCACCCTGGAACGTGCGAAGCCGGGTCATGGAGTACGGCGGCCTGCCCTGGGCCGGGACCGGTCGGGCCGACGGCGGTCCGCTGATCGTCTTCGTCCACTTCCCCGACCAGCGGCTGTACGCGTACGAGCCGGACCTGCCCGGGGCGCGGCCGCGACCGCTCACCCCCACCTCGTCCGTCGGCGGCGGACTGCGGTGGGCCGACCCCCGGCTGCAGATCGAGCAGGGCGAGGTCTGGTGCGTCCTGGAGGAGTTCACCGGCGAGTCGCCCACCGACGTACGCCGGGTGATCGCGGCCGTGCCGCTCGACGGCTCGGCCGCCGACGACCGCGGCGCCGTCCGCGAACTCAGCGACGACCGGCACCGCTTCGTCACCGGCCCCAAGGTCTCGCCCGACGGCCGGCACGCCGCCTGGATCGCCTGGGACCATCCGCGGATGCCGTGGGAAGCCACGGTCGTGATGCTCGGCGAGGTGACCGAGGGCGGACCGTTCACGCAGGTGCGCACGGTCGTCGGCGAGGCGGACGAGTCGGTCTGCCAGGTCGACTGGGCCCCGGACGGCTCCCTGCTGTTCGCCTCCGACCGTGCCAACTGGTGGGAGCTGCGCCGCATCCGCCCGGCGGGCGCCGCCTTCGGGAACGCCACCGCCCTGTGCCCGGGCCGGCGCGAGGAGTTCGGCGGGCCGCTGTGGAAGATCGGCTCGCAGTGGTTCCATCCGCTCGACAACGGGCTGGTCGCCGTCGTCCACGGCAGGGGCACCACCGCGCTCGGGATACTGGATCCGGAGACCGGCGAACTCGTCGACGCCGCGGGCCCGTGGAGCGAATGGGCCGCGACGCTCGCCGTCTGCGGCGACCGGGTGGTCGGCGTCGCCGCCAGCCCGCGCAGCGCGTACGAGATCGTCGAGCTCGACACCCGCACCGGCCGGACCCGTGTCATCGGCAGCGCCCACGACGACCCGGTGGACCCCGCGTACTACCCCGAGCCGCAGATCCGCACCTTCACCGGCCCCGGCAGCCGGGAGATCCACGCCCACATCTACCCGCCGCACAGCCCGGACCGGGTCGCGCCTGACGACGAGCTGCCGCCGTACGTGATCTGGGCGCACGGCGGCCCCACCGGCCGCGCCGCGCTCGTACTCGACCTGGAGATCGCCTACTTCACCTCGCGCGGCATCGGGGTCGCCGAGGTCAACTACGGCGGCTCCACCGGCTACGGGCGTGCGTACCGGGACCGGCTGCGCGAGCAGTGGGGCGTGGTGGACGTCGAGGACTGCGCGGCCGTCGCCGAGGCGCTGGCCGACGAGGGCACAGCCGACCCGCGGCGTCTGGCGATCCGCGGCGGCAGCGCCGGCGGCTGGACGGCGGCCGCCTCGCTCGCCACCACGAGCGTGTACGCCTGCGGGACGATCATCTATCCCGTCCTCGACCTGCTCTCCTGGGCGACCGGAGAGACGCACGACTTCGAGTCCCGGTACCTCGAATCGCTCGTCGGCCCGCTCGCCGAGGTCCCCGGCCGCTACCGGGAACGGTCGCCGCTCACCCACGTGGACGGCGTCACCGCACCGTTCCTGCTGCTGCAGGGCCTGGACGACGTCATCTGCCCGCCCGCGCAGAGCGAACGGTTCCTGGCGCAGATGGCCGGACGCGGCGTCCCCCACGCGTACATCGCCTTCGAGGGCGAGGGCCACGGCTTCCGCAGGGTGGAGACGATGGTCCGCGCCCTGGAGGCCGAACTGGCCCTGTACACCCAGGTCTTCGGCATCACCCGGTCCGACATCCCCGCGCTGGAGCTCAGGAAGTGACAAGTGAACCGCTTCGCCGGCCCGCGCGGCTGAGGCCGGGCGCCAGGGTCGCCGTCGTCGCGCCCAGCGGCCCCGTGGCGGACGAGCGTCTCGACGAGGGCCTCGGCATCCTGCGCGGCTGGGACCTCGACCCCGTCGTGATGCCCCATGTGCGCGACACCCACGCCCGGTTGGGATACCTGGCCGGCGACGACGGGGCCCGCGCCCGGGACCTCACCGAGGCGTGGTGCGACCCCTCCGTCTCCGCGGTGATCTGCGCCCGCGGCGGCTACGGCGTCCAGCGCATGGTGGATCTGGCCGACTGGACGGCGATGCGGGCGGCGGGGCCCAAGGTGTTCGTCGGATACAGCGACGTCACCGCGCTGCACGAGGCGTTCGCCGTCCGGATGGGACTCACGACGCTGCACGGGCCGATGGTGGGCGCGGCCACGTTCCTGAAGGACGCCCGCACCCGGGAGTCGCTGCGGGCCACCCTGTTCGAGCCGGAGTCGGTGCGCACCGTCGAGGGCCTGCCGCAGGCCCGCACGATGACCGGGGGGAGGGCGAGCGGCGTCACCCTCGGGGGCTGTCTCGCCCTGCTGGCCGCCGATGTCGGCACCCCGCACGGCCGGCCGTCCGCCCGCGGCGGGCTCCTGCTGCTGGAGGACGTGGGGGAGGAGGACTACCGCATCGACCGCATGCTCACCCAACTGCTGCGTTCCGGATGGCTGTCGGGCGTCGGCGGGGTGCTGCTGGGGTCGTGGGCCGAGTGCGGGCCGTACGAGCAGGTGCGGGCCGTGCTGCTCGACCGGCTGGGAGGACTCGGCGTTCCGGTGGTGGAGGAGTTCGGCTTCGGACACGGCGAGACGGCGCTGACGATGCCGCTGGGGGTACCGGCCACGCTGGACGCCGACGCCCGGACGCTCACGCTGGAGGTACCGGCGCTGCTGTGACGGCCGGCCGATGCACCGGAAGAGCACGGCCGCTGAATTCCCGTCAAGAAGTGCCCGCACGAGCGTTGACGTGCGTCTGACACGTGTCACAGCATGGGCGCGCCACCTGCTTACTGGTCGGTATGGCGTCCTCGACGTGGAGGTCCTCGTGTCGCGTGCCCGGTCCGCAAGCCACAAGACCTGCGTACGGGCCGCGGGGACGGCGCTGCTCGCACCCCTCACGCTCGTGTCCCCCGCCGCGGCCGCCGCACCAGCCGGTGAATTCACCGTCACCGCCCTGGAGTTCACCGTCGAGGCGGGCGGCAGGACCTGCGTCGTCGACGCCGACCTCTACCGTCCGGCCGGCGTCGGCACCCACCGGACCGCCCCTGCCGTGCTCACCACCAACGGCTTCGGCGGCAGCAAGTCGGACGGCACGGCGGACACGGCGAGGGCGTTCGCCGCTCGCGGCTACGTGGCTCTGGCCTACTCCGGACTGGGCTTCGGCAGGTCCGGCTGCCTGGTCTCCCTCGACGACCCGGAGATCGACGGCCGGGCGGCCTCACGGCTGATCGACTTCCTCGCCGGCACGCGCCCCGCCGACGACGGCACCACGATCGACTTCGTGACCGAGGACGGCAGCGGTGACCCGCGGGTGGGCATGATCGGCGGCTCGTACGGCGGCGCGATACAGCTCGCCACCGCCGCCGTCGACCGCCGCGTGGACGCACTCGTCCCCCTCATCACCTGGAACGACCTCAACCGCTCGATCGATCCGAACAACGTGAGGGACACGTCCGTCCCCGGTGCCTTCAAGTGGCAGTGGGCGGACGGCTTCTGGCTCATCGGCGAGGGACAGCCGCTGACCGACCCGAGCCTCGACCTGTCCCGCTTCAACTCGCTCGACTGCGTCCACTTCGTCACCCGGGCCTGCGACACCCTGCGCATGCTCAACTCCGGCAGCTACCCGGCCGACCGCGTCGACGACATGCAGAGCTTCGCCCGCAGCGTGTCACCCGTCTCCTACCTGCCCCGCGTCGAGGCGCCCACCCTGCTCGTCCAGGGCCAGGCCGACAGCCTGTTCACCCTCAACGAGGCGCAGGCCAGCTACGAGACGCTCAGGGCCCAGGGCACCGAGACCAAGATGATCTGGCAGTCCTGGGGCCACAGCGGCGGCATGACGGACCCGTCGTCCGGCGAGCTCAACATCGGCGAGGGCAATCTGGAGACCAGCTACGTGGGGCGGCGCATCCTCGCCTGGTTCGACCGGTACCTGCACAAGCAGGCGGACGCGGACACCGGTCCCGCCTTCGCCTACTACCGTGACTGGCAGAGCGGCTACGGAGAGGCGGGCGCCGTCCCGTCGCTGTCCCAGAAGCTCTACCTCTCCGGTGACGGCAAGCTCGTCGACACCCGCGCGAAGGTCGCCCGCGGCAGCCGCACCTACGCCAACTGGCTCGTGCCCACCAGCCACTCCGAGTCGTCCCTGTCCGGCGTCGTCGGCCTGCCCGATCCGCAGCCGTACGACACCGCAGGCACCTACCTGGGCTGGCGCAGCGAACCGCTGACGGCCCCGGTCGACGTGGTCGGCGCGCCCAGGGCGCGGCTCGAAGTCGTCTCGCCCGCGACGGAACGCGTCCAGCAGTCGAACGACGCGGCGGACAAGCTGGTGTTGTTCGCCAAGGTCTACGACATCGCCCCGGACGGCACGAGGACCCTCGTCAACCGCCTGGTCGCCCCCGTCCGGGTACCGGACGTGACCAGGCCGTTCACCGTCGACCTGCCGGGCATCGCGCACCGTTACGAGACGGGCCACCGGCTGGAGTTCGTGATCGCGGCGAGCGACACGGCGTACTTCGGCAACCGCGGCGTCAAGCCGGTGACAGTCGTGAGCGCGCCCGAGGACACAGGGGTGCTGGAACTGCCGGTGGTGCGGGGATCGGTGCACTGAGGCTGCTCGCGGGCCCACACCGGCCCCGTGCGGCCGCGACGGTGTCCGTGCACAGGGGAGCACCGGCGTCGCCGCGGACCTACGGCCGGGGTGTGGGCTGCGGGGGCGCCGGCGCCGTTGCGCAGACATTACGGACGACGGAGCAGGGGCGTGGAGGTGCTGTACGGGTCGGGCGCGGTCCTGTACGGGCCGAGGCCCGTGTCGACGACGTGCCGAGGGCCGTTCAACCGGTGTCAGGCACAGGCACGTTGGCGTGGGGGCGTGGGCTCATGGCGAACAGCCGCACGAAGAAGCGGGACAAGGACGACGACCGGCCGGTCATCTGGGTCGGCTACGGCAAGCTGCTCAAACTCTTCCGGGAGCGGGCGCACTACACCCAACAGGCCCTCGCGGATGCCGTCGGCTACTCGTACGAGCAGGCGGCATCGATCGAGCAGGGCCGGCGCCCCGCGAAGGCCGCGTTCACGGAGGCGGCGGAGCGCGTTCTGGACGCAGGCGGGGCGCTGGCCGTCCTCCAGGACGACGTGGACCGGGCCAAACTGCCCGCGTTCTTCCGGGACTTCGCGCTGATCGAAACGGAGGCCGTGAGCAGGTTCTCGTACGATCCGCTGCTCGTGCCGGGGCTCCTGCAGACGGAGGAGTACGCGCGGGCACTGTTCGCCGGGCACTGTCCGCCGCTGGACGACGAGATCATCGAGCAGCACACGGAGGCACGCCTCAACCGGCAGAAGCTGCTGGCGCGTACGCCGCTCGTCGATCTGTCGTTCGTGATCGAGGATGCGGCGCTGCGCAATCCGATCGGCGGGCCGGACGTGATGCGCGGGCAGCTTCAACGTCTTCTGGAGGTCGGCGCGTCACGGCACGTGGAGATCCAGGTCATGCCGTCCGGCAGGGGGTTCCATCCGGGCCTGAACGGCGCCTTCGTCGTTCTGGAGACCTTGGAGCACCAGATGGTGGGATACGTGGAGTCGCAGGAAACGGGCGTGGTCGTCAGCGACTCTGCAAAGGTCAGTGCTTTTGCCCTGCGGTATGGCAAGCTGCGCTCGCAGGCCCTGAACGCCGAGGAGTCTGCGCGTCTCATCGAACGTCGGGTAGGAGAGGCATGAGCACCGAGCAGGCTGCACAGGGGCCGGACCAGCTGACGTGGTGCAAGAGCAGCTACAGCGGGTCCGGTGGCGGCGACTGCGTCGAGGTCGCCGCGTCCGTCGACGCCGTCCACGTCAGGGACTCCAAGGACACCGCCCGCCCGGGACTGCGCGTCTCCCGGGCGAGCTGGGCGCGGTTCGTGGCGGAGGCTACGCGCTGAGCGCCGCGTAGCCCGGGCGGATCACCTCGTCGATCAGGCGCTGCCGCTCCGGCAGCGGAAGGAACGCCGCCTCGGCCGCCGCGACCGTGAACTCCTCGAAGACCTCGGGGCCGTAGCCGAACGCCTCCGCCATGTGCACGAACTCCAGGCTCATGTCCGTCCCGGACACCAGACGGTTGTCGGTGTTCAGGGTGATGCGGAAGCCGAGGCGGCGCAGCAGGTCGATCGGGTGGGTGTCGTACGACTTCGCCGCGCCCGTCTGGAGGTTGGAGGTCGGGCAGACCTCCAGCGCGATGCGGTTGTCGCGCACGTACGAGGCGAGGTGGCCGAGCGTGGCCGTCCCGTCGTCGTGGACCGTGATGTCGTCGGTGATGCGCACCCCGTGACCGATGCGCTCGGCGCCGCAGACCTGCACCGCCTCGTGGATCGACTCGGCGCCGACCGCCTCGCCGGCGTGGATCGTGAAGTGGCAGTTGTGGCGCTTGAGGTGCTGGAACGCGGGCAGGTGCCGGGCCGGCGGGTTGCCGATCTCGCCGCCCGCGATGTCGAAGCCCGCGACGCCGCGCTCGCGGTGCGCGACGGTCAGCTCCGCTATCTCCAGCGAGCGGTCGGTGTGCCGCATGCCGGTGAGCAGGGCGCGCACCGTGATGCGTCCACCCGCGCGCCGCTCGCCCTCGCGCAGACCCGCGTTCACCGCGTCCACGACCTCGTCGAGCGTGAGCCCGCCCTCCAGGTGCTGCTCGGGCGCGTACCGCACCTCGGCGTACACGACGCCGTCCGCGGCCAGGTCCTCCGCGCACTCGGCCGCGACGCGCTCCAGTGCCTCGCGGGTCTGCATCACCGCGCAGGTGTGGGCGAACGTCTCCAGGTAGCGCTCCAGCGAGCCGGAGTCCGCGGCGTCGCGGAACCAGACGGCGAGGGCTTCCGGGTCCTCGGTGGGAAGGGCCCGGTAGCCGCAGGCGCGGGCCAGCTCGATGATCGTGGCGGGGCGCAGACCGCCGTCGAGGTGGTCGTGGAGGACCACCTTGGGAGCGCGCTGGATGTCAGACAAGTGCATGCATCGGGAGTGTACGGCACCTCCCGGCGATGCGGGAGGCGCGTCAGTTCGACTGGAGGACCGGCAGGGCGGGCGCGCCCGTCGGGAGCATGTGCTTGGCCGCGAGCAGCGGGATGCCGTCCACCCGCACCACCTGCGTGACCAGCACGGCGGGTGTGTCCGCAGGGCGCCCCAGCTGCTCGCCGCGGCGCCGGCCGAGCAGCGTCGCGCTGATGCCGCTGTGCGCGGTCAGCGGCGTGCCCCGTGAGGCGGCCGCCAGCACCGAGAGCATCGAGGAGGTCGCCTGCGGCGCCGAGCGCAGAGCCTCGGCGAAGTCCGGGTGGTGCCGCTGGAGGGTCTCCTCCGCGGCCGCCCACTCCTGGCTGAGCGCCGCCGCCGCGCCGTCGCCGGTCAGCACCGACTCCCAGAAGCGCAGCTCCGCCGTGGCGGGCGCGAGCAGGTGCTGGGTGGTGAAGTCGGTGGGCTCCTCCACGGTCCGCAGCAGGGGCCGCACCCGCAGCGCCTGCCCCGCGCCCAGCAGGTCCTCCAGGGGCTGGATGTGCTCGTAACCACGCCTGGGCGGGCTGTCGTTGACCGTGCGGCCCACGCCCCTGCGCACCGAGAGCAGGCCGTCCTCCTGGAGCAGCAGCAGCGCCTCGCGCAGGGCCGGCCTGCTCACGCCCAGCTCGGTGGCGAGGCGCGGCTCCGAGGGGAGGGTGGACCCCGGCGGATAGGTGCCGTCGTGGATGGCGTCCGCGATCCGCTCGTACAGGACCACGACCGGTCTCCGCTGCTGCCCGCTGACTGCCACTGGCCCTCCTCGGCTCACTTGTCAGCAAGTTATGCGAGCGCGCCCCTCCTGGGCAACGCGGCGGACCTCCGTCGATCGCGGGACGTTGTGCGTCACGTCACGAAGGGCTTGACGTTCTACGCACGTAGATTCCACCCTGTGGGGCGTGCTTGTCTGACAAGCACCGCACGTATCTCGAGGCATGACATCCAAGGCAAAGGGGCCGACATGTCGATCACGCTCGGCCGGACGCGTTCCGGGTCCGAATCCGATCTCGCGGGCCGGGGCCCGATGCTGCTGGCCATGGTCCTGGCCGTGCTGGGCTACCAGATCAACGCGACCATGCTCAGCCCCGCACTGCCCGATGTGATCGAGCGCCTCGGCACCACCACGGCGGCCGCGGGCCTCTCCCAGACGCTGTTCTTCCTCATGGCCGCCATCGGCCAGGTCACCCTGGCCCGCCTCAGCGACCAGCGCGGCCGCAAGCCCATGATGATCGTCTGCGCGTTCGTGCTCATCGCGGGCAACCTGCTGTGCGTCTTCGCACCGAACATCGAGATCTTCATCGCCGGCCGCATCCTGCAGGGTGTCTCCGCCGCGATGTTCACGCTCGCCTTCCTCACCCTGAACCAGGTGCTCAGCCCGGCCGGCTTCGGCCGGGCCGCGGGCATCATCACCGCCGTCAACGGCGGACTCGCCGGTGTCGACGCCGTCGGCGGCGGCCAGATCGCCGACACGATCGGCTTCCGCGGCATCTTCGTCTGCTCCACGCTCATCGCCGTCGCCGGCCTGATCGGTGTCCGCAGGTACGTCCCCGACGTGCCCCCGACCACGGCCGACGCCCCCTTCGACGCACGCGGCATCACCGCACTTTCGGTCGGCCTCACCGGTGTGCTCGTCGGCCTGGCCCAGGGCGCGGCCTGGGGCTGGACCTCCCCGCTGACCCTCGCGTTCCTGTTCGGCGGACTGCTGGCCCTCGTCCTCTTCGTCGTCTCGCAGAAGTCCGCGGCCAACCCGGTCATCGACATCGACGTGCTCGCCTCCCGCCGTGCCTGGCCGCTGCTGATCACCACGATCTGCACCCTCGGCGGCGCGTTCGGCGCGATCGCGCTCACCATCCCGCTGTTCTCGCAGGACGCCCGGGTCGGCCTCGGCCTGTCCGCCGTCGCCGCGGCCTTCCTCTTCCTCACCCCCATCCAGCTCATCGGCGTGGTCTCCGCGCCCCTCACCGGGCGGCTGGGACCGAAGGCCGGCTGGCGCCGGATCGTGGTGACCGGAGCGGTCGCCAACTTCGTGATCTTCGTCTTCGCCACGGTCTTCCTGCACCACGAGTGGATCCTCGTGGCCTCGCTCGCCGCGCTCGGCGTGACGTACGGCGGTTTCATGCTGACCGGCCTCAACGGCCTCGCCGTCACGACCGCGCCCAAGGACAAGCCCGGCTCGCTCTCCGGCCTGAACGGCGCCTGCTTCGGCATCGGCGCATCGCTCGGCATCGCCCTCGCCTCCACCATGATCACGGCGGGCAGCGACGCCCACGGGCCCACCGCGGCCGGCTACCAGCACGCCATGTACACGGCGCTGGCGCTCCTCGGCATCGGCGTCGTCACCTCGCTGCTCATCCAGCGGCCCGACCCGGCGGACGCCGATGCCGAGGGCGAGTCCCCGCTCGTGCTCGCCCACCACTGACCGCCTTCGGCGCGGGCCGCGGGGCGCACACACCCTGCGGCCCGCGGCCGCCCCCCGGGCCCCGGGGCGACACCCTCGCTAGGCTGGCGCGATGCCGTCGACCTCCGCCCCCGACACCGTGTCCGGTGCCCGGATCGTCCTGCGTCCCTTCACCCACGACGACGCGGACGAGTTCACCGAGCGCGCGCGGCAGTCCACCGGGCACCACCGGCCCTGGCTGTTCCCGCCGCTCACCGCGGACGCCTACGCGGCCTACGCCGGGAGGCTCATCGAGGATCCGGCGAAGGCCGGCTTCCTCGTCTGTGAGCGCGGCACCGGCGCCATCGCGGGGTTCATCAACATCAACAACATCGTCGAGGGCGCGTTCCTCAGCGGCGCGCTCGGCTACGGAACCTTCGCCCACGCCGCCGGACGCGGCTTCATGGGAGAGGCGCTGCGCCTCCTCATCGGCCACGCCTTCGGCCCGCTCGGGCTGCACCGCCTGGAGGCCAACATCCAGCCGGGCAACACTGCCTCCATCGGCCTCGTACGGTCGGCCGGGTTCCGGCTGGAGGGCTACTCGCCCGACTTCCTCCACATCGACGGCGCCTGGCGCGACCACGAACGCTGGGCGATCACCCGCGAGATGACCGCGCCCGCCGGTCGTTGATCTTCATGGTGTCCATGTCCGTCGCCGACGACCGCAGATCGCGGTAGCCGTGCCCGAGCGCCGAGAGCGCGCTCTCCGCGCGGTACTCGGCGATCGCCGCCGCCGTCTCCTCGCCGTCCGCCGCGTCCGAGACGACGACGAAGCGGTACGTGAAGTGCTTGAGCGCGCTGTCGTAGGCGAGCGATCCCTC
The DNA here is from genome assembly GCF_040675505.1 of Streptomyces sp. NPDC049597. Classification (NCBI taxonomy): domain Bacteria; kingdom Bacillati; phylum Actinomycetota; class Actinomycetes; order Kitasatosporales; family Streptomycetaceae; genus Streptomyces; species Streptomyces sp. NPDC049597. Next base: position 180,808 of record NZ_JBFAOY010000012.1, read on the forward strand.
CTCGGTGAACCTCGCCGCTGCGAGGCCGTGGCCGCCGACGTCCGCGAGGAGCGCCGCACGCCCCTCCTCCGTCAGACCGTCCCACCTGCCCCGCACGATCACCCGGTACGTGTGCCGCGTGCTCATCGTCCGCGCCCCTCCGCCTCGCTCCGCCGCGCCGGCGGTCAAGACTACGGCGGACACCGCGTGCGCCCCGCGGAATTTCCCGTCCGTCAGGCCTCCTTGCGGTCCACGTACTCGAAGACCGACCCGTCCGGGTGGACGGCGATCAGGTTGCGCCCCACGGGCGTCGGCACCGGGCCGGCGACGACCCGGGCACCGCCCGCGGTGAGCGTCTCGTACGCCTCGTCCACGTCCTTCACCGCGATCGTCGCCGCCACCTTGCGCAGCACATCGAGCTCCGACTCCGGGCCGCTCATCAGCAGGAAGCAACCGATCGCCGCGACCCGGACGCCGCCCCGCTCGAAACGCAGCGGCGGCGCGCCCGTGAGCCGCTCGTAGAAGGCGGCCGACGCCTCCAGGTCGTCGACGCAGATACGGAGGGTGGTTCCGAGGATCTCCATACGCAGGAGGGTAGTTGGCGACGCGGGGCCCTGTCAGGGGCCCCGCGGGACGCTCACACGCGGCACAGGATCTCGCCGTGCGGGACCATGAACCAGGCGTCGTCCTCGGCGCCCCAGGCGCGCCAGGCGTCCGCGATCGCGGCGAGCTGCCCGGCGTCGGCATGGCCGCCCTCCACCGCGATCCGCGCGTACACCGAGGCGGTCGTGCGGTCCGCCCACAGGCCGCTCCACCACGCCCGCTCCTCGGGCGTCGAGAAGCACCAGGTGCCCGCGGTCGCCGTGATGTCGGTGAAGCCCGCGGCGCGGGCCCAGGACTTCAGCCTGCGGCCGGCGTCGGGCTCGCCGCCGTTGGCGCGCGCCACCCGGGAGTACAGCTCCTGCCACGTCGTCAGCGCCGGCAGTTCGGGGAACCAGGTGAAGGCGCCGTAGTCGCTGTCGCGTGCCGCGACGACGCCGCCGGGACGGCACACCCGGCGCATCTCCCGCAGCGCCTGCACCGGATCGCCCACGTGCTGCAGCACCTGGTGGGCGTGGACGACGTCGAAGGAGTCGCCGGGGAAGTCGAGGCCGTGGACGTCGGCGACCGCGAAGGTGACGGTGTCGAGTCCGCGTCCCTCGGCATGTGCGCGGGCCTGCGCCAGGACGTCCTGCGCCGCGTCCACCGCGGTGACGTGTCCCGGCGCGACGAGCGCGGCGAGGTCGGCCGTGATCGTGCCCGGTCCGCAGCCGACGTCCAGCACGTCCAGCCCCGGCCGGAGTTCGCCGAGGAGGTACGCCGCGGAGTTCTCGGCGGTTCGCCAGGTGTGCGAGCGCAGCACGGACTCGTGGTGCCCGTGGGTGTAGACGGCGGTCTCCTTCGGCATGGCCGTTCTCCTTCGCTGAGGTGGGTGCTCACCGTATCGCGTGCGTCCTGTTATTCGAGATGGCCATCTCGAAGTATGGACACAGGGTCGAGTGCATCGGGCGATGGGCGGACAACGGCCGTGGTGAAGGCGACAATCGGCGGATGACGCAGACCTGGAACCCGACCGCACCCGGCGTGCTCCGACTCCCCTCCGGCAGGCTCGTCCGGGGTCGCGGCCTGCGACACGCGCTGCCCGCGGGGCAGCTGCCGCAGTTCGGCGTGTACCTGCTCGGCAAGCAGCCGCCGACCGCCGACTGGGAGACGCGCTGGCTGCGCTGGCCGGACTTCCGCCTCCCCGCGGACCGCGACCAGGCGCGGGACATGCTGCGGGAGGCCTGGGAGAGGGCGGCGGCCGAACGTGTCGAGATCGCGTGCGCAGGCGGCCGCGGCCGGACCGGAACCGCCCTGGCCTGCCTGGCCGTTCTCGACGGCGTCCCGGCCGGCGAGGCCGTGGCGTACGTCCGTGCCCACTACGACCGGCACGCCGTGGAGACGCCGTGGCAGCGGCGCTACGCCGAGCGCTTCACGGACGCCGCGAGAACCTGAACGGCAGGGCCCCGGCGACCAGCACCCCCGTGGCCGGCCGCCGAAGCGCGCTGTGCCATGGTGCGGGACGCGCGGGGGCTGCGTCGATCCGATTTTCGGGGCAGCCGGCCGTCCCGGCCCACCGGATCGCGGGGCGCGGCCGGTGCCACCGCCGGGGCCATGGGATCCGTCGTGACCGCCGGGCAGGTCGCGGGCAGCGTGCAGGTCGTCTCCGGACTCCGGAGATACGTGCCTGCCTCCCGATCCCCACGCCCGCCGCCCGGCCGGGCGCCGGTTTTCGGCAGCGCACCCTACCCGTCCCGGGCAATTCCCAGACGAATTTGCCGGAACTCCCCCCCATAGTCGCCACGTTGCGTAACCTCACCGTCACCGGCGCGCACCCGTGCGGGCCGGGACGTACCGAGGCGGGGAGGGGAGTTCCGCGTGCCCGGAATCGACGAGTGTCTGCTGCAGGCGATGGTGGTGCCCGGGGCACGGGGAGCGGCCATCGTGGACTGGACCAGCGGCCTCGCCCTCGGCGCCGTCGGGGAGACGCCCGGCGGTGACGTGGAGACGACGGCGGCGGAGACCGCCGAACTGGCCCGAATCGCCGCCGAGTACCCGTCGTTCGCGCCTGACGGCAGCGCCGCCGGAGCCTTGACGAACACGGGGGCCAAGGAGTTACCGGTCGAGGACGTCATCGTCACCACCCGCACCGGCTACCACGTGATGCGCTTCGTGGAGACCACGTTCGACAGCAGTGTGTTCCTGCATCTCTGGCTCGACCGGGAGACCGGCAATCTGGCCCTGGCCAGACTGCGCATGGCCGACATAGCCGAGCGGCTGGTGCTCGGATGACCTCCGCCGCCAGTGCCGTCTCCCCGATGCTCGCCCGGCTCGCCGAGGAACGGGCCACCGGCGTCCTCGTACGCGACCACGGCGCGCTCTATCTGGCGGACGGTCAGGTCGTGCACGCCGAGAGCCCGGCCGCGCCCGGCATCGACGTCCTGCTCACCGCGAGTGGACGCCTCGCGCGCACCGGCTGGGAGGAGGCCGTCGCCCGGGCGGGCGCCCGCCGTGAGGTGGCGCGGTTCCTCGTCGACAGCGGTCAGCTGGCCGACGGCGAACTGGAGATCTGCCACCTCGGCGCCCTCCATGACGCCGCGTTCTTCGCCCTGGCGCCGACCAGCGGCCCCACCCGTTTCCGCTACGGCGTCGCGCACTGGATCGGCAGCATCCGCCCCGTGCCCGCGGCCGACGTCGCCCGCGAGGCCCGCAGGCGGCGCGGACTGCTCGACACCGTGTGGCCCTACCCCGAGGTCGACACCGCTCCGCTGCGCCCCGGATCCGCCCACGCGGCGGTACCCCGCCGGCAGCGGGAGCTGCTGCCGCTCGCCCCTCTCTCCCCACAGGACCTGACAAGGAGACAGATGTCAGCGACAC
>NZ_JBFAOY010000012.1:184252-216173 GCF_040675505.1 Streptomyces sp. NPDC049597
GGGGGGGCACCCCCGCGGGCCGGGGGCGCGGCTGGCGTGGCCGGCGGGGGTGCGCACCCCGTCGGCCATCGCCAGGGCACTGGGCCGGCCCGCCTTCAACACGCTGGTCGAGGTGCGGCGGATGGCCGCCGCAGGACTCGTCGAGACACCGTCCGAGCCGGTGGCGGACGCCGGCGACCCGCTGCCCGGCTGGGTCTCCCAGTTCCCCGCCGACCCGGACATCGCCCTGTTACGCCGGCTCCGCGACGCACTGGAGGCAAGCCTGTGAATCACCGCCGCCCGATCCACCGGGCCCGGCGTGTCCCGTCATGAGGCGCGCGCTGCGGCTGCGCGCCGAAAGGAGACAGCTCATGACGGCCGAGGCCGATGTGCTCGGTGAAATCAGACGGCTGCGCGCCAGGGTGCCGCAGCTGACAGGCGCGCTCGCGGCGAGCGCCGACGGCCTCGTGCTGGCGTCGGACACCGCCGAGGCGGAGGGGGTGGCCGCCCTCACCGCCGCGGCGCTCGGTGTCGCGCTGCGCCTGACGGAGGCGACCGGTCAGGGCGGCTTCAAGGAGCTGCTGATACGCGGCGAGACGGGATACGTCGCCACCTACGCGGCCGGTTCGTCGGCCGTGCTCACCGTACTGGCCGAGCCGCGTATCAACGTGGGCCGGCTCCATCTCGAGGCCCGTCGTGCCGGCGCCCGTATCGGGGAGCTCGTCGACGGAGCACTCGAACGGACCCAGGACGCCTGACCGATGACCGCCACCCCCTCGAAACCACCCGCACGCACGTCCAGCAGGACCCGGAACAGACGGAAGGAAAGTGCGCTTGTCATGGCCAACACCGAAACCGCGCTCAAGGAAGCCCTCACCATCGAGGGAGCGATCGGCGCCGCGCTCGTCGACTACACCAGCGGTATGGCGCTGGGCACCATCGGCGGCGGCAAGGACCTCGACCTGAACGTCGCCGCCGCCGGCAACACCGATGTGGTGCGCGCCAAGGTGCGCACGATGGAACACCTCGGGCTGAAGGAGGAGATCGAGGACATCCTGATCACACTCGACAGCCAGTACCACATGATCCGGCTCCTGAAGAGCCGCGGTTCCAACGGGCTGTTCCTGTACCTCGCGCTCGACAAGGAGCGCGCCAACCTGGCGATGGCCCGGCACCAACTGCGGAAGATCGAGTCCGCGCTGGAGGTCTGAGCCGCCCGGTCGCCGGCGCCGCGCCCCACCGGGCGCGGCGTCACCGTTCGCGGCCGGGTTTGACGTACCCGACGTTCTCGGGGCCGCCCGCCGACGGGCGGTCGGACACGAAGCGAGGCTGCGCAGACCTCAGCGACGCACTGCGGCGGAGCCCCCGGGGCAGTGTGCCCATGGCCTGTCCGACCGCATCGGCGTCTCGCGGGACGGGGAACGCACGACCGTGCACCGTGCGGCCCTCAGAGCAACTCCTGCGGCCGGTAGACCGTCAGCCCGTCCACCACCTTGTCCACCGTCACCTCGGCAGGCGCCGCGGCGACTTCACCGTCGTACGCCAGCGGGGTGCCCGGTGCGAGACCCCCGATGCGCACGCGGCGCAGCGGCCGGGCCGCGTGCACCGGTGACCGCTTCAGCCTGCCCGCGAGCGCGGCGCCCAGCAGCCGCCAGCCCGGAGCGCGTCCGCCGTGCACCACGCGCACGTCGAGCAGACCGTCCGCCAGATCGGCGCGGTGACCGGGGGTGGGGCCGACGCCCCGGTACACCCCGTTGCCCACGAACAGCAGCCACATCGGGCGGCGCCGCCCCTGCACCTCGGCCTCCAGCGGACGCTCGCCCCGCAGCACCCGGGACGCCGCCAGCACACCGGCGGGCCAGGCGCCGATCCGGGGCGACCAGCGCTCGCGGACGCGCACCAGCTCGGGATAGACGCCCAGGCTGAACGTGTTGAGGAAGTAGCCGGGGGCCGCGCTGCCGCCGGGCCCCGGAGTGAAGCGCCCCAGGTCCACACCGACGGCGTCCCCGGCCACCACCGCCCGGCAGGTGTCGCGGACGGACTCTATGCCCAGGTCGTAGGCGAAGTGGTTGAGCGTGCCGCCGGGGAAGACCGCGAGCGGGAGGCCGTTCTCGGCGGCCACGGCGGCCGCCCGGTTGACCGAGCCGTCACCGCCGACGATGCCCAGGGCCCGGGCGTGGCCCGTGGCCTTGGCGAGCTGGACCGCCAGCTCGTCGGGGGCGCATTCCACCACCTCCGCGAGCGGCAGTTCCCTGCGCACCTCCGCGGCGCAGTCCGCGGATCCGGACTCGCGGTTGACGACGACCACCAGGCCGTCTCCGCCCCGCAGCGCGGGGGCCTGTGCCGTGGGGCGGGCCGGTGCGGGCAGTTGGGACCGCGTCGGCACGAGGCCGCGCACCGCGAACGCGGCACCCGCGCCGAGCGCCGCGCCCACGAGCACGTCGCTCGGATAGTGCACGCCCGTGTAGACGCGGGAGAACGCGACGGACGCGGCGACCGGCGCGACGGCGGCGCCCCAGCCCCTGGACTCCAGTGCGACGCCGGTGGCGAAGGCCGCGGCCGACGCGGCGTGCCCGGAAGGGAAGGACGTGGTGAACGGATGCCGTTTCAGCTGCCGTATCACCGGCACGGCATCCAGCAGCGGCCGGTTCCTGCGCACGGAGCGCTTGCCGACGGTGTTGATCAGCGCCGAGGCCACCGCGAGGGACGCCACGCCCCGCACCGCCGCCCGGCGTGAGCGTGTCCCGCGTCCGGCCAGGGCGATCCCGGCCGCCGTCCCGAACCAGAGCAGCCCGTGGTCGGCGCTCCTGCTGAGCCGCGGCAGGACCGGCTCCGCGCCCGGCCAGGAGCGCTCGGCGACGGCACGGTGCAGCTGCCGGTCCCAGGCGCTGAGGAGTGCGCCGATCCTCCCGCGGAGGTGCGTGATGTCCTGTGCGTCGACTTCTTGCATGCCACGCGGATACCCGCCGGTGCTCGCCCCACGCAGTGCTCGACCCGTCCCGCGTCCCACAGGCGGGTGTGACGGGGGCTCGGCCGGCCCCCGGCCGCCACCGCCCGCGCGGCGGCATCGGCCAAACCTTCGTATAAAGGCTAGGAGACCGGGCAGGTGTCCGGCGTCTGCGGAACGCCCGGGCGCACGCCCGGCACCGGTGGGCGCGCGAGCGGTGGGAGGTGGCGGGATGCAGGGCACGGCGTCCGAGGGACGTGGCCCCGTCCGGTACGGGCCGCACGCACCCGAGACCGGGCTGCCGGTGCCACAGGGCCCCGCCGCCGTCCTGGCCGGTGCCGCGGGCGTCGCCCGCGGCGAGCCGCCCGGCGGCGGTCCGGCACTCCGCGAGGCCGCCTGCGGGTACTGGCAGCGGCGCGGCCTGCCGAGCGACCCCTCCGAGGTCGTCGCCGCCTGCGGCGCACAGCCTCTGCTGTTCGCCCTGCTGGGCGCGTACGACGGCGACGTGCTCATGCCCCGCCCCTGCCCGGCGTGGTGGACACCGCAGGCACGGCTGCTGGGCCGTCCGGCCTACCACGTGCCGACCCCGGCCGAGTGCGGCGGCGTGCCGGACCCGTTCGCGCTGCTGGAGACCGTACGGCGGGTGCGCAGCGAGGGCGGCAGACCGCGGCTGCTCCTGCTGTGCGTGCCCGACGATCCCACCGCCACCGTCGCCCCGCCGGAGACCGTGCGCGAGGCGTGCGAGGCCGCCGTCGGCGAAGGGCTGCACATCATCAGCGACGAGACGTGGCGCGACACGCTCCACCAGCCGCGGGACACCGTCCTGGTCAGCCCGGCGGAGATGTGCCCCGGCGACGTCACGGTCATCAGCGATCTCGCCGGCTCCCTCACGCCCCAGTCCTGGCCCGTCGCGATCGCCCGCTTCCCGCCCGGCGAGGAGGGCGCCGCCCGGCGCGCCCGCACCCTGGACTTCCTCACCGCGCTGGGCGCCGCCGTACCCGCGCCCCTCTCGGCCGCCGCCGCCCACGTGCTGGACGAGCCGCCCGAGACGGCCGAACGCGCGGCCCGTGCCGCCGCCCTGCACGCGCAGGTCGCCGCGGCCGTGCACCGCGCCGTGCTCGTGACCGGCGCGCTCTCCCGCCCTCCGCAGGCGGGTCGCCATCTCTACGCGGACCTCGGCCCATTGCGCGGCCGGCTCGCCGAGCGCGGCGTCGGCGACTCCATGGAACTGGAGGAGTACCTCGGCGACCGGCTCCGTATGTCCGTCCCCGGCGGGCACCGCTTCGGCGACGAGCTGGGCGCGCTGCGGGTGCGGCTGTCCACGGGCCCGCTCCTCGGCGCGACCGCCGACGAGCAGCTGGCCGCGCTCGCCTCACCGGCCCCACTGGAACTGCCCCATGTACAGCGGGCATTGAACGACCTCGGATCGGCCTTCGACGAGCTGCGCTGACGGTGACGGGAGACCAGGATGACGGAGCAGGCAGAACAGACCGGACCCGTACAGCACCCGGCGGACACACGACCGGGGCCCACGGCGCTCCCGCCGCCCACGACCCGCGTCCTCGGCGAGGTCCGCACCTGGCCGAGATCCTTCGCCGACCGGCTGACCGCCCCTCTCCCGGGCGTCCGGGCGTTCGCCAGGTTCGCCAGGGAGGGTGCGGTACGCCCCGGCCCCGCGGGCCTGCGGGACATCCCGCTGCTGCCCTTCGAACCGGGCGCGCTGCCCGAGGCGGACGTCACCACCGTCGCCGTCACCTGGGCCGGGCACGCGAGCTGGGTGCTGCGCATCGGCGGGCTCACCGTCCTCACCGACCCCGTCTGGTCCCGCCGCATCCTCGGCACCCCGGCGCGCATCACCCCGGTGGGCGTGCGCTGGGAGGACCTGCCGCCCGTGGACGCGGTCGTCATCAGCCACAACCACTTCGACCACCTCGACGCGCCCACGCTGCGGCGGCTGCCCCGCCGCACCCCACTGTTCGTGCCCGCGGGTCTCGGCCGCTGGTTCCGGCGGCGGCGCTTCACCCGGGTCACCGAACTCGACTGGTGGGAGGGCGCCGAGCTGGGCGGTGTGCGCTTCGACTTCGTACCGGCCCACCACTGGTCCAAGCGCACCCTCCTCGACACCTGCCGCTCGCTGTGGGGCGGGTGGGTGCTCACCGACGGCCCGGGCCGCTCGGTGTACTTCGCGGGGGACACCGGGTACGGGCACTGGTTCCGGGAGATCGGCCGCCGTCATCCGGGCATCGACCTGGCGCTGCTGCCCATCGGGGCGTACGCCCCGCGCTGGTGGCTCAGCGACGTGCACACCGACCCCGAGGAGGCCGTGCGTGCCTTCGAGGACCTCGGTGCGCGGAACATGGCGCCCATGCACTGGGCGACGTTCGTGCTCTCCGCGGAGCCCGTCCGGGAACCGCTGGAGCGGCTGCTGGCGGCCTGGCACCGCACGGGCCGGCCGCGCCACGAGCTGTGGGACCTGCCGGTGGGCGGCTCGCGGGTGCTGGCCGAGTGACCCGGGGCCCGCGCGGGGCGGGCGTCACCCCTGGCCGCGGGCGCCGACCGGGCGTTCACGCCTCGCGGCGGGCGCCGATCCGGCGCAGCCTGCGCCACACCCCGGGCGCACCGCTGACCAGCGCGGTCAGGGCCACGGCCGCGAGCACGCCCTGCCACGGCTCGGCGAACAGCGACCCGCCCAGGATGCCGATCAGCCCGTAGGTCGCCGCCCACGCCAGGCACGCCGGGGCGTTCCCGCGCATGAAGTCGCGCAGTCCCATCCGGGCCAGCAGGCAGGCCAGCATGACGGGGATCCGCCCGGCCGGCACCAGACGCGACAGCACCAGCACCGCCACCCCGTGCCGGGCCAGTTTCTCCTGGGCCTGCTCCAGCCGGTCGGGCGCCGCGCGCTCGCGCAGGGCGGAGAGCCAGCGGGAGCCGTTCTTCGAACGCACGCCGCGCCGACCGAGCCAGTACAGCGTCACGTCCCCGGTGAAGGCGGCCAGCGACGCGACCAGGAAGACGAACAGCAGGGCCGTCGGGGGCGTCTGATGGACGGCCACCACCGCCGCGGAGCTGACCAGCGCGCCGGTCGGCACCACGGGCACCAGCGCTCCGAGCGCCACCAGCAGGAACAGCGAGGGGTAGCCGACGGCCTGCTGCGTCGACTCCGGCGGCAACAGCGGTGCGAGGAGCGTGAGCTCGGCCGCGGCCGCCGGGACCCCGGGGTTCACCGCCCGGCCTCCGGCCTGACGCGCTCGCCGTGCCCGAGCCGGTGCACGGACACCCTCGGCGCCAGCCGCGCGGCCTTGCGGACGAACTCGTCGCCCGGCGCGTAGAACTCGTGCGGCCGTATGCCGTCCATCCCGATCGGCCAGTACGTGCCGTAGTGCACGGGCACGGCGGCGCGGGGCGCCAGCGAGGCGAGTGCCTGCGCCGCGCGCCCGGCGTCCAGATGGCCGTGGCCCAGGTACGGGCCCCAGCCGCCGACGGGAAGCAGCGCCACGTCGATCGGGCCGACCTCGTCGGCCATGGAGTCGAACAGGCCGGTGTCGCCGGCGAAGTACGTGGCGGCCTCGCCGCTGACCACGTAGCCGAGCGCGGGGGAGCGGTGCGGGCCCACCGGCAGCCTGCGTCCGTCGTGCAGCGCGGGCACGGCCCGTACGCGCAGGTCGCCGACCCGCACCTCGTCGCCGGGCACGACCTCGGTCACACGCAGGCCGGCCGCCGCGGCGACCCGCCGCAGCCCCGGTACCGAGCGGGCCGCCCCGCGCGGCACGACCAGCCGCGTCCCTGCCGCGAGCCGCGCGAGGGAGGGCAGGTGGAGGTGGTCGGAGTGCAGGTGCGAGACGAGCACGGCCTCGGCGACGGTGGCCTCGGCGGGCGGCAACGCCCCGCGGCGCCTGCGCAGATGGGCCAGCCGCCGCACGAGCAGCGGGTCGGTCAGCACCCGGATCCCCGAGTCCTCGATCGTGCAGGTGGCATGACCCCACCAGGTGATCTCCACCGGCACGCGACGCCTCCTCGCAGCAGCTTCCCGTACCCGTACGAGCGTAGTTGGCCGAGGGCCCGTCCGTACGGGTCCCCGGCGGACCGCCGCTTCCCGGGGCCGCGCTGTGCCACGCTGGAGTCCTGCTCCAGGGGTGAGGTGACACGCGTGGTCGCAGGGCGGTGGCGCACTGCCGGAAGAGCCGTCTTCCGGGTCGTCGTGGTGTGGGGGGTTTCGACCGCGACCATGCTGGCGCTCGCCGGGCTGCTGCCCGACTTCCGTCTCCAGTCCCCCGACGGCGACAGCATCACGCGCACGGCGGTCACCGCCGGCTGGGGCGCGGGCGCCTTCGGTCTGCTCGGAGCCCTGGTATGGCCGGTGATCGTCCGGGCCCTGCTGCTCGTACCGGCGCTCGTGCTCGGCCTGCTCGTCTTCTTCCTCAACGGTTCGCTGCTGCTCATCGCCCTGTGGCTGATACCGGACGGCCGCGGCACGGCGAAGCCGGAGACCGCCGTCGTCGTGGCCGCCGTCATGTCGGCCGTCGCTTCCACGACCTCCACCGCGCTCGCCGTCCGTGACGACGACGCCTACCGGCGCAGGCTCTCGCGTCTGGCCCACCGCCGCGGCCGCCGGCGCGGTGACGGCTCGGGCCGGTGGCGTGCGCCCGGCACGGTCTTCGTCCAGCTCGACGGCGTCGGCCACGACGTGCTGCTGCGGGCGGCCGCGAGCGGCGTGATGCCCACCGTGGCGAGCTGGCTCGGCGACACGCACCGCCTCACGCCGTGGCGTACCGACTGGTCGAGCCAGACCGGTGCCAGCCAGCTCGGCATCCTGCACGGCTCCAACCACGACGTGCCCGCCTTCCGCTGGTACGAGAAGGACCGACGCCGGATCGTGGTCAGCAACCGCCCGGCGAGCGCGGCCGAGCTGCAGCGCCGCGCCGTCGAGCGGACCCGCGACGGCGGGCTGCTGACCGTGGACGGTGCGAGTCGCGGCAACCTGTTCAGCGGCGGAGCCGACCAGCTCGCCCTCGTGCTGTCCGTCGCGGCACGCCGTGGCCGTGCCAACCGCTCGCGCGCCGGTTACTTCGCGTACTTCTCCGACCCGGCGAACGCCGTCCGCACCGCCGTGTCGTTCGTCGCCGAGGTCGCCCGCGAGATCGGCGAGTCGACGCGCGCCCGGCTGCGGGGTGACGAGCCGAGGATCGGCCGCGGCGGGCTCTACCCGTTCATCCGCGCGTTCGCGACCGTCGTCGAACGCGACGTGGTGGTCGCCGCGGTGATGGGCGACATGCTGGCCGGACGCACCGCCGTCTACGCCGACCTGGTCGGCTACGACGAGGTGGCCCACCACTCCGGGCCGCACAGCCGCGACGCGCAGGCGGTGCTGGAGCGGCTGGACCGGTCACTCGCCCTGATGGCCAAGGTCGCCGAACACGCGCCCCGCACCTACCGGATCGTGCTGCTGTCCGACCACGGCCAGAGCCCGGGGAGCACCTTCGAGAGCGCGTACGGGCTGACCCTGCGCGATCTGGTGCGCGCGGGCTGCGGACTGCCGGTGCCGCGCCGCGCCGAGCGTTCCAAGAGCGGGGCGGAGGCCCGTGACGCCGCCCGCAACGCGCTGCGCACCGCCCTGCACCGGGACGTGGACGAGGACGGCGAACTGGAGCAGGCGGGGGCCGGCTCCGACCCGATCGTGCTCGCGTCGGGCAATCTCGCGTTGATCTCGTTCCCGGACGTGCCGCACCGGGTGAGCCGGGAGGAGATCCGGCGCCGCTACCCCGCCCTGCTGCCGACCCTCGCCGGTCATCCGGGCATCGGGTTCCTTCTCGTGCGCAGCGAGCGGCAGGGGTCGGTGGTGCTCGCGGCGGGCGGTGCGGCGGTGCCGCTCGCCGAACTGGAGGAGGGCGACGGCGCCGGGCCGCTCGCGGCGTTCGGCCCCGGCGCGGTGGACGCCGTGCGACGCACCGACGCGTTTCCGCACGTCGCGGACATCATGGTCAACTCGATGTACGACCCGAGGACGGGGGTGGTGCACGCCTTCGAGGAGCAGATCGGTTCGCACGGGGGCCTGGGCGGGGAGCAGTCGAAGGCGTTCCTGCTCTCACCGCTGGAGCTGTCGCCGCCGGTGCCGCCCGGCCGTGAACTGGTCGGTGCGGAGCAGGTGCACCGGGTGCTCAGGCGCTGGCTGCGGGAGTGCGAGGGGCCGCAGGTCCCGATCGGGACGCACGCCGTCGGGTCGGAGGGCATGCCGAATCGTGCCCGGTGGGACCACCGACCGGAGGAAGAAGCTCCGGTTGTTGAGGGCTCGGTGCCGGACGACAGGACGTGAGCCGCCTTCGCGTTCTCCACGCGGCCGGTCGCGGGCTCCGGGTAGGCGGGCGTCCGCCGAGGAGTGCGGTTTCTTTTCGCCGGTGTGCTGGTGTACGCATGGATGCCGGCCCGAAGGAACGGGCCGCCCGGCAGCAAGGAGAAGAAGCGGATGCGAGCCGTCGTGTTCCAGGAGTTCGGCAAGCGGCCTGAGATACAGCAGGTGCCCGACCCGGTCCCGACGACCGACGGCGTCGTCGTCAGGGTCGAGGCGACCGGGCTGTGCCGCAGCGACTGGCACGGCTGGATGGGCCACGACAGCGGCATCGCCCTGCCGCACGTCCCCGGGCACGAACTGTCCGGCGTGGTCGCCGCCGTGGGCGCGGGTGTCACCGGCTGGTCGGCCGGCGACCGGGTCACCGTCCCGTTCATCTGCGCCTGCGGCCGCTGCGCGGCCTGCTCCCGCGGCGCCCAGCAGGTCTGCGAACGCCAGGAACAGCCCGGCTTCACCCACTGGGGCTCCTTCGCCGAGTACGTCCCGGTCCACCACGCCGACACCAACCTGGTGGCCCTGCCCGACGGCATGCCCTACGCCACGGCCGCGAGCCTCGGCTGCCGGTTCGCGACCGCCTTCCGGGCGGTCGCCGGCCAGGGCCGCGTACGCCCGGGGGAGTGGGTGGCCGTGCACGGCTGCGGCGGCGTCGGCCTGTCCGCCGTGATGATCGCCGCGGCCGCCGGGGCCCGCGTCGTCGCCGTCGACGTGTCGCCCGGAGCGCTGGAGATGGCGCGCACCCTCGGCGCCGAGGTGGCCCTCGACGCCTCCGCGCTGCCGGGCGGCGTCCCCGAGGCCGTCCACGAGGCCACGGGCGGCGGCGCCCACCTCTCGCTGGATGCCCTCGGCGCGGCCGTGACGTGCGAGAACTCCGTCCGTAGCCTGCGCAGTCAGGGCCGCCACGTCCAGGTCGGCCTGCTCCCCTCGGGAGCCCACGTCCCCATGGACCGCGTCGTCGCCCTGGAACTGGAGATCCTCGGCAGCCACGGCATGGCCGCGCACGACTACCCCGCCATGATGGCGATGGTCGCCTCCGGCGCGCTGCGCCCCGACCTCCTCGTGACGGCCGCGATCACCCTGGACGCCGTGCCCGACGCGCTGATGGCGCTGGACACCGCGCCTCCCACGGGCGTCACGGTGATCACCCCGCACGCCGCTCCCTGACCGGCATTACCCCCGACGTAATCGACGCTCCTCCGGCCGGACGGCAGTCTGAGGTCACCGGGGCCCGGGCGGCGCACTCCGTCCGGACTCCGGGCCCGTCCGTACGATCCAGTGCCCCTTCGGCAAGTCTGCCTGTCGCGCAGACATGGCCGGTCGCGGCACAGATGGAGGCTGATCCGTCATGTCCCAGGCTCTGCTCGCAGGCATCTCCCGCACCACCGAGCCCCGGACGATGCTGCGCCGCTTCCTCGCCCTGGACGCCGCCGTCACCGGGGCCAACGGGCTCGCGTACGCCGCCGCCTCCGGGCCGATCGGCCGCTTCCTCGGGGTCGACGACGTGCTGCTGCTGGGCGTGGGAATCTTCCTCGCCGTGTTCGGCGCAGCCGTCGGTCTGCTCGCGGCCCGGCCCCACCCGCCCGTGCCGCTGGTGAAGGCCGTCGTCGACATCAACATCGTCTGGCCCCCGCTCAGCCTCGCCGCCCTCGCGCTCTGGCTGGAGCCGACCCTGGCCGGCGCGGTGTGGACCGTCCTCCAGGCCGTGACCGTGGCGGGCTTCGCCGCCCTGCAGTGGTCGGCGCTGAAGGCGACGGCCGGGGCGACGGCTAGGGCATGAGCGAGCGCAGGTAGGTGACCGTCGCGGGATCGGCCGGGAGGAACGTCTCGATGGCCAGCTCCGCGACGGTCACGTCCAGCGGGGTGTTGAACGTCGAGATGGACGAGACGAACGACAGCACTCGCCCGTCGTGCTCGATCCGCAGCGGGAGCGCGAAATACGGGTAGGGCGCGGGGTCCTCGCGGTCGTCCGGGTCGCCGCTCCCCTCCGGCAGGGGGTACGCGGCGACCTCGTCGTACACCTCGCGCAGCGCCTGGGAACGGGCGAGCGCCATCTGCCGTTCCATCTGCGCCAGCAGATGACCGCGCCACTCGCGCAGGTTGCGGATGCGCGGGGCGAGCCCCTCGGGGTGCAGGGTGATCCGCATGCCGTTCAGCGGAGGCGTGAGCAGGTGCTCGGGCAGGCCGTCGAGCAGCATCGCGATGCCGCGGTTGGCCGCCACCACGGTGTACGAGCCGTCGACGACGATGGCCGGATACGGCTCGTAGCCCTGCAGCAGCCGCTCGATGCCCTCGCGCAGGGCGCCCAGGGAGTCGACGGGCGTCTCCGCGTACCGGGGGGCGTAACCGGCGGCGACCAGCAGCGCGTTGCGCTCCCGCACGGGGACGTCCAGGTGCTCGGCGAGCCTGAGGATCATCTCCTCGCTGGGCCGGGAACGGCCCGTCTCGACGAAGCTGATGTGGCGCGCCGAGGAGTCGGCGCGCAGCGCCAGTTCCAGCTGGCTGATCCGGCGCCGCTCGCGCCAGCCCCGCAGCAGCGGCCCCACTCCCGTACTCGAAACGGCAGTTGTCGTCATACCCCGACCGTATTACGGGGCTGCTCACGGCCTGTCAGCCCCTCGCCTCCCGAAGCAGCGCCGCGAGCGCCTGATCGATGTCCATGGCCGCGCTCTCGGCGGAGGCGGGCACGGCCGCGTACGCGTGGACGAGGAAGCGGCGCAGGGTCGCGGTGTCGAACTGGAGCAGCGCGACGCCCTCCGGCGAGCGCAGCTCGACCATGGTCTGTACGCGTCCGCAGGGCCAGATGTGGACGTCGCCCTCACCGGAGGGGGCGCGCAGTCCGGAGTCGAGCAGGCTGCGGGCGAAGGTCCACGTGACGCCTGTGTCATTCAGGCAGGCCTCCGGCGGGAAGGTCATTCGGACGGCGAGCGGGTCGGTGTCGCGGTAACGCAGAATCACCGGCACGGCCAGGGAGTGGGGCGCGTCGCTGATGAGACGGGCCACGACGGATTGCTCGATGGAGGGTGACATCGCTCGCTCCTCTTGGTGCTGTGCGGTCTGCTCCTTCTGCATGGGACGACGTCACGGCAGGGCTCACCCGTACGCGAGCTACACCGGTGGCGCGTGTGACCTGCATCACCCACCTTCGAACTCCGGAGGCGGAATGGCCAGACCTTTGCGCCATCGCATTTCCCCATAAAAGGGACGCGTGCCCGGTGGGGCCCGCTGATTCCGCGCTTCGGGTCCGATCGTTCGTTTTTCGGGCGGTGCGCCGGTGTCCGGAAACCGTCGAAGCGCGACCGGAGGGGAAGGGGAGCCCCGGCCGGACGGGGGTTTCCGGCCGGGGCGTCGGAGGGCGGGGGCCTGGGAGGCCGTCCCGGCCGCACCCGCGTATAGGTGAACGATAAACGACCGACGGGCGTTCCCGTCGCTCCCAGCCCCTCATGTGATGTGCGTTACTCCGGGTAAACCTCTGGCCGTCCGCAGTCGCCGGCTCATCCGGGCACGGGCCGTACCCCTCGACATGGGTGGGGGCCTCGGCGAAGGGCGGCGGGTTCCGGGCGGAGGCACGACCTCCGGCACGCCCTGCCCCGGGGCGGCACGCACGTGCGGTGGCAGGGCGCGCGAGGCACCATGGGCGCATGCTTCTCGCCCGACTCGCCGACGTGTCCCGAGAGGTCGCCGCCACGTCCGCCCGCTCCCGGAAGACCGCCGCGCTCGCGGAGTTGTTCGCCGAGGCCCGCCCCGAGGACGTCGCCCTCGTCATCTCGTACCTCGCCGGACGCGTCCCCCAGGGTCGCATCGGCATCGGCTGGAGCGTGCTGAAGGAGGCCGTACCGCCCGCCGCCGAGCCCGGGCTCACCGTCACCGAGACCGACGCCGCCCTCACCGCGCTCGCCGAGATCGCCGGCCCCGGCGCACAGGCCGAGCGGCGCAGCCGGGTGCGCACCCTCCTGGCCGCCGCCACCGCCGAGGAGCAGCACTTCCTGATCCGCCTCCTCACCGGCGAGGTGCGTCAGGGAGCCCTCGACGCCGTGGCGCTGGACGCGGTCGCCAAGGCCGCCGGCGCACCCGCCGCCGACGTACGCCGCGCCGTGATGCTCGACGGATCACTGCCGAGGGTCGCCCGCGCCCTGCTCGCCGACGGACCCGAGGCCCTCGCCCGGTTCCGGCTGCGCGTGGGCAGCCCCGTGCAGCCGATGCTCGCCCACACCGCGAAGTCCGTGACCGAGGCCGTCGCGGCGCTCGGCACCGGCTGCGCGGTCGAGGAGAAGCTCGACGGCATCCGCGTCCAAGTGCACCGCACCGGGGACGACGTACGCGTCTACACCCGGTCCCTCGACGACATCACGGCCCGCCTGCCCGAAGTGGTGCTCAGCGCACGGCAGATGGCGGGGGACGGGTTCATCCTCGACGGCGAGGTCATCGCCCTCGGCCCGGACGGTCGCCCCCTCCCGTTCCAGGACATCGCCTCCCGCGTCGGCTCACGCCTCGACGTCGAGGCCGCGCACGCCGCACTGCCGCTGTCGCCCGTCTACTTCGACGTCCTCGCCGCCGACGGCGAACCCGTCCTCGACCTGCCCGGCCACGAACGGCACCAGCACCTCGCCCGGCTCGTACCCGAACCGATGCGCGTCCGCCGCCACGTCGTCGGCGACCCCTCCTCCGAGGAGCAGATCGCCGCGGCGGAGGCGTTCTTCGCCGAGACGCTGCGCCTCGGCCACGAGGGCGTCCTCGTCAAGGCCCTCGACGCGGCCTACGTCGCCGGCCGCCGGGGCCGCTCCTGGCTGAAGGTCAAGCCGGTGCACACCCTCGACCTCGTCGTCCTGGCCGCGGAACGGGGACACGGGCGGCGCACCGGACTCCTGTCCAACCTCCACCTCGGCGCGCGCGCCGCGGACGGCGGCCTCGTGATGCTCGGCAAGACCTTCAAGGGCCTCACCGACGAGATGCTGCGCTGGCAGACCGGAAAACTGCGGGAACTCGCCGTCGAGGACGATGGGTTCACCGTCCGCGTCCGCCCCGAGCTCGTCGTCGAGGTCGCCTACGACGGGTTGCAGCGCTCGCCCCGCTACCCGGCCGGTGTCGCGCTGCGGTTCGCCCGCGTGCTGCGCCACCGGCCCGACAAGAGCGCGGACGAGGCCGACACGATCGAGCAGGTCCTCTCGGCCGCCGGGCGGTGACCCTCAGCGCAGGCCGAGCACCTTGTCCGCGAACGCGGACAGGTTCTGCGTCGTGCGCGCGATCCGCTCCTCGAGCGTCAGGCTCTCCTCGTACCGTCCGTGCCGCAGCTTCGGCTGCCTCTTCCTCCGCACGTACAGCGAACAGGCCAGATCAGCGCAGAGGTACGTGCCCACGGTGTTGCCCTCGCGTCCGGCCGCACCGGCCAGCGGTGCGGCGAACAGTGTCACGCCCGACGACGCGTGCCCGGTGAGACAGGCATGGCACATACTCGACTTCACCGCGCTCGTACGGCCGGTGGACGGGATGCGCAGGGTGATGCCGACCAGCCCGTCCCCGTGTGGCAGCACCATGTGCGCCTTCAGCGGCGCTCCCGGGTCCACCCAGCCGAGAAAGTCGAGGTCTTCCCAGGGCAGTTCGGAGAAGTCCGCGGGCAGGCGCATCCGCGACGCCTCACCCTTCGTGCAGTTGACGAAGGACGCGCGGATCTGTTTGTCGGTCAAAGGTTCCACTCGGTGGAACGTACACAGCGCGCCTTGGTGCAGGCATCCGAATTACCGGGCATCGGACCTATGGTGTCCTCGTCCGTCGCCCCCTCCGGAAGGATCACGGTCATGCCCACCGAGCCGCTGTCGCAGAAGGAGATCGAGGACCGTCTGCGGGAACTTCCCGGCTGGTCGCTCGACGGCGATCGCATCGCCCGCTCCTACCGCCTCTCCTCGCACTTCGCCGCGACCGCCATGGTCGTGCACATCGCCCGGATCCAGGAGGAGCTGAACCACCACTCCGACCTCACACTCGGCTACAACACCCTGGCCCTGACCGTGCACTCCCACGACGTGAACGCCCTCACCGAACGGGACTTCGCCCTCGCCGAGCGCGTCGAGGAGATCGCCCCCGCGCACGGCGCGAACTGACCCCCCGGCGTGCTCGGGCCTGCTCGGCTACGACCGACGTCGTCACGCAGAGTTGTCCGCATGGGCTAATCGGCGCGCCCATACGGTCGTCATTCCCGCGGTCCGCGCACACGCGAGGCGATCACGGCATCTAGCGTCCGCCCCGGCGATCATCAGCGCCGCGGCGATCGCGACCCCTGAGCGGGCATCGATCGCCGGCTTCATAAAGCAATCGCGCACATGTCGGTGCGGTGCACTGCAGGAGGTCTGGATGTCGGGTATCGCGGTATGGGGGGCGTCGGGGCGAAATCGCGGTGGCGGTGGCTCGTGGTGGGTGCTGGTGCGGGCCTGGGTGGCGGGAGTGGCGGTCCTGGCGGGACTGACCGTTCCGCTCGCCGTGGCGACGCCCGCCGCCGCGCAGACGGGAACCTTCGCCTACGTCGCCAACCTCTTCTCGGACGCCGTGTCGGTGATCGACACTGACACGAACACCGTCGTCGCCACCGTCCCCGTCGGCGACTTCCCCAGGGGCGTGGCGGTGACCCCGGACGGCTCCCTCGTCTACGTCGCCAACACCGGCTCGGCCAGTGTGTCGGTGATCGACACTGCCACGAACACCGTCATCGCCACCGTCCCCGTCGGCAACGGCCCCATCGGCGTGGCGGTGACCCCGGACGGCTCCCGGGTCTACGTCGCCAACGTCGACGCGGCCAGTGTGTCGGTGATCGACACCGCCACCAACACCGTCGTCGACACCATCCCCACCGGCGGCGCACCCTGGGGGGTGGCGATCACCCCGGACGGCACCCGCGTCTACGTCACCAGGGCCAACGAGAGCGACGTGTCGGTGATCGACACCGCCACCAACACCGTCATCACCACCATCCCCGTGGGCACAGGACCCCGACACCTGGTGGTCACGCCGGACGGCACCCGCGTCTACGTCGCCAACGCCACCTCGGACGACGTGTCGGTGATCGACACGGCCACCAATACGGTCATCGACACCATCCCCGCCGGTGACGGCCCCTTCGCCGTGGCGGTGACCCCAGACGGCTCCCTCGTCTACGTCACCAACAACGACACAACCACGGTCTCCGTGATCGACACGGCCACCAACACGGTCATCGACACCGTCACCGTCGGAGCCAATCCCCTTGGCGTGGCGGTGACCCCGGACGGCTCACGCGCCTACGTCGGGAATGCCGGCTCGGACACCGTGTCCGTGATCGACACTGCCACGAACACCGTCATCGACACCATCCCCGGCGGCGACGGCCCCAATGCGACGGCGATCGGCACCGTCTTCGCGGAGCGGACTCCGACCAGGCTGACCCTGAGGCTGGAAAAGAAGAAGAAGAAGAAGGGCAAGGACACCGTCAGCGCCCTGGGCGGCAAGGACGGCCTCACGCTGACGGCCAGGCTGACTGCCGGGGGCCAGCCCCTCGAAGGCGAGAGCATCGACTTCACCGCCGACTCCGTCCTGCTGTGCAGCGACACGACCGACAGCCGGGGCCGGGCCACGTGCCAGATCTCGCGCCAGAAGGACAAGGACACCTGCTACACGGCCATCTTCGACGGCGACGAGACGTACGAGCCCGCCACCGCCACCGTCTGCCGGGACGACCACGACAGCACGTCAAAACAGCACGAGGTGAGCAACCTCAGTGACCTGGCCGTGCCCTCCATGGCCCTGACCGGCGCGCACGGCTGACACCATCGCCGGTTCACCTGACGGCAAACCGGTCGAGGAGCCCTCTCCAGCACTCGCGAGGAGAGGGCTCCTCGGCTTGCGCCGGGGGAACGGCCGCCCCGGCCCGGCGGGCCGTGACCGCGGGCTCCGCTCATCGGCCGACGGGCTCCAACCGCCACCACTGATGCGGCCCGTCGGTGTCCTCCCACTGCCGGACGTCCGCCCCGTCCTCCGTGCTGCCGTCGGCGACCTCCAGCAGCAGCCCGCTGACGAAACTCACGAGCGCGACCGTGCCCGGGGCGTCGAGATGGCGCTCGACGATCCATTCCTGGGCGCCGAAGTTGTTCGCCTTCCACTGCTGGACCCTCGCGCCGTTCTCCGTGGAGGCGCCCGCGACATCGAGACGCTTGCCGCTCGCCTCGTTCACGAAGTGGTACAGCCCGCTGCCGTTGGGCACGGGGTCGACCCGCCACCGCTGGCCCGGCGCACCCGACTCCTTCGCCTGCTGCACCCGGGCGCCGCTGCCCCTGGCGCCGCCCGCCACCTCAAGCACCAGCCCGCTGCCGACATTGCGCACCAGGTAGAGCCCCGATCCGAGTGGCCCGCTCACTGTCCCTGCCTCTCCCCGACGATCGGCACCATCCTCGCACCGGCCACTGACAGCGCCCGGACACGACGACGGCGCAGCCGCGTGCGCGCGGCTGCGCCGTACCGTCCGAGACCAATGGAGTGCCTGTCAGCCCATGTTGAACTGCGCCGGGTGCGGGCCGAGCCGCTTGCCCTCGTCGAGCGCGGCGAACGCCGCCAGGTCGTCCGCGTCCAGCTCGAAGTCGAACACGTCGATGTTCTCCCGGATACGGGCCGGCGTGACGGACTTGGGGATGACCACGTTGCCGAGCTGGAGGTGCCAGCGCAGCACCACCTGGGCGGGGGTGCGCCCGTGCTTCTGGGCGACCGCGACGACCGTGGGCACGTCCAGCAGGCCCTTGCCCTGGCCGAGCGGGGACCACGCCTCGGTCGCGATGCCGTGGCGGGCGTGAGCCTCGCGGGACGCCGACTGCTGGAGCTGCGGGTGCAGTTCGATCTGGTTGACGGCCGGGACGACCGAGGTCTCCCCGATCAGCCGCTCCAGGTGCTCGGGAAGGAAGTTGGAGACGCCGATGGCCTTGGCGCGCCCCTCCGCGTGGATCTTCTCGAAGGCGCGGTAGGTGTCCACGTAGGCGTCCTTGGCGGGCACCGGCCAGTGGATGAGGTACAGGTCGACGTAGTCGAGGCCGAGCCTCTGCAGGGACGCGTCGAACGCGCGCAGCGTCGCGGCGTAGCCCTGCTCGCTGTTCCACAGCTTGGTGGTGACGAAGAGCTCCTCGCGGGCGATGCCGGACTCGGCGACGGCCTTGCCCGTGCCCGTCTCGTTCTCGTACACGGCGGCGGTGTCGATGCTGCGGTAGCCGGCCTCCAGGGCCGTGGTGACGGCCTGCGCGGCCTCGTCGTCGGGCACCTGCCAGACACCGAAGCCGAGCTGCGGCATGGTGACACCGTTGTTGAGGGTGAGGGAGGAGACCTTGCTCACGAGCGGTCGATCCTTACGTCGTCGGTCGGTACTCCTTGGGTCAACGATCACATCCGGGTACGCATTCCCTCCCCACGGGCGGACCCGGCCTCGTGCGGACGCGGCGCCGCCCACCCGCGCGGGCGCGCCGTGCCGTTTACGCCCACCGTGCCTGACCGTGCCCGGATGTCCACCGGCCCGCGTCCGCCCCTGGCGGGCGGTCACCGGTAAAGGGCGTCCACCTCGGCCGCGTACGCGTTCTCGATCGCCTTCCGCTTCAGCTTGAGGGAAGGCGTCAGCAGACCGTGCTCCTCGCTGAAGGGGTGGGCGAGTATACGGAACGTACGGATCGACTCGGACTTGGACACCAGGGTGTTGGCGGCCACCACCGCGCGCCGGATCTCCATCTCCAGATCCGGGTCGCGCACCAGGTCCGCCGGCGGCATCGGCGCCTTGCCCTGGATCGTCAGCCAGTGGTCGACGGCCTCCGGGTCGACGGTGACGAGGGCGGCGATGTAGGGGCGG
Source organism: Streptomyces sp. NPDC049597 (assembly GCF_040675505.1). Lineage (NCBI taxonomy): Bacteria > Bacillati > Actinomycetota > Actinomycetes > Kitasatosporales > Streptomycetaceae > Streptomyces > Streptomyces sp. NPDC049597. Next base: position 203,360 of record NZ_JBFAOY010000012.1, read on the forward strand.
TCGTTGCCGACGACGAGGCACTGGGCCACCAGCGGATGCGCGCGCACCCGTTCCTCCAGCGCGGCGGGCGAGACGCTCTTGCCGCCGGACGTCACCAGGATCTCCTTCTTCCGGCCGGTGATCGTCAGATAGCCCTCTTCGTCGAGTGCACCGAGGTCGCCCGTCGCCAGCCACCCGTCGTGCAGCACGGCGTTCGTGGCCTTCGGGTCGTTCAGATAGCCGGAGAAGACATGGCCGCCCCGCAGCCAGACCTCCCCGTCCTCCGCGATGTGCACGGTGGTGCCCGGGATCGGCGGGCCGACCGTGCCGTAGCGGGTGAGCTCCGGCGGGTTGGCGGTGGCCGCCGCGCTGGACTCGGTCAGCCCGTAGCCCTCGTAGATCGTGACGCCCGCACCCGCGAAGAACAGCCCGAGGCGGCGGTCCATGCCCGAGCCGCCGGACATCGCGTGGCGCACCCGGCCGCCCATCGCGTGGCGCACCTTCGCGTACACGAGCTTCTCGAACACCTGGTGCTGGACGCGCAGGCCCGCCGAGGGGCCGGGGCCGAGCCCGAACGCCCGGTGCTCCAGGGCCTCCGCGTACCTCACGGCCACCTCGACGGCCTTGTCGAACGCTCCCGCCCGGCCCTCGGTCTCCGCCTTGCGGCGGGCCGCGTTGAAGACCTTCTCGAAGATGTAGGGGACGGCGAGGATGAACGTCGGGCGCAGCGAGGCCAGATCGGGCAGCAGCGCGCTCGCCTGCAGCACCGGCTGGTGGCCGAGCTTGACGCGGCCCCGGATCGCGGCGACCTCGACCATGCGGCCGAAGACATGGGACAGGGGCAGGAACAGCAGCGTCGACGCCTCGTCCCCCGGCCGGGAGTGGAACACCGGCTCCCAGCGGCCGACCATCGTGTCGGCCTCGAACATGAAGTTGGCGTGCGTGATCACACAGCCCTTGGGGCGGCCCGTCGTGCCCGAGGTGTAGATGATCGTCGCGACCGAGTCCGGGGTGACGGCCCGCCGGTGGCGGTGCACCACGTCCTCGTCGATGTGCGCCCCGGCTTCGAACAGTTCGGCGACGGCTCCGCCGTCGAGCTGCCACAGCCGTTTCAGCCGCGGCAGGCGGTCGATCACCGAGCCGATGGTCATGGCGTGGTCCTCGTGCTCCACCATGCAGGCCGAGACCTCGGAGTCGTGCAGCATCCAGTAGACCTGCTCGGCGGAGGACGTGGGGTACACGGGCACGGACTGCGCGCCGACCGTCCACAGCGCGAAGTCGAAGAGGGTCCACTCGTAGCGCGTGCGGCACATGAGGGCGACCCGGTCGCCGAAGCGGACGCCGTGCGCGAGCAGTCCCCTGGCCAGCGCCAGCACCTCGTCGCGGAACTGCGCCGACGTGACGTCCTGCCACCGGCCCCGGTCGTCCTTGCGGGCGAGCGCCACGCGGCCCGGATCGTCCTCGGCGTGGTCGAAGACCGCGTCCGCCAGCCCGCCGACCTGAGGCGCCGCGGGCAGGGGTGGGACAGTGAACTCGCGCAATGGCCTGCTCCTTGTGGCGCTCCGCACAGCGCCGTGACCGTACCCCACCGTTACTCCCGGCGGGAGTGGCTGCGTGGAGGCAAGACGACTGTCATCGGCACAGGTCAGCGGCGCGGCCGGGTGGCTGGGGCGGTCGGTCGAGGACAATTCTGACCGCAGAGTAAGTACAGCGGTGCGGAATCTCCACCGAATCTGTACGCGGTGATCACCGGCGCTCCACCGGGCGGGGCAGCCGTCCGCACCTGGTGGGGGACGGCGCTCCGGCCCGGTCGACGGGGGCCGGCGGCTCAGCGCGGCGCCGGGCCGTGCAGCCGGTCGCCCGCCGCCAGGAGCGCGTCGGCGAGGGCGGACGCCGCCTCCTGCGCCGCGTGCCGTCGCCGTCCCTGGAGCAGGACGAAGTCGACCGTGCCGAGATCGGGCAGCCCGGCCCGCTCCGGGACGGCGACCAGACCCGGCGGGATGAGCCCGCGGGTGTGCGCCATCACGCCGAGCCCGGCGCGTGCCGCGGCCACCAGACCGCTGAGGCTGCCGCTCGTGCACGCGATCCGCCAGGGACGGCCCTCCCGCTCCAGCACGTCGAGCGCGCGGGCCCGGGTGACCGCGGGCGGCGGGAACAGGATCAGGGGAAGGGGCCGCTCGGGATCCGGGCGTACGCCCTTGGCCGCGATCCAGACCATGCGGTCGCGCCAGACCAGCTCCCCGTGCGAGGCGCCCGGCCCCCGTTTGGCCAGCACCAGGTCGAGGCGGCCCGCCTCCAGACGTCTGTGGAGCGTCCCGGACAGCTCCACCGTCAGCTCCAGGTCGACCTCGGGATGGTCGCGGCGGAACGACTCCAGGATCTCCGGGAGCCGCGTCAGCACGAAGTCCTCGGAGGCTCCGAACCGCAGCCGGCCGCGCAGCCGGGTGCCGGTGAAGTACGCGGCGGCGCGCTCGTGCGCCTGGAGGATCGTCCGCGCGAAGCCGAGCATCGCCTCGCCGTCCTCCGTGAGCTCGACGGTGTGCGTGTCCCGGGCGAACAGCGGCCGGCCGGTCGCGTCCTCCAGCCGGCGCACGTGCTGGCTCACCGTCGACTGCCGCAGCCCGAGGCGGCGGGCGGCCTGCGTGAAGTTCAGCGTCTGCGCGACGGCCAGGAACGTGCGCAGCTGCGTCGGGTCGTACACGCCTCCACGGTAGCGCCGCTCATCACGAAACACGATGGCAGTCAGAGTGGTGTACGGGATTCCCGATCGCCTTCCCGCGGAGCACCATGGAGAGGGCACGTCCAGATCCGAGAGCAAGTGGAGCTCATGAACCGCCGCCGTACCCCGCGTCTGCCGTCCTGGCTGCCGATCGACCCGTACATCCTCGCTCTGCTGGGGACCGTGGCGCTGGCCGCACTGCTGCCCGCCTCGGGCACCGCGGCCGACGTGGCGGGCGGCGCGTCCACCGGGGCGGTGGCCCTGCTCTTCTTCCTCTACGGCGCCCGGCTGTCGACCCGCGAGACGCTCGACGGGCTGCGCCACTGGCGGCTGCACGTGACCGTGCTCGCCGCGACGTTCGTGGTCTTCCCGCTGCTGGGTCTCGCCGCGCGCGGGCTCGAACCGCTCGTCCTGACGCCGGAGCTGGCCAACGGGCTGCTGTTCCTGTGCCTCGTGCCCTCCACGATCCAGTCGTCCATCGCCTTCACGTCGATGGCCCGCGGCAACGTGCCCGCGGCCATCTGCGCCGGGTCGTTCTCCAGCCTCGCCGGCATCGTGCTCACACCGCTGCTGGCGGCCCTGCTGCTGGGCGGCAGCGCGGGCGGCTTCTCCGCGGACTCGCTGCTGCGGATCGTGCTGCACCTGCTCGTTCCGTTCCTGGCGGGCCAGCTGCTCAGCCGCTGGGTGGGAGGCTTCCTCACCCGGCACAGGCGCCTGCTCGGACACGTCGACCGCGGCTCGATCCTGCTGGTCGTCTACACGGCCTTCAGCGAGGGCATGGTCGCGGGCGTCTGGCACCAGGTGACCCCGGCCCGGCTCGGCGGCCTCCTCGTGATCGAGGCGCTGCTGCTGGCACTCATGCTGACGCTGACGTGGTTCGGCGCGAAGCGGCTCGGCTTCGGCCGGGCGGACCGGATCGCGATCCAGTTCGCGGGTTCGAAGAAGAGCCTGGCGGCGGGTCTGCCGATGGCGGCGGTGCTGTTCGGCGCGCAGGCGAGCCTGGCCGTGCTGCCATTGATGCTCTTCCACCAGATGCAGTTGATGGTCTGCGCGGTGATCGCGAAGCGCCGCGCGCACGATGCGGCCCTCGCCGCCCCTGCTGCGTGCCCTGGGGAGTCCGCGCCCACTGCGCTGCAGAGCCGGTGAGCGGACCCTGACCGACGACGGACCGAAGGTGCCGTCGCCCCTGCCGGCAGCCGATCGGCGGGCCCCGGACCTGACGGTGCGCCGCCTCTCCCCCCTCGAACCGGGAACTGGCCGTCCTGACGGCCGAGTCCGGCCCCTCGCGCCGCGGGCCCTGTCACGCGACTGAGAGGATCAGCCGGTGAACCAGTTCGCGATACGGCCCTTCGGCGCCCGCCCCTGCACCCTCGTCGTCTGCCGGGGGTGCTGCTGCGGCGACGCCCGCAAGAACCCCGGGACCGACCACGCCGGCCAACTCGCCCGTCTGCGCGGCGCGGCCGACGCGTCCGGCGGACGTCTCGCCGTGCGCACCAGCGACTGCCTCGGCCCCTGCGGCCAGGCGAACGTCATCGTCGTCCAGCCCTCGACCGAAGGCCGCCGCCGCGGCGCCCGTGCCGCCTGGATCGGCTGGGCACTCGACGACGACGCCACCGACGACGTGATCGCGTGGGCCGAGGCAGGCGGCCCCGGCATGGCCGAGCCCCCGGCCACCCTGACGCTCCAGATGATCCCGCCGCCCTCGGACGCCCGCCGCCGCGTCGGGCGTTAGGCCCTCTCTCTCGGTCGGGCCGGATCAGTGAGCCGGGCGACCGGGCCGGGTACCTCGCTGCCGGGCCGAGGACCTGAAGGAGCCGCCCGGGGTGGACAGTTGCCGCTGAGCGCGATTCGTGCAGCGGCTGGGGAATCGCTAAGGTGCCGGGTCACGACCGCACCCCGTTCGATCCACGGGCCGGTCAGGGTTCTGCCGCCGTTCGTGGCACCTCCACTGCTGCCGTGCCGACCTCTGCCTGCCCGGCCCTGGGAAGACCGGGGGCGATCTCCACGGCGGGGGCAGTCGGGCCCCGGCCGACGGGTCAGGAGGAACGAGTGGCACAGGTCATCGCCGAGGTCTCACGGACGTTCAACGAGTTTCTGCTCTTGCCCAACCGGACCCGGACCGACTGCTCGCCCGCGACGGTCGAGCTGCGCACGCCTCTGGTGCGGCACGTCGTGGGCGAGCCGTCGGCGATCGAGCTGCACGCGCCGTTCACGTCCGCGATCATGCAGGCCGTCGGCACACCGGAACTCGCGATCGCGCTCGCGCGCAACGGCGGCCTGAGTTTCCTGCACCACAACCAGTCGATCCAGGACCAGGTCGCAGCGGTCCGCCAGGTGAAGAACTTCAAGGCCGGATTCGTCACCAGCGACACGAACGTCCGGCCCGACGACAGCCTGGGTCTCCTGGTCGACATCATGCGCCGCACCGGTCACAGCACCGCCGCGGTCACCCACGACGGGACGGCCGCCGGCCGCCTGCTCGGCCTGGTGACCTCCCGCGACTTCCACCCTCAACGCCACGACCTGACCGAGCCGGTCAGCCGGCGGATGACCGCCGTCTCCGACCTGCCCCATGCGGGGTCTGACACCACGCTTTCGGAGGCCAACGCCCGGCTGTGGGACGAACGGCTGGACTGCCTGCCGGTGCTGGACGGCGAGGGCAACCTGCAGCATCTGGTGTTCCGGTCCGACTACACGGACCACAAGCGCTTCCCGAACCAGGTCGTGGACGCCGCCAAGCGCCTGCGCGTGGGCGCGGGCGTCAACACCCATGACTACCAGGAGCGCGTCCCGGCCCTGGTGGAGGCGGGCGCGGACGCGCTGTGCTTCGACTCGTCCGACGGCTACAGCGACTGGCAGGCACAGGCCCTGACATGGGTGAAGAAGCACTGTCCGGAGATCCCGGTCGGCGGGGGCAACGTGGTCGACGGCGAGGCCTTCACCTTCCTCGCCGAGGCGGGGGCGGACTTCGTCAAGGTCGGCGTGGGTGGCGGCTCCATCTGCATCACCCGCGACCAGAAGGGCATCGGACGCGGCCAGGCCAGTGCCGTGCTGGATGTCGCGGCGGCCCGGGACGCGTTGTGCGAGCGCACCGGCGAGTACGTGCCGATCTGCTCCGACGGCGGGCTGGTGCACGACTGTCACGTGGCCCTGGCGCTGGCGATGGGCGCCGACTTCGTCATGATGGGGCGGTACTTCGCGCGCTTCGACCAGGCGGCCGGCGCGAAGCTGCCCACCCGTGACGGCTTCGTGAAGGAGTACTGGGGCGAGGGCTCGAACCGTGCCCGCAACTGGCAGCGTTACGGCCAGGGCGGCCAGGGCCTGGTCTTCGAGGAAGGCGTGGACGGCTGTGTCCCCTACGCGGGCGACCTCGACGAAGGCCTGGCGCTGACCGTCGCCAAACTCAAGACCACGATGGTGTCCTGCGGCTCCACCACCCTGCCGGAGTTCCGGTCCACGGCCCGGCTGACCCTCGTGTCGGACCAGAGCTTCCAGGAGAGCCACGCCAACGTCACCCTGCGGGACGCCCCGACGGCGGTCCTCACCTGACCCGGCGTTCCCACCGCCGTCGGCGCCGGGAGCGGCTCTCCCGTACATCGAAGGGGCAGGGCCGTCGGCCGAGTCCACACGGTGAAGGCGTCGTGTCGCCCTGGCCGGGGACCGGTTCCGGTCCCCGGCCCGTGGTCGTCTACGGACGGGCGGGTGCCGGGACCAGGCCGTCCGCGACCAGGCCGGCGAGAACGGCCTCGCTGAGGGCGTGCACGGCGGACTGGGGGCGGACCATGACGGTGAACTCCTTGATCCGGCCCTCGTCGTCGAAGTGCAGCAGGTCGATGCCGTGGATCTCCTTGCCGCCTGCCCTGGCGCGGAAGAGCAGTACCGCGGACGGCGCCGTGGTGGCGTCGGTGCTGGTCTCGGCGGTCCCGGCGTAGTCGCCGATGTAGCGGAAGTCCTCGAAGGTGCGCAGCAGGACCCCGAAGAGTCCCCTCACCATCGGCTTGCCCTCGAACGGCGTGAACTTGACGGGGCTGTAGAAGCGGATGTCGTCGGTGAACAGGTCGTCCAGGGCTGCGAGGTCCTGGTTGTCGACGGCTGCGCGGAAACGGTCTGCGGTGTTCATGAGCCCCACCTTGATAGTCATGAATGTGAGTAGTCATTTTCATGAGTACCATGGAGAGCCCGTACGGCGACAGGGCATGTGAGGAGCGGATCCCATGGCACTACGGCACGCCGTGCTGGCGGCGCTGCTCGACGGCGAGCTGAGCGGCTACCAAGTGGCCAAGGCGTTCGACATCGGTGTGGCCAACTTCTGGTACGCCCAGCCGCAGCAGCTCTACGCCGAGCTGACCCGGCTGGAGAAGGAAGGGCTGGTCGCGGGCCGGGAGGTGGTGCAGGAGAGCCGGCCCAACAAGCGGCTGTTCCACGTGACCGACGCGGGCCTGGCGGAGCTGGAGGCCTTCACGGCCGCCGCCGCCAAGCCGGCCTTCGTCCGCGACGACCTGCTCGTCAAGGTCCAGGCCGCCGACCACGTCGACACCCACGCCCTCGTCGCCGAGCTGACCGAACGCGCCACGGTCGCCCAGGCCAAGACCGCCCTCTTCGGCGACCTGCTGCGCCGCTTGCGCGGAGACCGTACGGAGGAGGAGTTCCTCCGCCACGGCGACCGCATCGGCCCGTACCTGACCTGCCTGCGCGGCCTGGCCTTCGAGCGGGAGAACCTCGACTGGTGCACGCGCACGATCGCGGTCCTCGAGGAGAGGCGGCAGGCCCGCTCGCGGCACTGACGCGGCCCCCGGGCTGTGGCCGCTCGGGTGCCGGGCCCGCGAACGGCCCGGACCCGAGTCCAGGGAACGCGGACGGAGCGCGCGGCGTGCGCGTCGGGGACGCGCCAAGGCGGCCCCCGCCCCCGGCCGGGGACGTGGGCCGCCTTGGCGCGGTCGGGCGCGAGGTCACATGGGGTCGATGTCCTCCTGGCCCCTGCGGCCGGCCTGCTTGCTCTGTGCGCGGAGCCTGCGGGCCTGGTCCTGCAGTCGGCGGCGCTCGTCCGGGTCGGTCGCGCGCTCCGCGGCCTCCTGGAGGTCCTGCACCTTCTGGCGCATCTGCTCGGAACGGCCGCTGGGGTCACCTGCAACGCTCATGATCGCTCCTCGATCTGGGGGAGAGCGGACCACCTCAGCGAAGCAACGCCTCCGGGCGCGCGCATCCGGAGCGGTCACCCACCGCTATTCCCGCAGATCGGCCGCCCACGTCTCGCCGGTCGTCCCGCGCTGTCCGTCCGGGCAGCGCTCGCCGTACGGACGCCGAGCGGAACGGAAGGACCCGGCCGGCGCCGGGGGCGCTCCTCGCCGGCCGGGTCGCTGTCCCGCGCCGCGGGGCGCTCAGACCCCGGTGCCCAGGGCGATGCGCTCGTCGCCCGCGTACACGTTCATGTTGGCGCCGCGCAGGAAGCCGACCAGGGTCAGGCCCGTCTCGGCGGCCAGGTCCACGGCGAGCGACGACGGCGCGGAGACGGCGGCGAGCACCGGGATGCCCGCCATCACCGCCTTCTGCGCCAGCTCGAACGACGCCCGCCCGGACACGAGGAGGATCGTCCGGGACAGCGGCAGCCGGCCGTCCCGCAGGGCGCGGCCGACGAGCTTGTCGACGGCGTTGTGCCGGCCCACGTCCTCCCGGATGTCCAGCAGCTCGCCCTCGGGCGAGAACAGTGCCGCCGCGTGCAGGCCCCCGGTCCGGTCGAAGACCTGCTGCGCCGCCCGGAGCCGGTCGGGGAGGCCGGCCAGCAGCGAGGGCTCGACGCGCACCGGGGGAGTGTCGGCGATCGGGAACCGGGCGGTGGTCCGGACGGCGTCCAGGCTCGCCTTGCCGCAGAGCCCGCAGGACGAGGTCGTGTAGACGTTGCGCTCCAGCGTGATGTCGGGGACGGCGACGCCGGGGGCGAGCTTCACGTCCACCACGTTGTAGGTGTTCGAACCGTCGGCCTGCGCACCCGCGCAGTACACGATCGACTGGAGCTCCTCGGCCGCCCCGAGCACGCCCTCGCTGACCAGGAAGCCGGCCGCCAGCGCGAAGTCGTCGCCCGGGGTGCGCATGGTGATGGCGAGGGGCTTGCCGTTCAGCCGGATCTCCAGCGGCTCCTCGGCCACCAGGGTGTCGGGACGGGTCGACACCGTTCCCTCCCGGATGCGGATGGTGCGGCGGCGTTCGGTGACCCGTCCCATGAGATCAGTCCCGATTCTGTACGTGTTGGTAGCCGAAACGGCCCTTGATGCAGAGGTTGCCGTGGGTCACCGGGTCTCGAGCGGCGAGGTGACCTCGACGGTCTCATTGTCCTGCACGTTCAGCGTCAGGTTGCAGCCGACCGGCGCACGGCCGTCAGGTGCGCGGCGCGGGCGATGAGGTGGACGTCGGCGCCGGCGCGGTGGAGCGCGGCCCCGACATGTGCGCCGATGGCACCGGCGCCGACAACTGCGACTTTCACGGGGCTCTGCGTTCGGTGAGGCGACCGAACGAGGGCGGACTGTGAGGATGGTCAGTCGACAGAATATTGTCTACAGGATGCTCCTGTGGTGGGCCAAGGCCCGTTTGCCCGGCAATCGCGGGGTTCCGTTGGGGAAGCTCCAAAGTCCGGCCGGTGAAGCTTGTCGGATCACCTGCCGTCGTACCGGTGGGTAGCCGCAAAGACTGGGGCGTACCTGGCATCGTCCCGAGGGGGAACCATCCATGACCGGCTCACGTGTCGTCGCCGTCGGGCACTACCAGCCCGCGAAGGTGCTCACCAACGACGACCTGGCGGCCATCGTCGACACCAGCGACGAGTGGATCCGCAGCCGCGTGGGCATCGAGACCCGGCACGTCGCGGGCCCCGACGAGCCCGTGGACGAACTGGCCGCGCACGCCGGCGCCAAGGCCCTGGCCTCGGCCGGGCTCACTCCGGCCGACATCGACCTCGTGCTGGTCGCCACCTCCACGGCCGTCGACCGCTCGCCCAACACGGCCGCACGCGTCGCGGCGCGGCTCGGCATGGGCTCGCCCGCCGTGATGGACCTCAACGTCGTCTGCGCGGGCTTCACCCATGCGCTCGCCACCGCGGACCACACGGTGCGCGCGGGAGCGGCCACCCGGGCCCTGGTCATCGGCGCCGACAAGATGGCCGACATCACCGACTGGACCGACCGCACCACCTGCGTGCTGGTGGGCGACGGCGCCGGCGCCGCCGTCGTCGAAGCCGTCCGTCCCGGCCAGGACGCCGGTATAGGACCGGTCCTGTGGGGTTCGGTCCCCGACATGGGGCATGCCGTACGCATCGAGGGCACCCCGCCGCGCTTCGCCCAGGAGGGGCAGGCCGTCTACCGGTGGGCCACCACGCAGCTGCCGCCCATCGCGCGCAAGGTCTGCGAGCGGGCCGGTGTCGCGCCCGAGGAACTGGCCGCCGTCGTCCTGCACCAGGCCAACCTGCGGATCATCGAGCCCGTCGCCCAGCGGATCGGCGCGGTCAACGCGGTCGTGGCCCGCGACGTCGTGGAGTCGGGCAACACCTCCGCTGCCTCCATTCCGATGGCCCTGTCCAAGCTCGTCGAGCGCGGCGAGATCACCTCCGGGGACCCGGTCCTCCTCTTCGGCTTCGGCGGAAACCTGTCGTACGCGGGCCAGGTCATCCGCTGCCCCTGAGCGCGCGCCGTCACACTGGGCTGCATGGCGACGATGCGAAGTGCCGGACTCCTGCTCTACCGGCGGCGGGACACCCGGGTCCAGGTCCTCCTCGGGCACATGGGCGGCCCGTTCTGGGCGTCCCGCGACGACGCGGCCTGGTCGATCCCCAAGGGCGAGTACACCCCGGACGAGGACCCGATGGCCGCGGCGCGACGGGAGTTCGAGGAGGAGCTGGGCCTCCAGCCACCCGTCGGCGACTGGATCCCCCTCGGCGAGACACGGCAGTCGAACGGCAAGGTCGTCACGGTGTGGGCGATGGAGGGCGACCTCGACACGTCCCTCGTCGTGCCGGGCACCTTCACCATGGAGTGGCCGCGGGGATCGGGCGTCCAGCAGGAGTTCCCGGAGATCGACCGGGCCGAGTGGTTCGACATCGGGACCGCGCGCGAGAGGCTTGTCGCGTCGCAGCGGGTCTTCCTGGAGCGCCTCGAACCGTTCCTGTGAGCCGGCCGCGCCAGTGGCGGTGCGGCGGAGTGATGCGGATCTCCGTTGGGGCGATCGTCGCTCGGTAGACTGTAGACGATAGCCAATCCGTGTCGCTTCGCCGTTGCTGTCGGCCTCGAGGGGGACCGTGATGTTGTCCACAGGACTGCCCCCGGGAACCGTGCCCAAGCTGGAACGACCGGGCCCGCTGCGCGAGCGCGTGTACGAGGCACTGCTCGAACTGATCACGACCCGGGCCCTGCGCCCCGGCCAGCACCTGATCGAGAGCGAACTCGCCGGCCACCTCGGCGTCTCCCGCCAGCCCGTGCGCGAGGCGCTCCAGCGCCTCAACACCGAGGGCTGGGTCGACCTGCGCCCGGCCCAAGGCGCGTTCGTCCACGAGCCGACCGAGGCCGAGGCCGACCAGCTGCTGTCGGTGCGCACCCTGCTGGAGGCCGAGGCCGCCCGCCTCGCCGCGGCCCATTCCGGTACCGCCGGCATCGAAGCGCTGGAAGCCCTGTGCGCGAGGGGCGAGCAGGCCGTCGCGGACGACGACGTCGACCAGGCGGTCGCCACCAACGCCGCGTTCCACGCCAAGGTGATGGAGCTCGCCGGCAACAGCGTCCTCGCCGAGCTGGCCGCACAGGTCGACCGCCGCGTCCGCTGGTACTACACGCCCGTGGCGCGACAGCGCGGCCGCCAGTCGTGGATCGAGCACCGCAGCCTGATCGCGGCCATCTCCGCGCGCGACGAACAGCGCGCCACGGAGATCATGCGGGAGCACACGGAGCACACCCGCAAGACCTACCACCAGCGGGAACAGTCCTAGAGCATGTCTCTTCGGCGGGTCGATCCGTTGATCGGATGTTGCTGTTGGATCAGCCGGTGAAACCGGCACACCCCTCGTTGGGAACACGCTCCCGCACGCCTGCCAGAACAGGAAGTGCGGGCAGTCCGAGGATCGGACGGTGATGCCGCGACGCCAGGTCCCGCCGATGAGTTTGCGGTGGCCGCGCAGTCCACCCGTCGACACGAAGGGAGCGCACCATGCGTAAGATCATCGTTTGCACGTTCCTGTCGCTGGACGGCGTCATGCAGGCACCGGGCGGCCCGGACGAGGACGCCGAGAGCGGCTTCGAGCACGGCGGCTGGCAGAAGCCGGTGTCCGACGACGAGGTCGGCGCGGCCGTCGCCGGCTGGTACGAGCCCTCCGACGCGATGCTGCTCGGCCGCAAGACGTACGACATCTTCGCGGCGTACTGGCCGACCGCCGATCCCGGCAACCCGTTCACCGAGCGGATGAACAGCACGCGCAAGTACGTGGCGTCCCGGACCCTGACGTCACTGGAATGGGAGAACTCCACGCTGCTGGAGGGCGACGTCGCCGACGCCGTGCGCGAACTGAAAGCGTCCGACGGCGGTGACATCAACGTCGTCGGCAGCGGCGACCTCGCCCAGACGCTCATGCGGAACGACCTGGTCGACGAGTACCGGCTGACCATCCATCCGGTGATCATCGGCACCGGCAAGCGGCTGTTCGCCGACGGAGCGGTCCCCACCGCTCTGGAGCCGGTCAGCGTCTCGACGACGAAGAGCGGTACCGTCGTCGGGGTCTACCGGCCGACCGGCAAGCCCAGCTACGACAGCTACCAGGGGTAGGAGAACCGGCTGCTCGTGCCGCACCACCAGTCACCGACCTTTGTCCCGGGCGAGGAGAAAGTTGCGCATGGAGTGTGCGCAAGTTCTTCCCACTCAGGCAAAGCGCTGCTACGTTCCCCTCGAAAGCAGACGGATGGCCAGGTTCCCCGCGCCGAAAGGGCTGTGGCCGAGGGCCAGGGGAGGGGAGGGGTACGTGAGACGCATGACGGCTCGACCCGCGAACGCGCACCAGGCGCGACTGCTCCGGCTGCTGCGTGACGAGGGTCCCAACTCCCGGGCGCAGTTGGGTGATCTGGTGGACCTGTCCCGTTCGAAGCTGGCTGT
>NZ_JBFAOY010000013.1:0-208157 GCF_040675505.1 Streptomyces sp. NPDC049597
CTCGTCCGTTGATCTGTTTCAACGTGCCTTGTGGCGATGCGACTTGCGTGTTGAGTACACAGCCGACCGAGCGGGGCCAGCCAGGGGTGGAAGGCGTCCCGCCCCGCCGTGTCGCGGTCGGCGGCCCCGTCCGCCCTGCTCAGCCCTTCGTGCAGCTCGGCAGGCCCTTGGTGTCGCCCGAGCGGATCTTCTCCAGGGACTTCGTCGCGTCGGCGATCGTGTCGACCTTGACCAGCGTGAGGCCGTCCGGGACGTCGTCGGCGGCGCCGGCGCAGTTGTCGGCGGGGGTCAGGAAGAACTGGGCGCCGGCCTTGCGGGCGCCGACGAGCTTCATGTCGATTCCGCCGATCGGGCCGACCTTGCCGTCGTCGTCGATCGTGCCCGTCCCCGCGACGAACTTTCCTCCGGTGAGGTCCTCCGCCGTCAGCTTGTCGACGATCCCGAGGGCGAACATCAGGCCGGCGCTCGGGCCGCCGACGTCGGCGAGGTGGATGTCGATGGTGAACGGGAAGGTGTGGTCGGTACCGGCCTGGATGCCGACGATCGCGCGGTTGTCGTCCTGAGCCCTCACCGTGGTGATCGTGACCTTGCGGGTGTCCTGGGGCTCTTTGCGCGCCTTCTCCGCGGCGGCGGCGGCCTTGGCGGGGACGACGGTGAAGACGACGTCCTCGCCCGGCTTGCGCTTCACGACCTGCTCGGCGACGTCCCCGGGCTTCTTGATCTCGGTGCCGTCCACCGCGCGGATGACGTCGCCGGCGTGCAGCTTGCCCTCCGAGGGGGAGCCCTTGACGACGCTGGAGACGACCACCCGCGACGCCACCGGGATCTTCAACTGCCGCAGCGCCGCCACCTTGGCGCTCTCCTGGGACTGGTTGAACTCCTCGGCGTTCTCCTGCGTCGACTGCTCCTCGGTCTTCCCGTCGGGGTAGAGGGTGTCGTGCGGCACCACCACGTTGTCGTGGGCCAGCCAGCCGTACAGCGCCTCGACGAGGCTCATCTCGTAGTCCGCCCCGGTCACCCTCACGGTCGTCATGTTGAGGTGACCGGTGGTCGGGAAGGTCTTGTGGCCGGAGATCTTGAGCACCGGCTCGCCGTCGGCGGAGCCCAGCGTGTTCACCGTCGGGCCGGGCGACATCTCCGCGTACGGGACCTTGAAGAAGACGCCTGCGCAGAGCAGCGCGATGAAGACGAGGGTGGAGGCGAGCATCGTCGCAGTGCGGCGTGGCATGGAACGACAGTACGGGACGAGCCTGTGCGAGTACGGCCGGGGCCGGTCCGTACGAGGGCCTCTCGGCGCCTGCGTACGCTCGGGATCACTGTCGGACGACATCCGTACCGGAGGCGGCCTTCTCCATCGCGTCACGGAAGCGCGCGTACCCCGCGAGCTCGGCGATGTCCCCGCTCGTGCGGTTCCGCTGGGCCCAGCCGGCCCATATCGCCGCACCGACAGCAGCGAAAAGCGGAATCAGCAACCAGGCCAGAACTGCCATCGCGACCTCCCTACCCCATGAGTGAACGACTGAGTGATCAGCAGATTAGTCTCATCTGCGAGATCAACGCTCATGGCAGGGGTGCGGTTACGCAAATCGGGGCGGATGAGCCCGGACCGGGTTTCACGGGCGGAATCGCACTGACGACTCGTCAGGGAATGGCCGCGCAGACGGCTCCGGCTCTCGGCAGACTCCCACCCTTCCCCCTGCCTTCGGCGGGTGAACCACCGGTCCCGCGCCTGAGGCTCAACAGGCTCCGACCCACTCCTCGGTGCCGTCCGAGAATCGCTGGTGCTTCCAGATCGGCACCTCGTGCTTGAGGTCGTCGATCAGCTTCCGGCACGCCTCGAACGCCTCCCCCCGGTGCGGGCACGAAACCGCGACGACCACCGCGAGATCCCCGACCGCCAGGTCGCCCACACGGTGGACGGCGGCGAGCGCCCTGACGGGGTACTCGGCGGCCACCTTCTCGGCGATGCGGCGCATCTCCGCCTCCGCCGTCGGATGGCAGGAGTAACCCAGTGTGTCGACATCGGCGCCGCCGTCGTGGTTGCGCACGGTGCCGACGAACAGCGCGGTGCCGCCCGCGGCGTCGTCTCCCACCGCCGCGAAGACCTCGTCGACGGAGAGCGGTGTGTCACGGATCGCGAGCAGCCGGATGGGGTCCTGCGCCGCCTGCTCGCCGGGGTGGTCGTACGTGCGTGCCATGGAGCCATCGTGCCGTACGGCACCGACAGCGCGGAATAGCCCTTCCCACGGATCGGCCCCGGCCGGGCTTGGAGCCTCCTACAGGGACGCCGCGCTCCGCCTAGATCCGGCGGCGTGCCTTGCGGGCGCGTCGCACCAGCGCCGCCGTGCCCAGCAGCGCGACCGTCGCGCCCGCGGCGCCGGCGGCCGTGGCGTCCTTGCGGCCGAGGCGGCGGCCCGCGACGGTGTGCCGGCCCTCGACCTCCTCCAGCAGGGCGGCCAGCACCTCCTCGTTCGTCCACTGCGGACGCCAGCCCGCGTCGTGCAGCCGGCTCACGCTCACCACCCAGGGGTGCATCGTGTACGCGAGGTCGCCCGCGGGAGAGGGCGTGAGGCCGATGCGGTGCAGACGGGCGGCCGCGCCCAGCGCCACCGCCGAGGGCAGCTCCATCCGGCGGATGCCGCTGAGCTCCTCGACCTCCTCCTGCTCCAGCCATCCGTCGCAGCCGACGGCGAGCTCGCCCTCGACCTTCTCCAGCGCCGCGTACTCCAGAGCGCCCACGAGGTCCTCGACATGGCAGAACTGCCAGGTGGGCCGGGATCCGGCGACCACGAGCAGCCGGGGCGACTCGAAGTAGCGGGTCAGCGCGGTGTCGGTGCCGCCGACGAGAACGGCGGGCCTGACCACGGTGACGTTCAGCCCGGGATGGGCGCGGGGCGCGCGGCGGCCGAGGCGTTCGATCTCCAGCAGGTCTCCGACGCCGGTCGCCTCGGCGGTCGCCCGCAGCTCGGCGTCCTCGGAGAGCGGGATGTCGTTGTCGGGCAGCGCCCCGTAGACCATGGCGGAGGTGCACAGGACGACCCGGCGGACGCCCGCCGCCGCGGCGGCGGTCAGGACGGTCTGCGTACCGCGCACGTTGTACGCGGTGCGGGCGGCCGAGTCGGTCTCCAGGTCGAGGTCCAGCGCGAGGTGCACCACGACGTCTACGCCCCGCAGCTTCTCCGCGATCGCCGGGTCACGGACGTCGAGCACGTGCCAGTGCGCCTCGGGGACCTCACCGCGGCGCTCGTCGATCGCGACGACCTGCTTGATCTCGTCGGACGCGGCAAGGCGCCTGGTGAGCAGGTCACCGACGCCCGTGGCGGCACCGGTGACGGCCACGACGGGGCCACGCCCCTCGGGCAGGCGACCGGCGGCCGCGGTTGAGCGGTTTCGCGCTGCGCGAACCTGCGGATCTGGGGAACTCACCAGGCGTCTCCAGCGGTTGTCTTCAATACGCAAGCGAATGACGCATACGCACCAGGTGGCGTCCATCCTGCCGCAGGCCACGTGCCGGCGGGGCACCGAGCCCGCAAGCGGCCCGGATGTCGAAGCCGCACGGCCCCCCGGCCGCATAGGCTGGGTGGTGTTGTCGGGCAGTCGCCGTCGGCGGAGAGCCGGCGGCCCTACGAGCCGAGGAAACCCGTGAGTGACACCCCATTCGGATTCGGCCTTCCGCCGGAGGAGCCGGAGAACGGCGACGAGGGCAAGAAGAGGAATCCCGCCGGAGGTGGCCAGGGCTCCGGCGGATCCCCCTCCAACCCCTTCGGCTTCGGCGAGGGCGGCGGGGACAACCCCTTCGCCGCCATGTTCGGCTCGCTGAACCCCAACGATCTCGGCGCGGCGTTCCAGCAGCTCGGCCAGATGCTGAGCTACGAGGGCGGCCCGGTGAACTGGGACATGGCCAAGCAGATCGCCCGCCAGACGGTCGCCCAGGGCACGCCCGACGGGACCAAGGACGCGAGCGTCGGCCCGGTGGACCGCACCGCGGTCGAGGAGGCCGTGCGGCTCGCCGACCTGTGGCTGGACGGCGCGACCTCGCTCCCCTCGGGCGCGAGCACGGCCGTGGCGTGGAGCCGCGCGGAGTGGGTCGAGGCGACCCTCCCGGCCTGGCAGCAGCTCGTCGACCCGGTCGCCGAGCGCGTCGGTCTCGCCATGGGCGACGTGCTGCCCGAGGAGATGCAGGCCATGGCGGGCCCGCTGATCGGCATGATGCGCTCCATGGGCGGGGCGATGTTCGGCCAGCAGATCGGGCAGGCGGTCGGCGTCCTGGCCGGCGAGGTGGTCGGCTCGACCGACATCGGTCTGCCGCTGGGCCCGGCCGGCAAGGCCGCGCTCCTCCCGTTGAACGTGGACGCCCTCGGCAAGGACCTCGGCGTGCCGAAGGAGGAGGTGCGGCTGTACCTCGCGCTGCGCGAGGCGGCCCACCAGCGGCTCTTCGCCCATGTGCCGTGGCTGCGCTCGCACCTGTTCGGAGCGGTCGAGGGGTACGCCCGCGGGATCAAGGTGGACACGTCCAAGCTGGAGGACGTGGTCGGCCAGTTCGACCCCTCGCACCCCGAGCAGCTGCAGGAGGCGCTGCAGCAGGGCATGTTCCAGCCTGAGGACACCCCGGAGCAGAAGGCGGCCCTGGCCCGCCTGGAGACGGCCCTCGCACTGGTCGAGGGCTGGGTCGACGCGGTCGTCCACGAGGCCGCCTCCTCCCGTCTCACGTCCGCGCCCGCGCTGCGCGAGACGTTGCGCAGGCGCCGCGCGTCCGGCGGCCCGGCGGAGCAGACGTTCGCCACCCTGATCGGGCTGCAGCTGCGTCCGCGCAGGCTGCGGGACGCCGCCCGGCTGTGGGCCTCGCTCACGGACGCGCGCGGTGTCGACGGGCGGGACGCCCTGTGGGAGCACCCGGACATGCTGCCGACCGCGACCGACCTGGACGACCCGGACGGCTTCGTGCACCGCGAGCAGCTGGACTTCTCCGAGCTGGACAAGATGCTCGGCGAGGCCGCCGGCGGCACGTCGCCGAACCTCCACAAGCCGGACGCCGCCCAGGGGAAGCCGGGAGAGTCCGGCGAGGAGCCCGAAGGACCGGCCGGCGGCGAGGACGACACCGACAAGTGAGCCTCCACGACGACGCCGTCCTCGTGCTGAAGGGCTACCCGGCCCGCGAGGACGGCCAGGCCGCGCTGCGGCAGACGTATCTGGACCATCTGGCGGCACACCCGGACGGGATGTGGAAGTCCTGCGGTGCGGGGCATCTCACCGCGAGCGCCCTGGTCGTCGACCCGGAGCACGGGCGAGTGCTGCTCACGCTGCACCGGAAGCTCGGCATGTGGCTGCAGATGGGCGGCCACTGCGAGCCGCAGGACACGACCCTGGCCGCGGCGGCGCTGCGCGAGGCCACGGAGGAGTCCGGGATCCCCGGGCTGTCCCTGCTGCCCGGCGGCCCGGTCACCCTCGACCGGCACGCGATCCCCGCGCCGTGCCACTGGCACCTGGACGTGCAGTACGCGGCACTGGCCCCGGCCGGTGCCGAGCCCGCGATCAGCGACGAGTCACTGGACCTGCGCTGGTTCCCGTACGACGAGGTGGCGGACGTCGCCGACGCCTCGGTCGTGCGGCTCCTGGAGCGCACGCGGGCCGCGCTGTAGCACCTACGGGTGAGGGGCGGCCGGCTGAGGTCTCCCGCCGGGAGCGGGGGACGCCGACCGCCCCTGACGCACGTCCCGTCAGTTCCAGGCGTTGTTCTGGTTCTGGGCGTGTGCGCCGTGCTGGCCCACGCCGTACTGGGCGCGCAGGCCCTGCCCGAGGTCCGCGTTCTGCGGGGGCATGACCTCGCTGGGCTGGACGAGGGCGAAGCCCTGCCCGAGGAAGCTCAGCTCCCAGCCCTCCCCGGTGTTGCCGCGGCGGCGGCGCACGTTCGAGTTGTGCGTCTGGGCCTGCATCTGCACGCGGAGCGCGGAGGACCAGGCCACGATGGCGTCGGCGTCCACACTGACGTACTTGTCCGGCGTCACCTGCATCATCAGCGGCTGGCCCGAGGTCATCAGCGCGACCTTGCCCCGGCCGGAGATGTTGAGCTGGTACTTGCCGGATCCGGAGATGCCGTACTGGCTGTCCACCGCGATGACCTCGGTGTGCAGGGTGGAGTCGAGCGCCAGCACATAGGCGCTGTCGACGGTCATGCCCTCCTGGTCCACGTCGACGACGTGGACGTACTGGGCGAGATTGGCGAAGTAGACGGTGCCCTGGCCCGAGCAGCGCATCAGGTCGAGGCCCTCGCCGGTGTTGGCGCGGGCCCTGCGCTGGCTGCTCGTCTGGTACTCGCCGTCGAAGTCGACCAGCCCCTGGTAGGCGACCATCGCGCCCTTGCGGGCGAGGATGTCGTCCTGCCCGGTCAGGGTGACCCTCAGCAGCTGCGGGTTCTGCACGACGTAGCGGTCCTGGGACTGCTGCTCGGCGTAGCCGAAAAGCGGACTCTGCATGGTGTGTTCTCGCTCCCCCTCAGCCCCGGATCCGCAGGCGGTCGGTGCTGTCCTCACTCGGCTGTACGACGACGATGCCCTGGCCCGAGAAGGCCATCTGGTACGCCTCTCCGCTGCCCCGCCCGATCAGGGAGGAGGCCTTGAAGCTGCGCTTGCCCTTCACCTTGAGGTTCGGGGACCAGGCGACGAGGGCGTCCGGGTCGACATACGTCTCGTCCTCGCCGCGGCCGCAGTCGACGACGAGGGGCGTACCGCGGGAGGTCAGGGCGACCCATCCGGTGCCGGCGACCTCCACGTTCCACAGGCCCTGGCCGGCGAACTTGGCGAGGCCCTTGACCTTCTCGACGCCCCACTGGAGGTGGGCGTCGAAGGCCAGGAGGTTGGTGCCGTTGACCGAGATCGAGTCGTTGTTGAGGTTGATCACGACGACGTCGGCGCCGTAGTCGGCGAGGTAGAGCAGCCCGTCGCCGGAGCACTTCATGAGGGGCGCGCCTTCGCCGGTCACCCACTGGGCGGCGATCTGCCGGACGGCGGGCGGGTTGGGCTCGTACTGGACGAAGCCCTCGTAGGCGACCATCGAGCCGGTGCGTGCGTACAGGTCCTGGCCGGTGGCCATGGCGACCTTGAGCATGGTGCGGCCGTGGTTCTCCATCCGGGCCGCGACGGGGGTCGGGGCGAAGCCCGCGAGTTGCTGGTTCATGATCCGGGCTCCCTCAGACCTCGTAGGGCTGGACGACGATGAAGTTGCCGGGGGCGCCCCGGAACTGGAGGTTCACGGTCTCGCCGCTGTGTCCCGGGTAGGCGTTGCGGCGCAGCCGGACCTGGCTGGAGAGGATGACCTGCGAGGCCGCCGACCAGGCGACGATCGCGTTGCTGTCGGCGAACGTCGTGGGCGTGACCGGGAGGACGACGGGGACGCCGTGCGTCTTGACGACGACGGTGCCCGTGCCCTGGAACATCATCGTGAACAGCGCGCCGCCGGGGATGCCGTGGCCCTCGATGCGCCGGACCTCGTGCTGCAGCGACTCGTCGAAGGCGAGCACGTTCTCGGCGGAGACGCAGATGCCGTCGCCCTGCAGCTCGATCGAGTGCAGGTGCGCGCCGTTCTCGGCGAGGAAGACCTGGCCGCGGCCGCTGCAGCGCATCAGCTGCATCTCCTGGCCGGTGGCGTTGCCGACGATACGGCCGGCGAAACCGGCGCCCTTGTAGCTGAAGTCGACCTTGCCCTGGTACATGACCATGCTGCCCTGGCGGGCGAGCACGGGCGTACCGCCCATGGTGAGGTCGACCCGCATCATCTGCTGGTTCTGCGGGGTCCAGCGCTGGCCGGTGGGCGTCTCGCGGTACGGCTGGAGGGCCGACTGGAGGCCGGCGCCGGTCTGCGGCACGCCCTGCGGGACTGCCTGCGGGGCGCCCTGGGGCATGCCGGGCTGCTGGCCGTAGGGGGCGGGTGCGGGCTGGCCGTACGGCATTCCCGGCGGCGGGACCTGCCCGGGCATCTGGCCGGGGACCTGCCCCGGGACCTGGCCGTACTGCGGCTGCTGGGGGTGGGGCTGCGGCTGCTGGGGCTGCGGCTGGCCGTACGGGGACGGCGCCGGCGGCGGCACGGTGGCGGCCGGCGGCGTCATGGGGGCCGCCATGGTCGGAGCCGCGTGCACCTGCGGGCCCGGAGCGGGAGCCTGCTGGGCGGGAGCCGGGGCAGCGGGGGCCCCGTAGGCGGGGGCGGGCTGCGGGGCCTGAGGAGTCTGCGGGGGCTGAGGGGCGCCGAAGGCGGGCGCGGGCGCGGCGGGCGTCGCGGGCGGCGCGAAGGAAGGCGCGGCGGCCTGCGGCTGCTGCGGTGCGGGCTCCTCCTCGGCGACCTCTCCGCCGAAGTTCTTCAGCAGCGCCTCGAGGCCGCCGTCGAAGCCCTGGCCGACGGCGGCGAACCGCCACACGTCCTTGAGGTAGAAGTCGCCCAGCATCACCGCGCGCTCGGTGCTGAACTCCGAGCCGTCGAAGGCGTACCTGACGACCTCTTCGCCGCCCGCGACGATCCGGATGTAACCGGGGCCGATCTGCGACATCTGTCCGGCGCCGTCGATCGTGGCGGTGAAGGACAGCTTGTGGATGCTCGCCGGGATGCGGTCCAGCGTGACGCGGAACGACTCGGTGTCACCGGCCTGCGCGCCGAGAAGCTGGATGGACTCCTCCGGCGACTTCGGCTGGTTGAAGAAGATGAAGTACCGGTCGTCGGAGAGCTGCTCGTTCGCGTCGAGGCCGAAGCAGCTGATGTCGAAGGTCAGTCCAGGAGCAGCGATCTGCACACCTACGTACAGATCCGTTCCCGGTGTCAGATCACTGATCTTGGCCTTGTGGCCCCGTTGGAATTCCCTGGCCATGCGTTACGACCGTCCCCCATCCCGAAATACGAATGCGTCGCGCCAGGCTAACCGCTTGCGGCGACATTGAGCCAAGCCGGTACACATTCGGTACAGGACCGTCGACACCCGATCCGGAACGGGTCGTTGACGGCCGCACTTCGCACCGGGCCGACGCTCCGCGCCCGGCGGCCCTCACTCCTCGCGTGCGGCGGGCAGGTGCGGCAGCCGGCCCGCGGCGACGACGCCTTCGAGGTAGCCGCGGGCCCGTTCGGTACGGGGATAGGCCTCCAGCAGCCGCCAGAAGCGCGGCCCGTGCCCGGGGACCAGCAAGTGGGCGAGTTCGTGGACGAGCACGTAGTCGACGACGTACTCCGGCATGCCCTGCAACCGGTGCGAGAGCCGGATGCTGCCCTCGGCCGGAGTGCACGAGCCCCACCGGGTGTTCTGGTTGGTCACCCACCGCACGGAAGCCGGCCTCGCTCGTCCGTCGAGGTACTGCTCCGACAACCGCTCGGCGCGCTCGTACAGTTCACTGTCGCCGAGGACGCGCTTGCTCTCCTGCGCCGCGAGCTTGTCCAGCATCACGCCGACCCACCGGCGCTCCTCGGCCTCGGACATCCGGGCGGGAATCAGCACGATGGTGCGGTCGCCCTCGCGGTACGCGGAGACCGTTCTGCTGCGCCGGGCGCTCCTGCGGACCTCGACCGCACTCGTGACGGGCCCGCGGTGCGGGTGACGACCGGCGTTTCGCGTGGCTCCCGCGCCGCGCGCTGAGTTCTCCCCGGTGAGTCGCGGGGAAGGGTCGACGGGCACGCCCCGACGTTACCCGCTGTCAGTACGGGAAGTCCCGCCCCGGGGACGGTTCTCGCTTGATCCACTCCATGGCTGCACGATTTGAACGACTAATACGCCGCACCTGTGGACAACTTTCCCCACGCCTCGCCGCGGCCGGGCATTCTGACAGCGGTCCGAAGAGGGAAGACCAGGGAATTCACCGGGGGAACGGGGACGGATATGCATCCGATGATGAAGCCTGCCCTGCGGCGGGCATGGCGCGACCGCCAGTCCGTGCAGGTCGGGGTGACACGCGCGCATGCGGTGACGGTGGGGCCGCTGGACACCGCGACCGGCTCGCTCATCGACCTGCTGGACGGCACCCGGGGACTGGATCTCCTGCGTGCGGAGGCTCGCACGAGGGGACTGCCGGACGGGCGCGCCGACGCTCTGGTGGGCCGGCTGGCGGCCGCTGGGCTCCTGGACGACCCCGGAGCCGGCGGACCGGCCGCGGACTCGCTGCGCAGGAGACCCGACGCCGTCGACCGGCTGCGTCCGGACCTGGCGTCCCTGTCCGTGGTCCACTCCGAGCCGGGCGGAGCGATGCGGAGGCTGGCGGCGCGGCGGGCCGTACGGGTCCAGGTGCGCGGCGCCGGACGCGTCGGCGCCGTGATCGCGGCGACGCTGTCCGCGGCGGGAGTGGGGCGGGTCGAGGTCCTGGACAGCGGGTTCACCGAGCCGGGGGACGTCACACCCGGCGGACTGACCGCCGAGGACATCGGGCAGCGGCGGGACGCGGCGGCCCGGCGTCTGGTCCGCCGCTCGGCGCCCGACCGCGCTCCGCGCAGGGCGGAGGTCGCGGAGCCGGGGGGCGGCGAGCCGGCGCTCGCTCTCGTCGTGGTGGCCCCGCGCGACGGGCTCGGCGTCTACGCTCCGGACCCGTTGCCCGCCGAGGACTGGGTCACCGCCGGTATTCCGCATCTGTACGCGGGAGTTGTGGAGGCGACGGGTGTGGTGGGGCCGCTGGTGGTGCCGGGGAGCACGGCCTGCGCCACCTGTCTGGACCGTGAGCGGACCGAGCGCGATCCGGCCCGGTCGATACTGCTCGCGCAGTGGCGTTCCGGGCGGCGCAGGGCGGTGCCTTCGGCCTGTGACGCCGCGCTGGCCACGCTGGTCGCCGGGCTCGCGGCGTGTCACGCGCTGTCCTTCCTCGACGGTGACCTGCCCGCGAGCGCCGACGCCCGCTGGGAGGTGTCGCTGCCGTCGGTGCAGTGGCGGTCCGAACGGATCGCGCCCCACGCCGACTGCCCGTGCGGTGCCGCGGGCAGGACTGAGAGCAGAGACACCTCGGGGATCGGTCCGACGCACGAGACAATGGCCGGGTAGCCGCCGTCAACGGCGCGATGCCGTGAGGCAAGTGCGGCACGCCGGCTGGGAATTGGAGGGGCGTATGTCTGATCTTCCCCGGAAGGCGGTCACTCGTACCGCGAAGTTGGCCGCACTGCCGCTGGGCTTCGCCGGCCGTGCCACATGGGGACTCGGCAAGCGGATCGGCGGCAAGTCCGCGGAGATCGTGGCCCGTGAACTGCAACAGCGGACGGCGGAGCAGCTGTTCAAGGTGCTCGGCGAGCTGAAGGGAGGCGCGATGAA
Source organism: Streptomyces sp. NPDC049597 (assembly GCF_040675505.1). NCBI lineage: Bacteria > Bacillati > Actinomycetota > Actinomycetes > Kitasatosporales > Streptomycetaceae > Streptomyces > Streptomyces sp. NPDC049597. The sequence continues at coordinate 11,258 of NZ_JBFAOY010000013.1, forward strand.
GTTCGGGCAGGCGATGTCCGTCTTCGAATCGGCGCTGCCCGAGGAGGTCGCCGGCCCCTACCGCGCGGCACTGACCAAGCTGCAGGACGCCGCTCCCCCGATGCCGACGCGCACCGTCCACGCCGTGCTTGCGGAGCGGATGGGCGAGGAGTGGCGCGAGCTCTTCCTGAGCTTCGAGGACAAGCCCTCGGCCGCCGCTTCCATCGGCCAGGTGCACCGGGCGGTGTGGCACGACGGTCGCGAGGTCGCGGTCAAGGTGCAGTACCCGGGCGCGGGTGACGCCCTGCTGTCGGACCTCTCCCAGCTGAGCCGCTTCGCCAAGCTCCTGGGCCCCCTCGTCCCGGGGATGGACGTCAAGCCGCTGATCGCCGAACTGCGCGACCGGGTCTCCGAGGAGCTGGACTACGAGCTGGAGGCGCAGGCACAGCGCGAGCACGCGGCGGAGTTCGCGGGCGATCCCGATGTGGTCGTGCCGGACGTGGTCCACCAGTGCGACCAGGTGCTGGTGACCGAGTGGATCGACGGCATACCGCTGGCCGAGGTGATCGCCGACGGCACACCTGAGCAGCGCGACCGCGCGGGCCAGCTGCTCTCCCGGTTCCTCTTCTCGGGCCCCGCCCGTACGGGACTGCTCCATGCCGACCCCCACCCGGGAAACTTCCGGCTCCTTCCGGGAGAGGACGGCGAGCCCCTGCGGCTCGGCGTGCTGGACTTCGGCACGGTGGACCGGCTGCCGGGCGGGCTTCCGCCCACCATCGGCGCATGTCTGCGGATGACGCTGGCGGGCGAGGCCGAGGCCGTCTACCGCATGCTGTGCGAAGAGGGCTTCGTCAAGGAGACGATCGACCTCGACCCGGAGGCGGTGCTCGAGTACCTGCTGCCGATCATCGAGCCGGCGGAGGCCGAGGAGTTCACCTTCACCCGCGGCTGGATGCGCGCGCAGGCGGCGCGGATAGCCGACATCCGCTCCCCGGCACACCAGTTGGGCAAGCAGCTCAACCTGCCGCCCGCCTATTTGCTGATACACCGTGTGACATTGAGCACCATCGGTGTGCTCTGCCAGCTGAACGCGTCGGTGCGGCTGCGGGAGGAGCTGGAGGACTGGCTGCCCGGGTTCCTCGATCCGGAGGAGGCGGAGAGCGGCACTCGCGAGGCGGTCGGGGAGCGGGACGTACTCGGCGCGGACGTGGCGCTGGAAGCACAGGGCTGACCGGAGGACCGGCCGGCGAGCGGCGGTCGGGGGCGGCTGGTGCGCGGTGTCACCACCAGGTCGAGTCGAGCCTGCCCTCGATCGCCCGGAGGTTGGCCCGTGCGCAGTCCTCGCACAGGTAGAGGCGGACCCCGTTCTCCACGGAGAAGGTCCAGGTGACCGGCGTGCCCTCGGCGGTCGCACCGCATGCTGAGCACACGGTGCTCTCCGCGTCCGGTGCCTGCTCCCCCTGCTGTCCGGGCTGCGGCGTCTTGTCCTGGTCCACCTCGCGACGATACCGCCGCGTCGGCCTCCCGCGCGGGCAACGCACCGCGGGGGCCGGTCCGTTCGGACCGGCCCCCGCGGGGACAGCGTGTGCCGTCAGTGCATGACGGCCATGGCCAGTGCGCGGCGGGCGCGCATCGACACGCGCTCGGCGCGGCGCTGCATCCGCCGGGCGGCGACCAGGCGCACGGCCTGGCGTTCCGCATCGGCTTCGCGCCGGCGCTCATGCATATGCGCACGTGCCAGGGCTTCTGGGATGAGTTGCATTTCGCGAGTCCTGTTCTGACGCGAGGCGTTCGCGCCGATGGTGGTGACAGCTGGGGTGGCGGAGCCTGACGGCTCGCTGGCGGAAGAGGTCATCGGGGCCTGCTTATGGGGATCGTGCGTGACGGGTCGGTCGATGGTTCCTGCGGTGCTCATGCCGCGACCGGGTTCTTGCGCGGGCGACCACGCGGCCGCTTGCGGGCGACGACGACACCCTGGACGAAGAGCTCTCCGCCCCACACACCCCACGGCTCACGCCGCTCCTTGGCGCCGGCGAGGCACGCCTCGATCAGCGGGCAGGTGCGGCAGAGGGACTTGGCGTACTCGACGTCGGCCGGCGACTCGGCGAAGAAGACCTCCGGGTCGTAGGAGCGGCAGGGAACCGGTACGCCGAGGTTCTCGATGGCGTCGTCGAGCGCGGTCAGCGCGGTGAGGGGAGTCAAGGTGGAGTCCTCGGGAAGGGCGGGCGGGGAGATCGGCTGGGAAGGCGGTACGGACGGGGCGTGCGCTTCGAGTTGCACGGTGTGTTGTTCCTCGTCTGTCGTGCCGGCCGGTCGGCCGGTTGGCTGTTGGTACCGGGTGCTTCTGGTCCCGAGGCCCCTTCGCTCTGTCATCCCTCTGGGGAAAACAGAAGGGCCGCGGATCCCGGGTGGGGTTCCGCGGCCCTGAAGGCGCCGGCCTGATGCTGGATCAGGCTGGATCACTCCAGGGTTCGAGCCCACGGAAGGCCCACGTCGAGTGGTGGTGCGTCGTCTGCTGCTGGGTCTTGGCACTGGCCGCCGCGAAGGCATAGGCCCGAGCCTCTGCCGCTGCTACTCCTGCTTCCAGTGCCTTGGTCGGTCGCTCATTGCGCTCCAGGAGGGGGAGACCGCCCAGGCCGGACACGGGAAGCGCGGCGAAGTCGCCGGACATACCGGTGCCGATGAACGCGGAGGAGAAGCCGAGCGAGCAGGCGGAGGCGGCAGAGCGATCGGTCATTTTGGCGGTGCTGATGAAGCTGGTCTTGATGCTGATCACTGGAATCGCCTCCTCTCGGCGTCTCGGGGACCGGGCGAGCCGGTCGCGGTATTCGGATAAGTACAGCACGAGGACAGGGCTTCAGAGAAGCCGCCGTGCTCGTGGTTAAGAACCTATGGGGCTTGCCTGGGCGGGCGCAAACTATTTTTTCGACGAGTTTGCATCAGTCCTCCTCGTCGGCCCCCATCGGCTCATCACCTGCGCAGATGGCCAGAACATCGGCGCCGAAGCGCTCCAGCTTCCGGCCGCCGACCCCGGAGATGCCGGCCAACTCGCCCTCGGTGTCCGGCACCGCCTCGGCGATCGCCATCAGCGTCTTGTCGGTGAACACGCAGTACGCGGGCTGGCCGAGCTCCTTGGCCCTGTCCGAGCGCCACTCGCGCAGCCGCTCGTACAGAGCCTCGTCCATGTCCGAGGGGCAGTCCTCACAGCGCATCAGCTTCATCTCACCGGCATCAGTGAGGGTCTTGCCGCAGACCCGGCACAGCACCGGCCCGCGCCGCTTGCGCCTGCCGCCGCTGCCGCGCTCGACACCGCTCGTCCCACCGGCCCCGCGGCTGCCCGGCGCGGCCGATCCGGGACGCAGGCCGTTCAGGAAGCGGCTCGGGCGGCGGGAGGCGCGGCCGCCCGGCGAGCGGGACAGCGCCCACGACAGGCACAGGTGGAGCCGGGCGCGCGTGACGCCCACATAGAGCAGTCGGCGCTCCTCCTCGACCTGCTCGTCGGTCTTGGCGTAGGTGATCGGCATCATGCCCTCGGTGAGGCCGACCAGGAACACCGCGTCCCACTCCAGTCCCTTCGCCGAGTGCAGGGAGGCGAGGGTGACGCCCTGCACCGTGGGGGCGTGCTGCGCGGCGGCACGCTCGTCGAGCTCGGCGACGAGATCCGCGAGCGTGGCGCCGGGCTTGGCGCGGGCGAAGTCCTCGGCGAGGCGGACCAGTGCCGCGAGGGACTCCCAGCGGTCGCGCACCGCGCCCGACCCCGCGGGCGGCTCGGTCGTCCAGCCCTTCGTGGAGAGTACGGCCCGGACCTGGGCGGGCAGGTCCTGCGCGTCGTCGAGCAGGGAGTCGTTGGACCCCGCCCGGGCGGCGCCGCGCAGGGCGACCCCGGCCTCGCGGACCTCCTGGCGCTCGAAGAAGCGCTCCGCGCCGCGCAGCTGGTACGGCACGCCCGCGTCGGCCAGGGCCTGCTCGTAGACCTCGGACTGGGCGTTGATCCGGTAGAGAACGGCGATCTCGCCGGCCGGGACGCCCGCGGCGATCAGGTCGCGGATGCGGCGGGCGGTGCCTTCGGCCTCGGCGGGCTCGTCCCCGTACTCCACGTAAGCCGGCTCGGGGCCGGGATCGCGCTGGGAGACCAGCTCGAGACGGTGCTCGGCGGCGCGGCCGCGGGCCTGGCCGAGCAGTCCGTTGGCCAGGTGCACGACCTGGGGTGTGGAGCGGTAGTCGCGGACCAGCTTGACCACGGTCGCGTCGGGGTGGCGGGTGCGGAAGTTCAGCAGGTGGTCGGGGGTGGCGCCGGTGAACGAGTAGATCGTCTGGCTGGCGTCGCCGACCACGCACAGGCTGTCCCGGTCCCCGAGCCACAGGTCCAGCAGGCGCTGCTGGAGCGGGCTCACGTCCTGGTACTCGTCGACCACGAAGTGCTGGTACTGGCGGTGGACCTGCTCGGCGATGTCGTGCCGGTCCTGGAGGATGCCGACCGTGAGCAGCAGCACGTCCTCGAAGTCGATGGCCGAGCGGTCGCGCTTGAGCTGCTCGTACATCGCGTAGATCTGGCTGATTTCCGCCGGGTCGCGCGGAGCCTCCCGCAGGGACTTGGCGACCGCGGCCGGGTAGTCGGCGGGCACGGTCTGGGTGACCTTGGCCCACTCGATCTCGCTGGTCACGTCCCGCAGCTCGTTGCGGTCGAGGCGGACGCGGCAGCGGGCGGCGGCCTCGGCGACCAGCTGGATCTTGCGCTCCAGGAGCCGGGGCAGGTCGCCGCCGACGGCTTTCGGCCAGAAGTACTGCAGCTGGCGCAAGGCCGCGGAGTGGAAGGTGCGGGCCTGGACGCCGCCGGCTCCGAGCTGGCGCAGTCGGCCCCGCATCTCACCGGCCGCCCGGTTGGTGAACGTGACCGCGAGCACGCTGGCGGGCTGGAGTATCCCCGCGCGGACGCCGTAGGCGATGCGGTGGGTGATCGCGCGCGTCTTGCCCGTGCCGGCGCCGGCCAGCACACACACCGGGCCGTGCAGGGCCGTCGCCACCTCGCGCTGCTCGGGGTCGAGCCCGTCGAGCACCGCGTCGGCCGACTCGGGGACCTGCGGGAAAAGAGAGGAGTGCGTTGCTGCTGTCACCCCGCCATGCTGCCAGTTCCCGGGAGGCGGGTGCGGCGGTTGTCCACAGGGACCCGGTATTCGTCATACGAACCGGCACAGGCCGCGTACCCGCCGGCACAGGGCGTGCACACGCGGCACCGGTGCGCCGGATGCCGTCGTCAGCGGGTTCGGGAATCGCCGGGCCGGTCGCTTACGTTCTAGGGCGAGGTGAACACGCACCCGCGAGCTGAGGAGCACGAGAGACGATGCAGGGCACTGTGACGATGTACAGCACCACCTGGTGCGGCTACTGCCGCCGCCTGAAGAGCCAGATGGACCGCGAGGGCATCGCGTACACCGAGGTCAACATCGAGCTGGACCCGGAGTCGGCGGCCTTCGTCGAGAAGGCCAACGGCGGCAACCAGACCGTGCCGACCGTCCTGTTCCCGGACGGTTCCACGCTGACGAACCCGTCGCTCGCCCAGGTCAAGCAGAAGATCGGCGCCTAGCACGTCCCCGTGCGGGGCCCCGCGGCAGCGGGGTCCGGACGGTCAGAGCACATCCCCGGGCCTGGGCAGCGGCTTGCCGTACCAGAGCTCGATGAGGCGGGCCGCGATCGAGATGCCGTACGGAGGCAGCACCTCCCCGGACTCGAACGCGGCCCGCAGGTCCTCCCGGGAGAACCAGCGCGCCTCGTGGATCTCCTCACCGTCCACGGTGATCTCCGACGAGGTCGCCTGCGCGGTGAAGCCGAGCATCAGACTGGAGGGGAAGGGCCAGGGCTGGCTGGCGACGTACTGCACGTCGCCGACGGTGACGCCCACCTCCTCGCGCACCTCCCGCCGCACGGACTGCTCGATCGACTCGCCGGGCTCCACGAAGCCCGCGAGCGTCGAGAAACGACCCTCGGGCCAGTGCACCTGGCGGCCGAGCAGGGCACGGTCCTCGTCGTCCGTGACGAGCATGATCACGGCGGGGTCGGTCCTCGGGTAGTGCTCGGCGCCGCACGCCTGGCAGCGGCGGATGTGCCCCGCTGCCGCGATGACGGTGCGCTCGCCGCAGCGTGAGCAGAAGCGGTGCAGCCGCTGCCAGTTCTCCAGCGCCACCGCGTGCACCAGCAGCCCCGCGTCCCGCGGGCTGAGCAGCAGACCCGCCTCGCGCAGCCCCGCGGGCCGGGCCGACTGGTCCATACGGCCGGGCAGCGCGTCCTTCTGGAGGGCGAAGTAGCGCACCCCGTCCTCGTCCGTGCCGAGGAAGTAGCGGTGCGTCTCGGTGACCGGCGCCTCGAAGGCGGGCGTCATGACCAGCTCGGTGCGGCCGTCCGGCGTGTCGTCAATCAGCGCCTGGCCGCCGGAGACGACGAAGACCCGGGTCGTGGGGTGGCTCCACGCCGCAGCGAGCCATGCCTCGTCGAGACGGTTGTGCGCTTCGCGGTCGATGCCGCTCGGCGCGGTCAGCGCGATGGGGCGGTCTGCGGCGGCGTAGCTGTCGGTGCTCACGGTGTTCTTCCAACTCCCCCGGGGTGATAGGTGTCGGTTCAGCGAAGTGCGTCGGCCAGGTCGCCCCACAGGTGGGCGGAGGCTTCCACGCCCTTGACGAGGAGGTCGAGCTCGACCTTCTCGTCGGGTGCGTGCCAGCCGTCGGACGGTACGGAGATGCCGAGGAACAGGACGGGGGCGTCGAGAACGTCCTGGAGGTCGGCGGCCGGGCCGGAGCCTCCCTCGCGGGTGAAGCGGATCTTCCGGCCGTTGAAGGCGCGGCTCATGGCCCGTACGACCGACCGCAGGGCCGGGTGGTCCAGCGGCGTCAGGCACGGACGGGTGGCGGCGCCGAAGACGATCTCGTGGCGGATCCCGGCGGGTACGCGGTCGGCGACCCAGTCGGCGACGGCCCGCTCGATCTTGTCCGGCTGCTGCCCGGCCACCAGCCGGAACGACAGCTTCACGAAGGCCGACGACGGGACGATCGTCTTGCCGCCGGCGCCCTGGTAACCGCCGCCGATGCCGTTGACCTCGGCGGTCGGGCGGGCCCAGATGCGCTCCAGCGTGGTGTACCCGGCCTCGCCGAGGGTTCCGTGGGACTTGGCGGTGCGCAGCCACGACTCCTGGTCGAAGGGCAGCTCGGCGAACAGCTCCCGCTCGGCGTCGTCCAGCGGCGCTATGCCGTCGTAGAAACCGGGGACGGTGACCCGCTCGTCCTCGTCGTGCAGGGCGGCGACGATGCGGGCGGCGACCGTGGCCGGGTTGGGGACGGCGCCGCCGAACGAACCGGAGTGGATGTCCTGGTCGGGGCCGTACAGGGTGATCTCGCAGTCGGCGAGGCCCCGCATGCCGGTGCAGACCGTGGGCGTGGTCTCGGACCACATGCCGGTGTCGGAGACGATCACGGCGTCGGCCGCGAGGCGGTGCGCGTGCTCCTCGACGAGCGCACGGAAGTGGGGAGAGCCCGACTCCTCCTCACCCTCGACGAGCAGCTTGAGGTTGACGGCGGGTGCCGTGCGGCCGGTGGCGGCGAGGTGCGCGCGTACGCCGAGGGTGTGGAAGAACACCTGCCCCTTGTCGTCGGCGGCGCCCCGCGCGTACAGGCGGCCGTCTTCGACCACCGGCTCGAACGGGTCGGTGCGCCAGCCGTCCTCGCGGGCCGCGGGCTGCACGTCGTGGTGACCGTAGACCAGCACGGTGGGCGCGTCCGGGTCGCTGGACGGCCACTCGGCGAACACGGCGGGAGCGCCCGGCGTCGGCCAGACCTCGGTGACGGGGAAGCCGGTCTCCGCGAGCTTGGCCGCGAGCCACTCGGCGCTGCGCCGTACGTCGTCGTCGTGGTCGGGCTGCGCCGACACGGACGGGATCCGCAGCCACTCGACGAGGTCGTCGACGAAGGCGGTGCGGTGCTGCTCGATGTACGTACGGACGGCGTTGTCCGGGGTCTCGCTCATGCTCCTGAGCCTAACGGGCGACCGGCTCCGGCTCGTCGGCCGTCCCACCCAGCAGGATGCGCTCCAGCCCCGCGCGGTCGGGGAGCCCGCCGGGTCGGACGACCTCCCCGCTGCGGACGAAGACGAACGCGGCGGAGACGGCGTCCAGCGGGACGCCCTGCTGCTCGGCCCAGGCGAGGCGGTAGACCGCGAGCTGGAGGGGGTCGGCGGAGCCGTCGCGGGCGGTCTTCCAGTCGACGATCTCGTACGTGTGCTCCCCGGTGCGGTACACCGCGTCGATACGGCCCCGTACGACGCGGCCCGCGAGGGTGATCTGGAACGACGCCTCGACGCGGTACGGGGTGCGGCGGGCGTACTCGGTGCGGTAGAACGCGTCCTTGAGGGCGGCGAGGTCCTGCTCGTCGGCGATGTCGTGCACGTCGGCGACGGCTCCCGGGGCGCCCGGAGCCCCCGGGAGGTCGTCCGGGTCGAGCATCGGCAGCGGCAGCTCCTCGAACCGCGACTCCACCCAGGCGTGGAACCTGGTGCCGCGCCGCGCGGCGCGCTGCGGTGGCCGGGGCATGGGGCGGGCGAGGTCGCGGGCGAAGCCGTCGGGGTCGGCGGCGAGACGCAGGAGCTGCGAGGCGGACAGGGAACGCGGCAGCGGGACGTCACGGGTGGAGGCGCGGGCGCGGCGGAGTTCGCCGGTGAGCGCGTCGAGATCGCGGTCCCACGAGGCGATGGTGCGGGCGTCCTCGGGAGTGAGGTCCCCCACCCCTCCCCCTACGCCTGGCGGCGTGGGGGGACCCCCACTTCCCTGGACCAGGGGCGTGCCCCCGGACCCCCGGGGCGGCCGATCGTCGGACGCGGGGGCTGACGCCCCCTCGCCCCGGGTCGCGCCCGCTTCGCGGCGCGAGGGCGAGCCGGCCCCGGCTCCGCCGGGCTCGCGGTTCGCGGGAGGCGCGGGGACCGGGCCGGCGGACTCGCGGCGACGTGAGGACGAGGCTGTGGCCCCGTCGCCGGGCTCCCCGTCCGCGAACGGTGCGGTGACCGATCCGGCAGATTCGCCGTACGACGCGGGCGTGGGGATCTCCTCCCCAAGCTCCCCGTGCACAGGCGGCGCGGGGACCGGGCCGGCGGACTCGCGGCGTCGCGCCCCGTCGCCGGGCTCCCCAGGCGGCGCGGTCGCCGGTCCATCGGCCTCGCCGTACGACGCGGGCGGCTCCCGGTGGGTGTGCTCGGGCGACCGGTCCTGTTGGTGGGGGACGAGCGGCGGGGTGGCCATGTCGTCGTAGGGGGGCTCCTCCTCGTCGGCCGGAGGCTCCTCGGGCCACTCCCAGTCGTCGGGCGCGTCCGGAGCGGCCGGATCAGCCGCAGGCCCGGGCGGTGCCGTCGTGAGGGACGCCATGTGGGCCAGCACGGTCTCCGCCGCCTTGCGGCGGCGGGACAGGGACTCCGGATCCAGGGGCAGCGGCCAGGCGTGGTCCGCGTCCGCCGCCCGCAGCGCAGGGTTCTCCGCGTCCTCCTCGGGCTCCTCCGCCCAGACCTCGATCTCGCCGTGGCCCTGCGCGCAGTGCTCGTACAGCGCCTGGAGGAACGACGAAGGACCCCGGCGGCGCTTCTGGCTGGGGCCCCACCAGTGCGCCGAACCGAGGAGGAGGGAGCGGGGGCGGGTGAAGGTCACGTATCCCAGGCGCAGTTCCTCCGTGTACTGGTGGTCCTTCATCGACTCCTTGAACGCCTTCAGGCCCCGCGCGTCCCACGACCGCACGTCCGGGAGCGTGTCCGCGTCCCCCCGCAGCGCGTGCGGGAGCACCTTGGCCTGCGAGGTCCAGGACTCGCGCGCCTGGTCGTTCGGGAAGTGCTTGGCGACGAGCCCCGGCACGGCGACGACGTCCCATTCGAGGCCCTTCGACTTGTGCGCGGTCAGAACCTTGACGGTGTTCTCGCCGCCCGGGAGGGCGTTGTCCAGGCCCTTCTCGTACTGCGCGGCGGTCCGCAGGAAGCCGAGGAACGCCAGCAGCGTCGCCTCGCCGTCCAGCGCGGCGAACCCGGCCGCGACGTCCATGAAGTTGGCGAGGGTCTCACGCCGCCGGGCCGCGAGGGCGTGCGGGGAGGCGGACAGCTCCACCTCGAGTCCGGTGGCGGACAGCACCCGGTGCAGGACGTCCATCAGCGGATCGGCCAGCGCCCTGCGCAGATCGCGCAGCTCGGCCGCGAGACGCGCGAACCGCACCCGCGCGTCGGCCGAGAAGGGCAGGCCGTCGTCCTCCCCGCCGCCCGGCTCCAGGAAGGTGTCCAGGGCGTCGGCCAGCGAGACGACCTCGGCCGGGTCGGTGCCCTCGACCGCCGCCGCGAGGCGCTGGTCGGGGTCGTCGTCGGCGCCGGTCCGGTGCACCAGCAGCCGTGCCCGGCGGCCCAGGAGTGCCAGGTCGCGCGGCCCGATCCGCCAGCGCGGACCGGTCAGGAGGCGTACGAGTGAGGCGTTGGCTCCCGGGTCCTGGAGGACCTCGCACACGGCCACCAGGTCGGCGACCTCCGGCAGGTGCAGCAGCCCGGACAGGCCCACCACCTCGACGGGGACGTCACGGGCGACGAGGGCCGCCTGGATCTCGGGGAAGTCGCCTGCCGTACGGCACAGGACCGCGATCTCGCCCGGCTCCTTGCCGGTGCGCACCAGGTGGGCGATCGAGTCGGCGAGCCAGTCGATCTCCTCGGCGTGCGTGGGCAGCAGGGCGCAGCGGACGAGGCCGTCCCGCTCGGCGCCGGGCGCGGGCCGCAACGCCTCCACCCCTTCGTGCATCGCCCGCAGCGGCGCCGCCAGGTGGTTGGCCAGGTGCAGCAGCCGGCCTCCGCTGCGGCGGTTCTCGCTGAGCGAGAAGCGGGCGGCGGGGCTGCCGTCGGCGAAGGGGAAGTGGAGCGGGAAGTCGTCCAGGTTGGCCACGGACGCGCCGCGCCAGCCGTAGATCGCCTGGCAGGGGTCGCCGACCGCGGTGACGGCGTGCCCCGTGCCCTGCCCGAACAGCCCGGACAGCAGCAGCCGCTGCGCCACCGAGGTGTCCTGGTACTCGTCGAGCAGGACGACCCGGAACTCGTCCCGCAGGATCGTGCCGACCTCGGGTCGGGTGAGCGCGAGTTCCGCGGAGAGAGCGATCTGGTCACCGAAGTCGAGCAGATCGCGCTCGCGCTTGGCCGCCCGGTAACGGACGGTCAGATCGAGCAGCTCGCGGCGGGCCGCCGCCGCTTCGGGGACCTTGCGGAGGTCGGCGTTGCTCAGCTTGGCGGTCTCCAGGATGCCCAGCAGCTCGGTGTCGTACGCCGCGAGCCGCTCGGGGGGCACCAGATGCTCCGCGAGTTCCGCGTCGAGTGCGAGGACGTCGCTGACGAGCGAGGGGAAGGACCGGGTGAGCGCCGGATAGGGGCCCGGGGCTTCGCGCAGCACGCGCGCTGCGAGCTGGTAGCGCGTGGCGTCGGCGAGGAGCCGCGCCGACGGCTCGAGCCCTATGCGCAGGCCGTGGTCGGTCAGCAGCTGGCCGGCGAAGGCGTGGTACGTCGAGATGCGGGGCTCGCCGGGAGGGTTGTCGGGATCGATCGCGTCCGGGTCCGTCACCCCCGCCCGTACGAGCGCGGTCCGGACGCGCTCGGCGAGCTCGCCCGCCGCCTTGTTGGTGAACGTGAGGCCGAGGACCTGCTCGGGCGCGACCTGGCCGGTGCCCACCAGCCACACCACGCGCGCCGCCATCACCGTCGTCTTCCCCGAGCCGGCGCCGGCCACGATGACCTGCGGGGCGGGCGGCGCGGTGATGCAGGCCGTCTGCTCCGGGGTGAACGGGATGCCGAGGAGCTCCTTGAGCTGCTCGGGGTCGGTGATGCGTGCGGTCACCTCAGAGAGGCTAATGGGGACCGCCGACAGCGGCGGTCCCCATGGGCCGGGAGCGGAGGCGAGGCTCAGGGCGTCGTCGCACCGTCGCCCTCGCGGGAAGCGGATCCGGAACCGGAAACGGATCCGGAGCCGGAACCGGAACCGGAAACGGAACCGGAGCCGTGACGGGAACCGGTGTCTGCGCCCGAGCCCGTTTCGGCGGCGGATCCGGAGCCGGATGCGGAGTCTGATCCGAAGGCGGCGTCACCCGAATCCGAGCCGGCGGCCGGGCCCGCCCCCTCGGTGCCGGTGTCGTCGGCGGCGCCGTCCGTCCCGGTCGCCGCACCCGGCTCGGTGCCGGAATCGGCACCCGCCGCGCCCGGTCCCGCCGGCTCGAGGTCCGCGTCCGTGCCCGTCCCGGTGCCGAACTGCGCGCCGCCGAGCTGCCCCAGGTCGAGGACCTCGTTCGCGGGTGGCGCCGTGACCTTCACGGGCCTGTCGAAGTCGGAGAGCGCGACCGTGCCCGGTTGGCCGCCGCCCTTCTTGACGACCTTCAGCAGGTACGGCTTGCCCTCCCTCGCCACGTACGCGGTCGTCGTCTGACTGCCCTTCTTCTTCACCAGGGTCGCCACGGGTACGCCGTCGATCTCACTGTCCTCGCCGAGCGTCAGGCCCGTACGGTCCGCCTTCTTCTCGCCCAGCTCGGCGAGCATCTCGTCGAGGTCGCACACGCCCTGCATCTCCTTGACGGCGCGGGCCGGCATCTTGATCCAGCGGCCCTTCATCAAGTCGATCACGGTGTCGCTGTTGCCCGCGTCCGGCGAGGCGGTGCCGCTGCGGCTCAACGAGGCGCGCCAGAACGCCTCGTCGCCCTTCATGTAGAGCACCTCGCCGAGCCTGCGGAGGTCGGCGCGGCCGCTGTTGACACCCAGACGGCCCGTGCAGTTGTCCTTCGCGTCCATCGCGAGGTCGACCGACACCCGCTGTCCGTCGGCCTCGATCGCACCCTTCATGCGCAGCGACGAGGCCGCCTTCGTCGTCTCCACCGCCTTCTGGGCGATCTGATCGGCGCTCAGGCCCTTCAGGGAGTCCCCCGTCGCACCGGTCGTCTGGGCGGCGGGCACCCGGCCCGCGCCCGCCGCGCGCTCGGCCTTGACGCCGCCGTCCTGGGAACAGCCCGCCAGCGCGGCGATCGCGCTCACCCCCGCGATCGCCGTGGTCAGGGACTTTCTCGTGGCCGCCATGTGTCGCTCCTCGAAGATCCGCCTGCCGCAGCCCGTACCGACTGCCGTGGACCTTCATTGGATGCAGGCAAAGGGAGAAAATGCCGACAAAAACACCGATCATTCCACTATTTGGCGGCCTTCCGGCTGAGCGCTGCAGGAGGCGCGGAACGCGCAGTGCGTGCAGTGCTGGCCGGTCGACGGCGTGAAACGCTCGTCGAGCACCCGGCCGGCGGCGGTGGCCAGCAGTTCGCCGACCCACTCCCCCGAGAGCGCCTCCTGCGCCTGCACCTTGGGCAGTGCCTCGCCGCCCTCCTTCGTGGCGGCGGGCTGGCGCAGCTGGACGAGTTCGGCGCCGCCGGGCTCCGGTCTGCGCCCGTCGAAGACCTCGTCGACGGCCCCTTCCCGGACGGCCAGCTGGTACACGGCGAGCTGCGGGTGGCGGGCGACCTCGTCCCGGGTGGGCGACTGCTTGCCGGTCTTGAAGTCCACGACGTAGGCGCGGCCCTGGGCGTCCTGTTCGACACGGTCCATGGAGCCGCGGATGCGCACCTCGTACTCGCCCGCCTCCAGGGCCACGTCGAAGTCGTGCTCGGTCGCCGCTGGTGTCCGTCCGCCGCGGTCCATGACGTGCCACCGCAGGAAGCGTTCGAGCGCCACGCGCGCGTGCTCCTTCTCCTGCTTCGACTTCCAGGGGGCGTCGAAGACGAGGGCGTCCCAGACGGAGTCGAGCCGTTCCATGAGGACGGCGAGGTCGGCGGGGCTGCGGCCGGACGCGACCTCGTCGGCGAGCACGTGGACGACGTTGCCGAAACCCTGGGCGGCGGTGGCCGGGGCGTCCGCCCTGACCTCGCGCCCCAGGAACCACTGGAGCGCACACGTGTTGGCGAGCTGGTCCAGGGCGCTGCCCGAGAGGGTGACGGGCCGCTCCCGGTCGCGCAGCGGTACGGCGCTGTGCGTGGGGTCGGACATGCCCCACCAGCGGTACGGGTGCGCCGAGGGCACCAGGGGCTGGCCCTCCTCGTCGGTGAGCGCCGCGAGCCGGGCCAGACGGCGCGCGGCGGCGTCACGCAGTTCCGGGGAGGCGTCCGGGTCCACGGTGGTGGCCCGCAGCTCGGCGACGAGCGGGGCGACGGCGAGGGGACGGCGGGGGCGGCCGGTGACGTCGCGGGGCTCGGTGCCGAGCTCCGTGAGGAAACGGGAGGGCTGGTCGCCGTCGTCGGCGGGGGCCTTCACGGCGGTGACGACGAGCCGGTCGCGGGCACGGGTGGCGGCGACGTAGAAGAGCCGGCGCTCCTCGGCGAGGAGCGCGCCGGGGGTGAGGGGCTCGGCGAGGCCGTCGCGTCCGATGCGGTCGGCCTCCAGGAGCGAACCGCGGCGGCGCAGGTCCGGCCACAGGCCCTCCTGTACGCCGGCGACGACGACGAGACTCCACTCGAGTCCCTTCGAGCGGTGCGCGGTCATCAGCCGTACGGCGTCGGGGCGGATCTGCCTGCGGGAGAGGGTGTCGGCGGCGATGTCCTGGGCGTCGAGCTCCTCGATGAAGTTGAGCGCGCCGCGCCCGCCGGTGCGTTCCTCGGCGCGCGCGGCGGTCTCGAAGAGGGCGCAGACGGCGTCGAGGTCGCGGTCGGCGTTGCGGCCGGCCGCGCCGCCGCGGAAAGCCGCGCGCTCCAGGCGCTGCGGCCATGAGGTGCCGTCCCACAGCAGCCACAGCGCCTCTTCGGCGGTGCCGCCGCCTTCGAGCAGCTCCCGGGCCTTGCGCAGCAGGGCGCCGAGCCGCTGGGCGCCGCGGGCGTAGGCGGGGTCGTGGGCGACCAGGCGCTCGGGCTCGGCGAGCGCGCGGGCGATGAGCTGGTCGGATGGAGGGGGCAGGCGGTTGCCCCCGGCCCGCTCCTCGTCGCGCAGGGCGCGGCCGAGGCGCCGGAGGTCGGCGGAGTCCATACCGCCGAGGGGCGAGGCGAGAAGGCTGAGCGCGGTCTCGGTGTCGAGCCACGAGCCGACGTCGCCGGGGCCGCGGTCGTCCTCGGGGTGGGGGTCGTCGCCGTCCTGGTCGTGGGGGGCGTTCCCGGCCGATGCCACGGCCCCCTCGGCGTGGGTGGCGTCGCCGGCCGATGCCACGGCCCCCTCCCCGTGGGGGGCGTCCCCGGTGCCGTCGCCCGCACCCTCAGCGTGCGGGACGTCATCGCCTGGGGCGGGCGCTTGCTCGGCGTGTACGGGCCCACTCGCGTCCTCCGCGGCCGCGCCGCCCGACTCCGCACCACCGGAACCGCCCACCACCGCTGCCGCGCGCGGTGCGCCGCCGCTGACCGCGGGCACAGCAACGGCCGTACCGCCCGCGTCGACACCCGCGTCCGGGCCGGGCGCGTCCCCGCCGAAGGCCGACACGTTCCCGGCAGCCGCGCCCTGCACATCTCCCTCCACCACCGGCACGTCCCCGGCGGCCCCGCCCAGCGGCCCCTCCGCCCCCGGCGCGGCCTCGGCAGCCGTACCCCCCGGATCCGGCGCGGCCTCGGCAGCCGCGGGCGACGGGGCAGCCGGGTCCGTGCCGGCCGGTGCGCGGCCGGCTTCCGTGCCGCGTGCCGCCGCCGTCGCCGCCGCTCGGAGCGCCGTGAGGAGCGGGGCCACGGCCGGTTCATGACGCAACGGGATGTCGTCGCCGTCGACCTCCAGGGGAACGCCCGCCGACGTCAGTGCCCGCCGCAGGGACGGGATCGTGCGGCCGCCCGCGCGGACCAGGACCGCCATCTCGTGCCAGGGCACCCCGTCCTCGAGATGGGCGCGGCGCAGGATGTCGGCGATGTTGTCGAGCTCCGTGGACGCCGTCGGATAGGTGTACGCCTCCACCCGGCCGCCCTTCCGGACCGCCGCCAGGTCCCGGTGCGCCCGCACCTTGTCCGCCGGGAGCCTGGTCAGCGGCATGCGGCGGGTCAGCAGACGCGTCGCCTCCAGGAGCACGGCCCCGCTGCGCCGGGAGGTCGTGAGCACGGCGACGTCCGACGGCCTGCCGTCCGCGTGCCGGAAGGCGTCGGGGAAGTCGAGGATGCCGTTCACGTCGGCCCCGCGGAAGGCGTAGATGGACTGGTCCGGGTCGCCGAAGGCGACCAGCGTGCGGCCCCCGCCCGCCAGCGCCCGCAGCAGCCGCACCTGCGCCGGGTCGGTGTCCTGGTACTCGTCCACGAACACCGCGTCGTATGGAAGATCCCTGGGCGACAGCGCGGTCTCCGCCAGCAGCACCGCGCGGTGGACCAGCTCCGCGTAGTCGAGTACGCCCTGCATGTCGAGCACGTCCAGGTACTCGGCCAGGAAGGCCGCCGCCGCGCCCCAGTCGGGGCGGCCGGTACGGGCAGCGAAGCGCGACAGGGCGTCCGGGCCCAGTCCGAGCTCGCGGCTGCGTGCCAGCACCGCCCGCACCTCGTCGGCGAAGCCGCGCGTGGTGAGGCAGGCCCGCAGCTCGTCGGGCCAGCGCACCCCTGCCATGCCGTGCCGCTCCAGGTCGATCTGGCCGGCCAGCAGTTCGCGTACGGCGAGGTCCTGCTCCGGTCCGGACAGCAGCCGCAGCGGCTCGCGGAACAGATCGGCGTCCTGGTGGGCCCGCACGAGGGCGTAGCAGAAGGAGTGGAACGTGGTCGCCTGCGGTCCGTGGGCCCCTCCGAGCCGCAGCGCCATGCGGTCGCGCAGCTCGACCGCGGCCTTGCGGCTGAAGGTGAGCACGAGGAGGCGCGCCGGGTCCGCACCCCGGGCGATCCGCGCGGCGACGGCCTCCACCAGCGTGGTCGTCTTTCCCGTGCCCGGCCCGGCCAGGACCAGCAGCGGCCCGTGGCCGTGGTCAACCACGGCGCGCTGCGCCGCGTCCAGGTGAGGGGGTTCCACGGGGACCGGCGGGGTGCGCACCAGCCGGTACGCGCCCGGGGCCTTCCGGCGCACCTGGTGCGGGTACGCCGTACGCCCGGTTGTGGAGGAGGAACTCACGTGGATCGCCGGTCCTGGTGGGTGTGCTGATGAGGAGGGTGCGGCGCGTGCCGCGCGCAAGGGACGCTACGCCCTGCCGCGCCGCGCGGGCAGCGGTCGCGTCACGTACCCCGTACGGTCGTCGGACCGCCCGCAGCGCCGCCGTTTGGCGGAAGCTGTCCTATGTGAGCCCCGTTGTGAGCCTCTTCGCTGTGAGGCACATCTCCCGGAACGGCGTCGTCCGGGCCCGCCTCGCGCCGCTCCACGCCGTCCCACCGCGCCCGCTTCATGTCGAGGCGCGGCAGATGTCCCTCGGCGACGCGCGACGCGTCCCGCAGGGGGGTGCCCTCCGCACGGTAGTGGTCCAGGGCGCGCAGCTCGTGGCCGGGCAGCAGGACCCCGTCGGCCCGCACGACGCGCCACCACGGCACGGGGCCGCCGTAGAGCGCCATCACACGGCCGACCTGGCGGGGTCCGCCCTCGCCGAGCCACTCCGCGACGTCCCCGTACGTCATCACGCGGCCCGGTGGGATCAGCTCGGCGACCTCCAGCACCCGCTCCGCGTATGCGGGGTACTGGGGCAACTCGTCCATGCGGTCGTCCATCCGACCCATCCTGCCGCATGCCACCGACAGCGCCCCGGAGAGGGTGCGAACCGGCACACAGACGGCAAAGAGGGGCATCTCGCGTGCCCGACGCCTCCGCGTTACACCCTGATGCCCCCCTGTGTCGTTCCGTCGTGCCACCATCGTGCGGGCGGTGACTGGTGATACGAGATCAAGAAGAGACCGAGACGGCGAAGGAGCAGGGCGTGCAGCCTTCGAAGGCGGCAGGCGGCCCTGAGCGCGAGCCGGAGGCGGAATTGCCTGCTCCGCCGACCGGCCAGGACGCCGCGCAGCCGTCGGCGGACCGGGAACCGACGGCCGGCGGGGACTCCGCCACGCCCTCGAACGCCCCGTCCGGCACCGACGCCGCCCCGCCCCCGGACGACGGCACCGCCCCGCCCCCGGACGACGGCACCGCCCCGCCCGCCGGAGCAGGCGAGCCCACGGGTGGGCCGCACGGCTCCACGCGTGTCGACGTGAGCCGTTCCGACCGGGTCTCCGGTGACGAGCCGCTGCTCGCCGCCCGGGTCCACCGCCCCTCCGATCTGATGCGGCTGCTGGTCGGCATCCTGGCGATCGCCGTCGTCCTGGCCGTCGCCGCCTTCGCCCAGGGCACCACCACCGGTCTCGAGTCGGACATCAGCAAGGGCACCGGCCAGGCCCCGGACCTGCTGGTCAAGCTCGCGGGTCTGGTGTCCAGCATCGCCGTGCTGTGCGTCCCGGTCGCCTTCGCCATCGAGCGCCTGATCAAACGGGACGGGCTGCGGATCGCGGACGGCGTGCTCGCCGCGGTCCTCGCCCACGGCGTCACCCTCGCCACCGACCTGTGGGTCTCCCGCAGCGCCCCCGGCAGCCTCCAGGACGCGCTGACGCAGCCGCAGTCGAACGGCCTGACGGACCCGGTGCACGGCTATCTCGCGCCCGTCATCGCCTACATGACCGCCGTCGGGATGGCCCGCAGACCGCGCTGGCGCGTGGTGCTGTGGGTCGTCCTGCTGCTGGACGCGTTCGCCATGCTGGTCGCCGGGTACACCACCCCCTTCTCGATCATCCTGACCGTCCTCCTCGGCTGGACCGTCGCGTACGGCACCCTCTACGCGGTCGGCTCCCCGAACGTCCGCCCCACCGGCCAGAACCTGCTCGCCGGACTGCGCCACGTCGGCTTCCACCCGGTGTCCGCGATGCGTGCCGAGGACACTGCGGAGAACGCCGACCAGGACCGCGGCCGGCGCTATCTGGTCTCGCTGGAGGACGGCCCCCCGCTCGACGTGACCGTCGTCGACCGCGAGCAGCAGGCGCACGGCTTCTTCTACCGGGTGTGGCGGCGTCTGACCCTGCGCTCGATCACCACGCGCCGCTCCATCCCGTCGCTGCGCCAGGCCCTGGAGCAGGAGGCGCTGCTGGCGTACGCGGCGATCGCCGCCGGGGCCAACGCGCCCAAGCTCATCGCCACCTCCGAGCTCGGTCCCGACGCCGTGATGCTCGTGTACGAGCACCAGGGCGGGCGGGTGCTCGACGCGCTGGAGGACAAGGAGATCACCGACGAGGTGATCCTTGGCGCCTGGCGTCAGGTGAAGGCGCTCCAGTCCCGGCGCATCGCGCACCGCAGGCTCGCCGGGGACGCGATCCTGGTGGACCAGTCCGGCCGGGTGGTCCTGACGGACCTGCGCGGCGGCGAGATCGCGGCCGGGGACGTGGTCCTGCGCATGGACATCGCCCAGCTGCTGACCACGCTCGGTCTGCGGGTGGGCGCCGAGCGGGCGGTCGCCGCGGCCGTGGAGGTGCTCGGCCCCGACAAGGTCGCCGACTGTCTGCCGCTGCTCCAGCCGATCGCGCTCACCCGCTCCACCCGTGCCACGCTGCGCCAGCAGGCGCGCGAGCGGGCGCAGCGCGAGCGCGAGGCGGTGCTGGAGGCATCCGCGGCGGCCAGGAAGGCCCGTACGCCGCAGGCGGCGGCCGACGACCGCAAGGCGGCCCGCAAGGTCGAGCGCGCGGAGAGGCAGGCCGACAAGCGGGCCATGGACGAGGCGATGGAGGAGGCCCGCGAGGAGGACCTGCTCTCCCAGATCCGCCGCCAGGTGCTGCTGATCCGCCCGCAGGCCCCTGTGGAGCCGGTCCGGCTGGAGCGGATCAGGCCCCGTACGCTCGTCAGCTTCATCGCGGGTGCCGTCGCCGCGTACTTCCTGCTGTCGCAGATCGCGGGGATCGACTTCGGCACCGTCTTCGACAACGCGCACTGGGGCTGGGTCGCCGCCGCCCTCGCGTTCTCGGCGCTCAGCTACGTGGCGGCGGCGATGAGCCTGCTGGGCTTCGTCCCCGAGCGGGTCGGCTTCGGGCGGACCGTGCTCGCGCAGGTGGCGGGATCGTTCGTCAAGATCGTGGCCCCGGCCGCGGTCGGCGGCGTCGCCCTCAACACGCGCTTCCTCCAGCGCTCGGGGGTGCGACCGGGGCTCGCCGTGGCGAGCGTGGGCGCCTCGCAGCTGTTCGGGCTGGGCGCGCACATCCTGCTCCTGCTGTCCTTCGGCTACCTGACCGGAACGGAGCGGACGGCCTCGTTCACACCGTCGAGGACCGTGATCGCGGGCCTGCTCACAGTCGCCGTGCTGGTGCTGGTCGTCACAGCCATCCCGTTCCTGCGCAAATTCGTCGCCACCCGGCTGCGCTCGCTGTTCGCCGGGGTGGTGCCGCGCATGCTCGACGTGCTCCAGCGGCCGGTGAAACTGCTCACCGGCATCGGCGGCATGCTGCTTTTGACCGGCGTGTTCGTGATGTGCCTGGACGCTTCGCTGCGCGCGTTCGACGGCGGCAACCAGTCGATCAGCTACGCGAGCATCGCCGTGGTGTTCCTCGCGGGCAACGCCCTGGGCTCGGCCGCGCCGACACCGGGCGGTGTGGGAGCCGTCGAGGGCGCGCTCGTGGGCGGCCTGCTGCTGGTGGGCGTGCCCAAGGAGGTCGCCGCGCCCGCCGTGCTGCTGTACCGCACGATGACGCTCTGGCTGCCGGTGCTGCCCGGCTGGTTCGCCTTCAATCACCTCACGCGCAAGGGCGCGCTCTGACAGCGGCCGTCCGCCGGACCGCCCGGGAATCACCCGCCCGGAGCAGCGGGGCCACTCGTACGGTGCCTTGACCGGTCCGCCACCCGCATGGCCCGTTCGCCCGTGCGGAGCATGCCGCGCCGTCGCACGATGGCCCTATGCCGACCACTCGTGCAGCGGCCCGTACGGCCGCCGTCGCCACCGCCGCCGCCGTCCTGCTGACCGCCGCGGGCTGTGGGGGCGGCGGGGGGAACGACGAGGACCGCCCCAAGGATCTCGCCGCCCAGCAGCTGGAGTGGCAGCCCTGCCCGGCGCCCTCCGAGGCCGAGGGCGGCGGGCCGAAGCCGTCTCCGCTGCCGGGGGGCACCATATGGGAGTGCTCGTTCCTGGACACGCCGCTCGACTGGGACGAGCCGGACGGCGAGACCATCGAACTGGCGCTCATCCGCGCACGCGCCCGGGACCGGGCGAACCGCATCGGCTCCCTCGTCTTCAACTTCGGCGGCCCCGGCGGCTCGGGCGTGGCCACCCTGCCCGCCGCCGCCAAGGACTACGGCGCCCTGCACACCCGCTACGACCTGGTGAGCTTCGATCCGCGCGGGGTCGGCCGCAGCGTGCCCGTCGAGTGCCTGGACGACCGGGAGATGGACACGTACGTGGCGCAGGACTCGACGCCCGACGACGCGTCGGAGGAGGAGAGGTTCGTCGAGGGCATCCAGTCGTTCACCGACTCCTGCGAGGAGAACTCGGGCAGTGAGCTTCCCCATGTCGCCACCGTCGACGCCGCGCGCGACATGGACCTGATCCGCCAGGTCCTCGGCGACGACAAGCTGCACTACTTCGGGATCTCGTACGGCACCGAGCTGGGCGGTGTGTACGCGCACCTGTTCCCGCAGCGGGTGGGCAGGGCGGTGTTCGACGCGGTGGTCGACCCGAGCGAGAACTACGAGCAGGGCTCCCTCGGCCAGGCCGAGGGCTTCCAGCTGGCGCTGACCAACTTCCTGAAGGACTGCGTGAACCGCGGCGACGACTGCCGGCTCCCCGGCTCCACCGTCGAGGAGATGCAGGACTGGATCATCGGGTTCCTCAACGGCCTGGACAAGAAGCCGATCGCCGGCATCGGGGAACGCAAGCTGACGCAGAGCCAGGCGCTGAACGGCATCGCGCAGACGCTGTACTCCCGTCAGTACTGGGAGCTGCTGGAGCAGGGACTCGACGAGGCGGAGGGCGGCAACGGCGCGCTGCTGCTCGCGTTCTCCGACGCGTTGACCGGCCGCTCGGACACCGGCACCTACAGCAACATCCAGGCGGCCGGCATGGCCATCGGCTGCGCCGACTCCAAGGAGCGGTACACGCTGGAGCAGACCAAGGCGAAGCTGCCCGCGTTCCGCAAGGCGTCGCCCGTGTTCGGCGACTTCCTGGGCTGGGGCCTGCTGAGCTGCACCGACTGGCCGGTGCCGGGCATGTGGTCGCACCCGGACGTCTCCGCCCCGGGCTCCGCGCCGATCGTCCTCATCGGCAACACGGGCGACCCGGCCACCCCGTACGAAGGGGCGAAGGCGATGAAGGAGGCCCTCGGCAAGGGGGTGGGCGTCCAGATCACCTACCGGGGGCAGGGGCACGGCGCGTACGGCAACAGCGCGTGCGTGAACCGCGCGGTTGACGGCTACCTGCTGAACGGCAGGGTGCCGAAGGACGGGACGGTCTGCCGGTAGGCCGGGCAACGGCAGGGGCCCCGGACCGCACACGCGGTCCGGGGCCCCTGCACCGTCCTGATCAGTAGACCGGCTTCTCCGGCTCGATCTGGTTGACCCAGCCGATCACGCCGCCGCCGACGTGCACCGCGTCGGCGAAGCCCGCCGACTTGAGCACCGCGAGGACTTCCGCACTGCGGACACCCGTCTTGCAATGCAGGACGATCTTCTTGTCCTGCGGCAGGTCCTGGAGGGCGCTGCCCATCAGGAACTCGTTCTTCGGGATCAGACGCGCGCCCGGGATCGAGACGATCTCGTACTCGTTGATCTCGCGGACGTCGATGATGTCGATGTTCTCGCCGTCGTCGATCCACTCCTTGAGCTGCTTGGGAGTGATCGTCGAACCGGCAGCCGCCTCCTGGGCCTCCTCGGACACGACGCCGCAGAAGGCCTCGTAGTCGATGAGCTCGGTGACGGTCGGGTTCTCGCCGCAGACCGCGCAGTTCGGGTCCTTGCGGACCTTGACCTGGCGGTACTGCATCTCCAGGGCGTCGTAGATCATCAGTCGGCCGACCAGCGGCTCACCGATGCCGGCGAGCAGCTTGATCGCCTCGTTGACCTGGATGGAGCCGATGGACGCGCACAGCACGCCCAGCACGCCGCCCTCGGCGCAGGAGGGGACCATGCCCGGCGGCGGGGGCTCCGGGTAGAGGCAGCGGTAGCAGGGGCCGTGCTCGGACCAGAAGACGGAGGCCTGGCCGTCGAAGCGGTAGATCGAGCCCCAGACGTACGGCTTGTTCAGCAGCACGCACGCGTCGTTGACCAGGTAGCGGGTCGCGAAGTTGTCCGTGCCGTCGACGATCAGGTCGTACTGGCTGAAGATGTCCATCACGTTCTCGGCCTCGAGCCGCTCTTCGTGGAGGACGACGTTCACGTACGGGTTGATGCCCTTGACGCTGTCGCGGGCGGACTCGGCCTTGGAACGGCCGATGTCCGCCTGGCTGTGGATGATCTGACGCTGCAGGTTCGACTCGTCGACCTCGTCGAACTCCACGATGCCGAGCGTGCCGACACCGGCCGCGGCGAGGTACATGAGGGCCGGCGAACCCAGGCCGCCGGCGCCCACACAGAGCACCTTGGCGTTCTTCAGCCGCTTCTGCCCGTCCATCCCCACGTCGGGGATGATCAGGTGGCGGGAGTACCTGCGGACCTCGTCGACGGTGAGCTCAGCAGCTGGCTCGACCAGGGGTGGCAGCGACACGGGGACTCCGTAGATCGGTATCAGTACGGTTGTTCTTCCGGTAACACTGCCACGGCCCTTCTCATTCCGAGACACCCGGTCCGATCTGCGAGACAATTTCGTCCCAGTAGCCGGGCAGCGCCTCGTATGGGCGACTTTGCCCCTTTCTTGTGTCCGGGGACCCCCGGTCGGTGAAGAAGATCGTCCCGGCCCCCTGCCAGCGTGCGATCCGGGTGGCCTCCATCAGGTGCGTGCGCGGCACCCCGTGGACGAAGTGCGCGAACCGCTCCGGCGGGTAGTCCGCCGTCCACTCCGCCACCTGCGACCAGCGGTAATCCGTCCACGGCCCGGAGAACGTGACCAACTGGTCCGCCGCCTCCGCGTAGCCGGGATACGGGTGCGTGCCGTGCCCCAGGACCAGGTGCCCGCCGCCCGTCATCGCGTCCAGCGTGGCCGTGGTGCGCCGCACCTGCGCCAGGTCCGCGCGCTCGACCGGACAGCGGTCGAGGAGGAAGCCGTCGACCCGGTACCAGTCGGCGAAGTGCTGAGCGTCACAGACGATGTCGCCGAACGAGCGCTGTCCGTGGGCGAGGTCGAGATGCCCGAGGACGCGGACCCCGGCGTTCTTCAGCCGGCCCGCCGCCTCGAGGCAGTGCGGGTCGGGCAGGGCGCCGGGACCGTCCGCGACATTGAGGACCACCCAGTGCAGCGGGGCCCCCGGCCGGGTCAGCTCGGCCCATTCGACGGGCGCGAGCAGCGGATGGGCGTATCCCGGGATGCCGAAGCCAAGCCTGTCCGCGCCGGTGGCCGAGAGCGTGGTTCCGGAACTCGTCAGATGCGGCATGCCGCCTCCATCCAGATGTCGGCGAGGGATTCCTCGAGGTTGATGCGGGGCCGCCAGCCGAGCCGGTCCCGCGCGGTGCGCACGTCGGCCTGCTGCCAGCCGCCGCACCCGTCGGGGTACGGGGAAGGCGTGGCGGCCAGGTGCTCGACGACGGACTCGGTGCGCGGGGCGCCGATGCCGGGGCGGATCGAGGGAGCGTCCAGTTCGTGCAGCGCGCCCGCGTAGCCGGCGACGCGGGCGAGGGTCGCCGCCGCGTCCCTGAGCTTCACCGCGCGCCCGGTGCCGATGTTGACGACGCCCTGCGCGGCGGACAACGAGGCGGCGTGCACGGCGCGCGCCACGTCCCGCACGTCGACGAAGTCGCGCTGCACGCCGAGCCCGCTGAGCTTCAGCTCCCCGTCGCCCTGCTGCATCGCCCGCCGCATCGCCTCGGCGAGGCGGCCGAGCGGGGAGCCGGCCGGGGTGCCGGGTCCCACGGGCGAGAAGACCCGCAGGACGACGGCGTCGAGTCCGGAGCCGAGCACCAGCTCGGTGGCGGCGAGCTTGCTGACCCCGTACGGCCCGCCGGGGCGCGGCACGGCGTCCTCGGCCGTCGACGAGCCCTGCTGGGACGGGCCGTACTCCGAGGCGCAGCCGATCTGCACGAGCCGTGCGCCGCAGCCGCTGCGGCGCAGCGCCTCGCAGACGGTGGCGACGGCGACGGTGTTGTGCCGGGTCAGCTCGCGGGCCCCGCCGCGGGTGGCGCCCGCGCAGTTGATGACGACGCCCGGGTGGACGGCTCCGAGGAAACGCGTGAGCGCGCCGGGGCTGCCGCCGGAGAGGTCGAAGCGCACGTCGGCGTCGTCGCCGCGGCCGAGCGTCGTGAGGTGGACGGCCGGATCGGCGAGAAGCCGGTCGGCGACGAACCGTCCGAGGAATCCGTTGGCACCGAGCAGTAGCACCCTCATCGTGCGGCTCCTCGGTGCCGACGGGCCGTGTGCGGGTGGTGCGGGGTCATGCGCAGTCTCCTTCGGATCTTGCCGTGCGATGCCATGGGCGCCGGGTGTCGCGGTGTCGGCTCCGCGGACCACGTCGGCCTGTTCCATCGGTGTGCGGATGTTCAGCGGGTGTGGGCGGAGGCCCGGGCGAGCACCGCGAACGCGTGGGCGGCGAGTCCCAGCGCGGCGGCCCCGCAGGCCAGCAGGGGTACGGCCGCCGTGCCCCACACCGCGA
The DNA here is from genome assembly GCF_040675505.1 of Streptomyces sp. NPDC049597. Taxonomy (NCBI): domain Bacteria; kingdom Bacillati; phylum Actinomycetota; class Actinomycetes; order Kitasatosporales; family Streptomycetaceae; genus Streptomyces; species Streptomyces sp. NPDC049597. The sequence goes on from NZ_JBFAOY010000013.1 coordinate 36,889, forward strand.
CGAGCGCCTCGACGGGGCGTGCGACGACGTCGAGGCCCGGCAGCCTGCCCGACAGCAGCAGGGCCGGAGCCGCGGCCTCGGCGGCGCAGGCGGCGGCCAGGGCGGCCGACGCGGGCTCCGGGAAGCCGTGGACGACGAGCAGCCGGGCCAGGAAGAGCAGCGTGCCGAGGACCGCTGCCGGCCCGAGCGTCCCCGCGCCGGGCAGGACGAGCCCGGTCAGTGCGACGAGTGCGCCGAGCGCGGCGACGTACAACAGCAGGACGGCGAGCAGCAGGGGGCGGGTCCCGGCGGCGAAGTCGTCCAGTCCGCGGCTGGCGCCGAGCCTGCGGCGCGCCCGTGCGGCGAAGAGGTCCGCGCACCAGGCCGCCGGGGCGACCGCGAGCGCGAGCACGACGACGGGGGCCGGGGTCAGGGGCCAGGGGCCGTCGGGGCCTCCGGCGAGGATCTCGGCCGTCAGCCCTTGGCCGCCTGCCGCGTAGAGGAGCAGCCAGAGTGTCCACAGGCGGGCGGCGGGGAGCGTACGGCCTCGGGCGCGCAGCGGGCCGCTGCGCAGCGCGAAAAGGAGCGCGAGGCCCGTGGCGAGTGCGCCGATCACGCCGGACGCGAGCCGGGCGGTGCCCTCGGTGGCGACGGTGCCCGCGACCGCGAGGGCGCACACGAGGCCCGGCAGCAGCGTCGTCAGGTACGTCCCTGCCCGCCCTGCGCGCGAATCGGCGGCGTGCGCAGGGCGGTCGTCGGTGGTCGCGGGGACGCGCTCCGCCCGCGCGAACATCTCCTCCGCGAGCGAGAACACGTCCCGGTGCCGGAAGCGGGCGGCCGTGCGGTCGGTCAGCCCGTGGGCCTCGAGCCCGGCGGCGATCTCCAGGGGGTCGACGGCCTGTTCGCACAGGTCGCGGTGCCGGTGGATGAGCCCTTTGACGGGATCGACGCCGCCGCGCCGCACGGCGCCGCTGGCGGACTCGCCCCGAACGGGCGCGCGGGCACTGCCGAAACGGTCCCGCACGGCCGCGCCGCGCGTGACCGCACCGTCCTGTGCGGGGCCGCCCTTGCTCTCGGCGGGCGCCTGGCGGTGTCCGTCCGCCCGGGGACCACCGGCGGCCGCCGGGTCGACGGCACCGGGGGGTGCGCCCGGCCCGCCGTGGGCCAGGCCGCCGGCGGCCTGGGGCTCCGAGGGCGCACTGGTCGGTGCCGTACGCACGGCCGCCGGGTCGACGACACCGAGAAGTGCGCCCGGCCCGCCATGGGCCCGGCCCCCCCCGCCCTGGGGCTCCGGGGGTGCGCCGGTCGGTGCCGTACGCACGGCCGCCGGGTCGACGGCACCGAGAAGTGCGCCCGGCCCGCCATGGGCCCGGCCGCCCCCGGCCTGGGGCTCCGAGGGCGCGCCGGCCGGTGCCGTACGACGGGGGGGCTCGGCAGCGCGGGCCCCGTCCAGGGTCTCGCCCTCCCCGAAGGATCGGTCCTGCACGCCCGCATCCCGGACACGCTCCGGGCCGCCCCCGCGCCCCGGCGCACCGCCGGCCGGCCCCCCGCCCTCCACGCCGGACCGCTCCCGCTCGGAGGAGGGCTCCGGGCCAGCCCCCCGAGCGCCACCGGGCGGGGACTCGGCGCGCATGTCGTCGAGTGCCGTGAGGGCCGCCAGGGCCCACACCGCGCGGACGTGGTCGTCGCCGACCGCGGTCTCCCGGCCTTCGCCGGGGTCCTGGCGCACGGCCGTCGGCTCCTCGGGGGCCGTGTTCCCCGTGACGCGTGAGGCGTTCACCGGCCTGCCTCCTTACCGGTCTCGGGTGCCGAGCCGGCGCCCACGAGCCCCGGTCCGGGGGCCGCCGCCCAGCTCGGCATGTGCGTGCCCGCGCCGCCCGCCCAGCCGCCCGGCACGTGCGCCTCGGCGGGATGCGCGAAGGGCAGCGGCTCCCCGTCGGCGTCGACGGCCTCCCGCTGCACCGGCGAGTGCGAGATCAGCTCCAGGTAGATGCCGCGAAACGCCGTCAGGTTCTGTTCCACGGTGAAGAGTTCGAGCGCCCGGGCACGCGCGGCCGCGCCCAGCCGCGCCCGACGCTCGGGGTCGCGCAGCAGCGCCAGGCACGCGTCCGCGAGCGCCCGCGGATTGCGCGGGGGCACGACCAGCCCCGTGCCGCCGATGACTTCGACGACCGCGCCGACGTCCGTGGACACCGTGGCCCGGCCGCAGAACATCGCCTCGACCAGGCCGACCGGGAACCCTTCGACCACGCTGGACAGGACGACGACCGCGCCGGCGGCGTAGGCGTCGGCCAGTTCGGGCGTCTCGGGGCCGCCGATCTCCTCGAAGGAGACCGGATTGTCCCCGACGGCGTGCGCGTCCGCGGCCTCGTCGGGGAAGAGCTGCGCGGCCAGGGCCCGGCAGTGGGCGAGGTAGGTCGCGGCCTCCTCGCCCTCCGCCGGTGCGCCGAAGAGCCGCAGGCGAGCGGCCGGCTCCTCCTTGCGGACTTCCGCGAAGGCGTGCAGCAGAGCGACGAGGTCCTTGGCCGGCTCGATCCTGCCGACCCAGACGAGGGTGTGTCCGTCCCCGGCGTCGTCGCTCTCGCCGACGGCCGCGAAACGGTCCGCCTCCATGCCGGGGTGCACCGTGCGCTGCCTGGAGCGGTCGGCACCGCACTTCTCCTGCCAGCGCCGGGTGTGGCCGTTCCCCGGGGTGATGACGGCGGCCTGCCGGTAGATCTCGGCGGCGAGTCGCCCGTGGAAGCCGGCGAGCATGGCTCGCACGGGAGCGCTCAGCCCGGCCTCGCGCCCGGCGAGATAGCGCGCGCGCACGTGGACGCCGTACTCGGTGACCAGCAGCGGGACTCCGCAGAAGCGTTTGGCCACAAGGCCGGGCAGCGCCGCCGGTCCCCCGGACGCGGCGTGACAGAGGTCGGCCGAGGGCAGGGCGTCGTCCTCGTACCAGTCGAGCGACAGGGGGCGCAGGGCGTGCTCCAGGCGGTCGGCGACGCCGAGCACGTCGGCGACGGTCACCCCCCTGAGGGCGCGGTGCGCGCCGGGCGCCCGGCAGGCGGACTCCAGGGTGTCGAGGGCGGCTTCGGACCGCAGGGCCGCGTGCAGTCCGCCGTGGTCGCGGGCCAGGTCCGCGAGGCCGTACAGGCCGTCGGCGAAGCCGTCGCCGCCGGCGCAGATCCCCGCCGCCAGGTCCCCGAAGTGCCCGGCGAAACGCCGCCGTTCGCGCCGCCCGTGGCGCACGCCGTCGTCCGCGGGCCCCGACAGCCGCGCCGTGCGCACCTGGCGCACCTGGGGCGGCAGAGCGGGCAGCGCCTCCTGCCGGGCGCCGCGGCTGAGCGCGTAGACGTCGAACTCGTGCTGCGCGAGGCCGCGCACCAGCCGGTCGCACCAGAGCCCGGACTCACCTGCCGTATACGGGTAGCCACCGTCCGTGAGCAGTCCGATCCGCACGCGTGCACCCCCGATCTCCCTTGTGGACGGCCGCCGTTGGTTTCCGGCGGCTCAACAGCGGGACGACGTTATGCGGATGTGGCGGTGGCGCGACGGACGGTTGTCCATCGCGCCACCAGAAGGGGTGAATGCACGTAACTTTCGCACCCAGGTAGCGTTCCGTCGCGCTACAGTGCGTTCTCGTCACGCAGAGTCATGTTGCGGCCAGCTCCGCGCGGCCTCAGTTCCCGGGGTGCACCCAGGGGTTCGGCTTGCACTCGACGCCGCCGATGTTCAGCGACTTCGTCTGCTGCTGCATCACCGGCGCCAGTGCCCCCGGCGTCTGGCAGTTCACATGGTTGTGGCCGAGCCGGTGCCCGACCTCGTGATTGATGAGCATCTGCCGGTAGGCGAACATCGCGCCCGGCCCGTACGTCTCGGCGCCCTGCGCCCACCGGTACGCGTTGATCATCACGCGCTCCGTCGACGCGGAGTCGCACGAGACGTTGTCGACGGTGGTGTCCAGACCGGACTTGGCACACCAGGTGGCGGTCGTGCCGGGGCTCGCCAGAGTGATGACGAAGTCGGGCCGGCCCGACGAGATGCGCTCGAAGGTCATGGCCCCGCCGTGCGCCCAGCTCCGCTCGTCGTTCAGCGTCTCCTGGACGGCCCGGGCGAACAGGCCCCGGTCCAGGGCGAGCCCCTTCTCGACGTCGATCCGATAGCGGACCTTGCGCCCCGTGCCGGGCGCCCTGTCCAGTCCGGGCACCGCCTCGAATTCCCCGGACGCCCGCAGTTCGGGATCGATGGGGAACTGCCGGGCCATCAGCTGCTGGTACGTCGCAGGCGCCGGCGCGGGCGGCCGCGCCGCCTCCTGCGGGGGTGTCGCCCTGCCGTCGGACCGGCCCGGGCGCTCCTGCACGGCCCCGCGGTCCTGCCCCGGCGGCCGGGCGCCGGCGCTGTCGTGCCGGTCGACGGCCACCTGGCCGGCGACGACGACCGCGAGGACCGTGGTCACGGCGGCGGCCGCGACGCCGGTGAACGTGCGCCCCTTGCCGCCCTTGGCCGGAGGCCCCCCGGCCTCGTCGCTGCCGTGTGCCTCGGTGTCGGGCCCCGCCTCGGGCTCGGGGGCCGGATCGCCGCCGGGCCCGTACGGGTCACGGGCCGGGCCGGCCGCCGGTGCGTCGAAGGCCTCGACGAACTCCCGGCGCGGGCCCGGTATCCGCGGCCCGCCCACCGTGACGGGCGGCGGCACGGTCCGCACCTGCTGCTGCGTACCGGTCTGCCAGTCGCCCCAGCCGCCCCCGGACTCGCGGTGCTCGGGGTGCCCGCCCCTGGCCGGCCCGGCGAAGGGTCCGGTCCCGGCGGAGGTGTGCTGCTCGGGGCCGGAGCCCGCCGACCGCCTGCGCCGACCGCTGCCGGGCCCGGCCACGGCGGCGTCCCGCTCCCCGGAGACCGGACCGGGTGCGCCCCCGGAGCCGGCGCCCTTGGGTGCGGGGCCCTTGCGGCTGTGTCGTCCCACGCCCCGGATCAGCTCCCACTGCAGTCGTCGAGCAGTTCCCGGAATGCCTGGGCGACCGTTTCCGGGTACTCCATCATCGCAACGTGCCCGGCGTCCGGGAGCGTCAGCAGCCGGGAGTCCCGGAACGCCGCTGCCGCCTTGCGCGCCATACGGTACGAGACGAGCTGGTCCTTGCGCCCGTAGACGAGCAGGGTCGGCGCGAGGACGCGCTGCGCCTGACGCCACAGTCCGTGCTGCCCGCCGAGCGTGTACGCATCAACGATGCCACGCGCCGACCTGCTCATCGCGTCCCAGAAGTACGGAAGGCGCATGCGCCGCTCCATCTCGGCGACCGCGTTGCGCAGCGCCTCCTCCGTCACCCGTGTGGGGTCCCCGTAGCAGAGGGCGAGTACCCCGCGGGTGCGCTGTTCGGCGCTCCATCCCTGCGTCATCCGCGCGAAGAGCAGGGCCACTCCGGGCAGGGCCAGCAGCCCGGTGGGAATGGCCGACCGCTGCACGCGCAGCTCGGGCAGCGCGGGCGAGACCAGGGTGAGTGTGCGCACCAGGTCGGGGCGAACGGCCGCGACCCGGGTGCACACGGCGCCGCCGAGCGAGTTGGCGAGCAGGTGGACGGGCCCGCGGCCGCTCGCGTCCAGGAAGCGGATGACCGCGCGGGCGTGCCCGGTGACCGAGTAGTTGCCGTCGTCCGGCGGTGGCGAGTCACCGAAGCCGGGCAGGTCGACGGCTTCGCCGTCCACCACGTCCTCGAGCTGTTCCATCAGCGCCGACCAGTTCTGCGACGAGCCCCCGAGGCCGTGCACGAACAGCGCGGGCGGCAGCCCGGCGGTGGCCGGAGGGCGGGAACGGACGGTCAGAGTGAGGCCCGGCAGGGTGACGGAGCGCAGCTCCTCGCCCTCGGCGACGTGGACGGTCGCGACCTTGGGGGCCACCGCGGCGTTCGCGGCGGCGGTGCCCGGCAGCTCGGTCGAAGACATGCGGGCAATGTTACGAGACGATCACGCCATGACTCGTGTGTTCGGTGTCACAGATGCGGCACGTACCGCGTAGCGCCCGCCATCAGGAACTCCTAGGCTCGTACTAAACGGCGGATTCCAGGGAAAGCGGTGCGGTATGACAGTCGATCCCACTGAACCCGAGACCTTCGCCGAGGACGACGACACCGCCACGACCGACGACTCGGAGGTCCCCGAGGCCGACGCCGCCGAGCAGCACGCCGACGTACGTCCGGAGCGGGACGATCCGGTGAACCGCGTCGATCCCGACGCGGCGAACGAGGCGGACGCCGCCGAACAGGCACGCGTGGTGGCGCTCGACGAGGACGACTACCGGTGACCTGCCGCGCTTGCCGCCGGTATGTCAGCGTATGGCCCGCCAACAGCCAGCTTCCGTGACTGTCCGGTCCGTGAAATTCTGCGTCCGCGCCACGCACTCCGCCGTTACCCAAAAGTACGATGGCGGCGCGGCGCACAGCGCGTACGGAAGAACTGTGCTTGTTCACCACCTTGGGAGGCGGCGTGACAGCCATCGAGCAGACAGAGGCGGCGCGCCCGCGGGGCACACGCCTGCCACGCCGAGCCCGCAGAAACCAGCTCCTGGGTGCGGCCCAGGAAGTCTTCGTGGCTCAGGGCTACCACTCGGCCGCCATGGACGACATTGCCGAGCGGGCCGGCGTCAGCAAGCCCGTGCTCTACCAGCACTTCCCCGGAAAGCTGGAGCTCTACCTCGCGCTGCTGGACCAGCACTGCGAGTCGCTGCTCCAGGCGGTCCGCACGGCGCTCGCGTCGACCACGGACAACAAGCTGCGCGTGGCGGCGACCATGGACGCCTATTTCGCCTACGTCGAGGACGAGGGCGGCGCGTTCCGGCTCGTCTTCGAGTCCGACCTGACGAACGAGCCCGCGGTCCGCGAGCGCGTGGAGCGGGTCTCGTTGCAGTGCGCGGAGGCCATCTCGGACGTGATCGCCGAGGACACCGGCCTCTCCAAGGAGGAGTCGATGCTGCTGGCCGTGGGCCTCGGCGGCGTCTCCCAGGTCGTCGCGCGCTACTGGCTCTCCAGCGGCTCCGGCATCCCTCGGGACACGGCGGTGCAGCTGCTCACGTCCCTCGCATGGCGGGGTATCGCGGGCTTCCCGCTGCACGGCAGCGAGCAGCACCCGGCCGAACAGCACTGAAGCTGTTCGCTCCTGGCGTTCCCCGCCCGCGCCTGCCGTATCCGGTGTCCCGGCTAATGTGTGCTCCGTACGGCGCGTTGATCGCGCAACGCAACTGACCGTTCGGAGGGACATAGCCGTGGAGGTCAAGATCGGCGTGCAGCACGCGCCCCGGGAGATCGTTCTGGAGAGCGGGCAGTCCGCCGAGGAGGTCGAGCGCGCGGTGGGCGATGCGCTGGCCGGCAAGGCGCAGCTGCTCAGCCTGACGGACGAGAAGGGCCGCAAGGTCCTGGTGCCGGCCGACCGTCTCGCCTACGTGGAGATCGGCGAGGCGACGGCGCGACGTGTGGGATTCGGCGCCCTGTAAGCACGGGGCCGAGCACATCGGGCGAGGGCCCGGCGGTTTCCCGCCGGGCCCTCGCCCCTTTCCTGCCCGATGCCGGATTCCCCAGTTCAGGGCCCTATTTGGCCCACTCGGGGGAGGGTTGTGATCCGTTGCCCCGGGGTAGTACGGGCTGTGACCGTTCCTGCCCGCGCCGGTGTCCGTGAGGTGATCAGCAGTGCTCCTGGAAGCGCTCGGTTCCGTCCTGATCGGCTTGGTCCTCTCCTGGGTCGCGACGCGCCACCTCGCCGAACGGCTCCCGTCCCGCCGGGCCGTCTTCACCACGGGCACGCTGGGCGCACTGTTCGGCGCCTATGTGACGCATGTGGCGCTCGGTCCCGGCCATGAGCTGGCGACCCTGATCGGCTCCGCGGCGATCGGCGCGGTGCTGCTGTCGCTGCTGCTGCGCCCCTCCACCCGCAGACTGCACCGCGCGTTCCCTTTCTGAAGGGCGAGGACGACCGGCCGCGCGAGGAGGGACGGCCGGGCAGGAAGCCCGGCCGCTTCAGGCGGCACTGAGGTGCGCCCCCTCCGAGCGGGACGCGGAAGCATCCGGCCGGCCGCCGGACGAAAGCCCGGCGGCCGGCCGGATGCGTGCGTGTGAGGCCCGACGCTCAGGCGGCCAGCCCCAGGGCCGCCATCCGCTTGGTGTGCGCCTTGGTGATCCGGGAGAACATCTCGCCGACAGCGGCCAGGTCGAAGCCGTCCGCCACACCGCCCACGAGCATCGTCGAGAGCGCGTCGCGTTCGGCGACGACCCGCTGCGCCTGGGACAGCGCCTCGCCCATCAGCCGCCGCGCCCACAGGGCGAGCCGGCCGCCGACGCGCGGGTCGGCCTCGATCGCGGCGCGGACCTTCTCGACGGCGAAGTTCCCGTGACCGGTGTCGTCGAGGACGGCGAGCACCAGGGCCCGGGTGTCGCTGTCCAGGCGGGCCGCCACCTCGCGGTAGAAGTCGCTGGCGATGGAGTCGCCGACATACGCCTTGACCAGGCCCTCGAGCCAGTCCGACGGAGCGGTCTGGCGGTGGAAGTCGTCCAGTGCCTGGGCGAACGGCTCCATCGACGTCGTCGGCTCCGCCTCGATGGCCGTGAGCCGGTCCCGCAGCTGCTCGAAGTGGTGGAACTCCGCCGAGGCCATCTTCGCCAGCTCCGCCTTGTCGCCGAGCGTGGGCGCGAGCTTCGCGTCCTCGGCGAGGCGCTCGAAGGCCGCCAGCTCGCCGTACGCGAGCGCGCCCAGCAGGTCCACGACAGCGGCGCGGTACTGGGGGTCTGCGGAGGCCGCGGCCCAGTCCTGGGCGGCGATCCCGGTGTGTTCAGTGGCGTTGTCAGGCGTCTCCATGCAGCGCACAATAGCCCGCCCGCCGATCGGGGGAAGGGCCTGGTCAGCCGTGCCCCGAAGACGTTTCCCGGGAATTGCCCCAACACACATGCGCGATTCCGGGGTACAGTGGTAATGCGCCTGCTGAGCATCAGCTTTTTTTGTCTGCTCGGTGGGCCGTCTGATGAATGAGGATGCCCGGTCGGTGGCCCGATCGGCTCCGACCCGACCGCCCTCCACGCGGACCGTGCGCACACAGGTGCGTGCGACCGCAGATGAGGGTCCCTCCAGCGGCACGACGCTCGAGCGACGGCAGTGGTCCCGCGCCATCCGGCCAATCCACGGCCGGCCCAGTATCCAGGTGCGGTACGACCCCCAGCGTTCGCCTCGCGCCGCGTCTCACAGAAGAGGCAACACCCTGACTACGCAGCCCAAGACTTTCCGGGATCTCGGAATCCTCCCCGAGACCGCCGAGGCCCTCGAGGCCGTCGGCATCGTTTCCCCCTTCCCCATCCAGGAGATGACGCTCCCCGTCGCGCTCTCCGGCACCGACGTCATCGGCCAGGCCAAGACCGGCACCGGCAAGACGCTCGGTTTCGGCCTGCCGCTGCTGGAGCGCGTCACCGTCCCCGCGGACGTCGAGGCCGGCCGTGCCCGGCCCGAGGAGCTGACCGACGCCCCGCAGGCGCTCGTCGTCGTCCCCACCCGCGAGCTGTGCACCCAGGTCACCAACGACCTGCTGACCGCCGGCAAGGTGCGTAACGTCCGCGTGCTCGCCATCTACGGCGGCCGGGCCTACGAGCCCCAGGTCGAGGCGCTCAAGAAGGGCGTCGACGTGATCGTCGGCACCCCCGGGCGCCTGCTGGACCTCGCGGGCCAGAAGAAGCTGAACCTCTCGCACGTGCGCGCGCTCGTCCTCGACGAGGCCGACGAGATGCTCGACCTGGGCTTCCTGCCCGACGTCGAGAGGATCATCCAGCTGCTGCCGGCGCGCCGCCAGACCATGCTGTTCTCGGCGACCATGCCGGGTGCGGTCATCGGCCTCGCCCGCCGCTACATGTCGCAGCCCACCCACATCCGCGCCACCTCGCCGGACGACGAGGGCGCGACCGTGGCCAACATCACGCAGCGCGTGTACCGCGCGCACTCCATGGACAAGCCGGAGATGGTCTCCCGCATCCTGCAGGCCGAGGGCCGCGGGCTGGCGATGATCTTCTGCCGTACGAAGCGGACCGCCGCGGACATCGCCGACCAGCTGGCCCAGCGCGGCTTCGCCTCGGGCGCGGTCCACGGCGACCTCGGCCAGGGCGCTCGTGAGCAGGCGCTGCGGGCCTTCCGCAACGGCAAGGTGGACGTGCTGGTGTGCACCGACGTCGCCGCGCGCGGCATCGACGTCGAGGGCGTCACGCACGTGATCAACTACCAGTCGCCCGAGGACGAGAAGACCTACCTCCACCGCATCGGCCGCACCGGCCGCGCGGGCGCGAGCGGCACCGCCGTGACGCTGGTGGACTGGGACGACATCCCGCGCTGGCAGCTGATCAACAAGGCGCTGGAGCTGGACTTCAACGACCCGGTCGAGACGTACTCCACGTCCCCGCACCTCTTCGAGGAACTGAACATCCCGGCGGGCACCAAGGGTGTCCTGCCGCGCTCCGAGCGGACCCGCGCGGGTCTCGCGGCGGAGGAGGTCGAGGACCTGGGCGAGACGGGTGGCCGCGGCCGCCGGTCGGCGCCGACGGCCGTGCGCGAGGAGCGCCCGGCGCGTACGCGGACGCCGCGTCAGCGCCGGCGTACGCGCGGCGGGACCGAGGTCGCCGCGCCGTCCGTGCCGGAGCAGTCCGCCGGCCCCGCCGACGAGCCGACGCAGCCGCGCACGCCGCGCCGCCGTCGCCGCACCCGGGTGAGCGCGCAGGCGGCGCCGGAGGCGACCACCGCCGTGGAGACGGTCGAGGCCGCCGTCGCCGTTGCCGAGCCCGCCGTCGAGGCGGAGGAGGCGCCCCGTCGGGCGCGCCGCCGCACGCGTGCGTCGGAGGCCGTCGAGGCGTCGGCGTCCACCGTGGTCGCGGAGGAGAGCGGGACGGCCGCGGAGACGGCGGAGGCCGCGGAGGACAAGCCGCGCCGCCGCCGCACACGGGCCGTGACGCCCGAGGTCGAGGTCGAGCAGGCGGGTGCCGCGGTGGCCGTCCAGGAACCGGAGGCGGAGACCAAGCCGCGCCGCCGCACGCGCGCGACGAAGGCGGTCGACACCGCCGAGGCCGCGGAGCCGGAGACCAAGCCGCGCCGCACCCGTGCGACGAAGGCGGTCGACACCGCCGAGGCCGCGGAGCCGGAGACCAAGCCGCGCCGCACCCGTGCGACGAAGGCGGTCGAGACGGCGGAAGGCGCCGAGCCGGAGGCCAAGCCGCGCCGCACGCGCGCCACCAAGGCGGCCGAGACGGCGGAAGGCACGGAGACCAAGCCCCGCCGCACCCGTGCGACGAAGGCGGTCGAGACGGCGGAAGGCGCCGAGCCCGAGGCGAAGCCCCGTCGCACGCGTACGCGCAAGGCGGCCGAGCCGAAGGCCACGGCGGCCGCCGGTACGGCGACCGAGGCGGAGGCGGAGCCCAAGCCGCGCCGCACCCGCACGCGCAAGGCCGTGGCGCAGCCCGAGAGCTGACGCCACCGCGCACCGAGACGGCCCGGCCCCGGAAGGGGTCCGGGCCGTCGGCCTTTCCCCACCTGGCCCCTCCCCACAAGGCCCACAGATGGGGCTCCGTCACGGGCCCGCGCAGGGGCGCAGACCGCCGGACGGCCCGTCCCGCGGACGCCACTCCCCCGGCCCCGCGCTAGCCTCGGGACCATGAGCCGGCCGCCCACCTTCGTACCGCCCGCCTGTGCCCGGTCGTTCCTCCTGCCGACCGTGCGCGGTGACTTCGCCGTGCTCGACGCGCGGCCGTCCTCCGGGAGCGTGCGCGGCACCGTGCTGATGCTGCCCGGGTACACGGGGAGCAAGGAGGACTTCATCGCCCTGCTCGAACCGCTCGCCGACGCCGGTTACCGGGCCCTCGCGGTCGACGGGCGCGGCCAGTACGAGACCGACGGCCCCCGCGACGAGGAGGCTTACGCCCAGGGCGAGTTGGCCCGCGACGTGCTGGCGCAGGCCGCGGCAGCCGGCGGGAGCGTGCATCTCGTCGGGCATTCGCTCGGCGGGCAGATCGCTCGCGCCGCCGTGCTCCTGGACGCCTCGCCGTTCCTGACGTTCACCCTGATGTCCTCCGGCCCCGCCGAGGTCAGTCCCCCTCAGCGGCAGCGGGTGAAGCTGCTCGCCGACGCGCTCGGCGTGATGACGATGGACGAGGTCTGGTCGGCCATGCAAGCCATGGAGGCGGCCGCTCCGGAGGACCTGGACGCCTCACGGAACGGCGACCGGGAGGACCTGCGGCGGCGCTGGCTGCGCCACAACCCCGCTCAACTGCTCGCCACGGGACGGCAGCTGATCTCCGAGCCGGACCGGATCGACGAGCTCGCCGCGGTGCGGCCGCTGCCCAAGCACGTGCTGTCCGGGGAGCGCGACGACACCTGGCCCGTCCCGCTGCTGGACGAGATGGCGCGCCGGCTCGGCGCGCACCGGACCGTCGTCGCGGGCGCCGAGCACTCCCCCAACACCGACCGCCCCCGGGAGACCGCGGAAGCCCTGGTGCGGTTCTGGGACCGGCAGTGACCGCCCCCTCAGAACTGGGACTGCAGGTGCTGCCAGAAGCCGTCCCGCAGCGCGCGCCGCAGCACCGCGTGTCCGCGCAGTGACCGCTGCAGGAGCCGTTCCGCCTCCATCAGCAGGTCCTGGTCCACAGGGCCCGGCAGGTAGGGGTGGCCGGGCAGCAGCTCGGCCATCGCGGCATGCCCCCGCTCGCCCAGCCAGGCCGCCGCGATCCGGGCGCCGATGACGCGCACCTCGTCGCGGGAGGGCGGTGGCGCGCCTTCGTTCTCGTACGTCGTGACGGGCCGGCGGGTGATGTAGGGGCGGCAGAAGTCGAGGTCGAACGTCCGCCGGCTGTCGACCTCCCAGAGCAGCGGCTCCGCCTGGTTGCCGCCCTCGGCGGCCTCGATGCCCCACAGGTGGACGCGTGCGCCGTAGCCCTGCGCCGCCTCGACCGCCGAGACGAGGTCCTCGTCGCCGCCGATGAGGGCCGCGTCGCTGATGGCGCGGTGCCGGGCGAGGGACTCCAGGTCGGAGCGGATCAGGGAGTCGACGCCCTTCTGCTGGTTGTTCGCGTTGAGGTTGCCGAGGCGCACCTTGACGTCGGGCAGTTCCGCGATGGACTGCTGCTCGGGGGTGTGGATACGGCGCCGGGCGCCGTCGTACCAGTACACCCGCAGCAGGCGGCTGTCGGCGAAGATCGTGCGCGCCTTGTCGATGAGGGCCTCGATCAGCCCTTCGGCATCGAGGTCGAAGGCCCTGCGGTCCTCGGTGCCCGCCACCAGCAACCCGGCCGCAGCATAGACGTAACCGGCGTCGACGAAGATGGCATGGGTCGAAGGGGTCGTGGCGACCTCGGCGAGCATCCGCTGCAGGAGCTCATTGGTGCGTTCCAGGCGGGCGGCGATGCGGGCGATCTCGGCGTCGTTCATACGGGGCTCATTGTCCGTTGCCGGGGCACTACCCGCCAGTAGTTAGGCATCCGAAAAATTTCCTTAGCGTAGGGAATGTTTGCAGGATGCATCGCGTTGTAGACCTCAGTACCCAGACGGAGTATTCCGTCTGCCAGCAGTTCTCCTTCAGGAGGATCAGACGAAGGGAGAAGCCGTGCGCTTCGAGATCATGCGACTGGACGACGTCGACGGCACCGCCGTGGACAGCACCGTCGTGGACGCCGCCTCCGTCAACCGGATCGTGCAGCAAGCCGCTTCCATCGGCCAGCGCATCCTCATCCGGCCTGCCGAAACCTCGGCTTCGTAGCCCTTACGAGCCTTCACGCGACGCGCCCCCGTACGGGAGATCCGTACGGGGGCGCGGCATGTCGTGCGGCCTCAGCCGCCCTGGATCACCTGCCGGACGCCGTTGATGATCTGCTGCACGGCGATCGCGGAGAGCATCATGCCCGCCAGCCGGGTCACCAGCACGACACCGCCGTCCTTGATGACGCGGATGATCACCAGCGAGTAGCGCATGGTCAGCCAGAGCACGACGTGCATCACGGCGATCGCCGTCCACACCGAGAGCTGTTCGCCGGCGGTGTCCGCGTGCTGGACGGCCAGGATGACCGAGACGATCGCGCCCGGGCCGGCGAGCAGCGGCATGCCGAGCGGCACCAGGGCGACATTGACGTCCTTGGTCTGCTTGGGCTCGTCGGTCTTGCCCGTGAGCAGGTCGAGCGCGATCAGCAGCAGGAGCAGTCCACCGGCGATCATCAGCGCCGGCACGGAGACGTGCAGGTAGTCCAGGATCTGCTGGCCGAGGATGCCGAAGACGGTGATCACGCCGAACGCGACGGCGACGGCCTGCCAGGCCATCCGGCGCTGCACCTTGGTGGCGCGTCCGGAGGTCAGGGCGAGGAAGATCGGGGTGATCCCGGGGGGATCCATGATGACGAAGAGGGTGAGGAAGAGGGAGCCGAAGACGGCAGCGTCGAACACGGTGAAGGGCCTTGCGGGAGAGGGGTGTACGAGGGGCGGCGGGTCCTACGGGCGCGTTCCGCCCGTGCCCGGCACCGGGAACGCGCCCGTGGCGCGGCGGGTGATCTCGCCGTAGATCTCCGGGTCGGTGGTGTACTCGCCGAGCCGGCAGGTCTTGCGGCTGCCGTGGTAGTCGCTGGAGCCGGTCGTCAGCAGACCGAGCTCCCCGGCGAGGCCGCGCAGCCGTGCGCGCGCCGCCTCGTCGTGGTCCATGTGGTCGACTTCTATGCCGTCGAGCCCGTGCGCGGCCAGTTCGGCGATGACGCTCTCGGGGACGGTGCGGCCGCGCTTGACCGCGAGCGGATGCGCGAAGACGGTGACCCCGCCTGCGGCTTTGACGAGGCGGATGGCCGTGAAGGGATCCAGCTCGTGCTTCTCGACGTACGCCCGGCCGCCGTCGGCGAGCCAGGCGGGCGTGAAGGCGTCGGAAACGGAGTCCACGACGCCCAGTTCGACCAGGGCCTCCGCGATGTGCGGGCGGCCGACGGAGCCGTCGCCGGCGATACGGGCGACCTGCGCCCACTCGACGGGGACGCCTAGTTCCTGGAGCTTGCCCACCATGGCCCGGGCGCGCGGCACGCGGTCGTCGCGTACGAGCTCGCGCTCGCGCAGCAGTTCGGGCTCCTCGGAGTCGAAGAGGTACGCGAGCATGTGCAGCCCGACGCCGTCGAGGCGGCAGGACAGCTCGGCGCCCGTGACGAGGGTGAGCCCCTCGGGGAGGGCGGCGGCGGCCTCGGCGTGGCCGCGGGTGGTGTCGTGGTCGGTGAGGGCGACGACGTCCAGGCCGGCGGCGACGGCGCCGCACACGAGCTCGGCCGGGCTGTCCGTACCGTCCGAGGCCGTGGAGTGGGTGTGCAGGTCGATGCGCACGCGTGACTCCGGGGCTCGGGACGGACAGGGGGACGATCCAGGATAACCGGACCGGACGCCCTTTCCACGCCATGCGGGGGCTCCAGGCGTAAGGCGACCCGTCCGGTACGGGTCCTTACCTCATGGCGGGCGAACGCGGCGTGCGCCCGTCCTACGACAGCAGTCGCGGCGACAGCGCCCCGCAGGGCAGCAGCTCCACCTCGGCGCCCGCGTCCCGCAGGTCCGTCAGCACCAGCTCGTCGTACATCAGCAGCCCCGACCGCTCGGGCCACACCACGGCCCACAGCCACAGCCCGCGCGCCTCGCCGGCGAAGACGGCGCGGTCCTCCGGCGCGCCCTCCACATGCCACAGCGGGGTCGGACGGCCGGCGGCCAGCATCTTGACCTGCGGCGACCGCTCCACGCGGATGTGCGGGCCGGGATCGGGGCCGTCGATGCCCGCGTACCGGGCTCCGAGCCCGACGCCCAGCTCCTCGGCGACCAGCAGCAGTTCACCGATGCCGCCGAGGGGCCCGGGGCCCGAGCACGCCACGGCGGTGGCGCGGCCGCCACTGCGGTCGTCGCCCGCGTAGGCGACACCGGTGAACAGCCAGCCGACCGGCAGCGGCCAGGGCATCCACACAGGGACCCGCGCGCGGTGCACCACGACACCGAGGGCCTCGACACTGGGCGGGATCACCGGCTGCAGCGGGTGCACGGCGCCGTGCACATCGCACTGCCAGGAGTCGGCAAAGAGACCGGGCGCCCTCACCCGGCCACCGCACTTCGGGCAACTGGGTTCGCCCCTCATAGGGGTCAACGGTCCTCTCCGGTCGACGCCGCGTCAAGGACGATCACCCGTCCGGAGCGTGCTCGGCCGGGGGCCACGCAGATGCGTGGCGCATTAATTAGCGTCGCTAACTTACTGGTGCGCGCGCCACGCCTCCGGGCGGAGGAGCAGCCGAGTGGAGCGGCATCCCCACGACCTGCGCGCCGGCCGGCATCGCGACACCGGCCGGGCCGCGACCCTCCGGACCCGGCACGCCCCGCTCACCCGTGAGGCCGGGGAACCGGCACCCCGCGGCACGGCCTCACCGCCCTCGCCAACAGGCCTCCGGCAGGCCGGATTTGGGGCCGTCAGTCCAGGGCCACGGACCTGCGCAGCGGATCGCGCAGGTCCGTGCCGCGCGCCAGCCAGCGCTCCTGGAGCTCCGCGGCTCCGTGCACCCGCTTCCACGCGGCCTCGTTGGACGTCATCGGCAGCAGCGGGAGGAACCGTACGGGGTCCATCGGCTCGTCCAGTTCCAGGTCCTCCACCAGGCCGCCCGGCTCCGCCACCAGCACCGAGCTGAACGGCGCGCCCGGCCACAGCGGTTCGCCGACATCGAGCGAGGCGCCCGGCGCCACGACGACGCCCTCGACCTGCGGGGAGGCCGCCAGTACGGCGAGGGGCCGCAGCACCTTGTCCGTGTCGGCGAGCCCTGCCCGCACCGACAGGACCAGCTCCGCGCGCGGACCCGCCACCGGGTCGGCGAAGGCCGCGGTGGGGTCCGTCATCGGCTGGGCGGACATGCCGAGCGTGACATACCTCACGATGTCCTCGCCGTCACCACGGAAGCGCAGGACCTCGATGCGGTCCGTCCCCAGGAAGGTGACCGCGGCGCGCGCGTCCGGTTCGCCCAGGGCGCTGTGCAGCCGGGCCTCGACCAGAGCAAGAACATCGTTCATGTCGCGAGCATAAAACGCGTACGGAGCGGGCAAACACAGGGATTGACCCGTAGTCGGCTGATAGGCTTGGCCGCTGGTCGGGCAGTACGCCGGGGGGACCACCCTCCTGCAGCAGCCGGAGGCGTGCTCTCCGGACCCGACGACACGTCATCCCCCAAGGGGGACCGGCCGGAGGAGGTGAGGCTGCGGTGGATCGAAGTCGATCGTGCAGTACCAGCAGCTCTTCCGCACGGCACCGCTCCTCGCGCCACGTCTGATCAGGCGATCCACGGACCGGTGAGCTGAGGCCTTCCCGCACGGGCCCACGGCATTTCGCACACGGAAGAGCACTTCGTTTTTGCCTGTCTGTAGCGAACGCCGTCACCGCGATCCTGCGGTGCCGCCCGCTTTGCGGACGTATGTCTCTCACGTCCCCATTCCGGGCTGCGCCACGCCATTCGCCGACGGCCTCTCCGTGAAGGAGCCAGCCATGTCGATGATCCGTGACTTGCGCGCAGCGGTCCGTCCGTCCCTGCGCAAGGGCACCACCCCCTACAGCACCTACGACGCGACGCGTGACCCGTCCGCCTCCAGCGCGGTGGTCGACTGCGCCGTCTACCGCGACGGCAAGCGGCTGGAGAGCGCCGCCTGCCAGACGCCGCACGAGGCGATGCTGCGGGTGCGCGAGGGCGGCGGCTTCGCGTGGATCGGGCTGCACGAGCCGACCGAGGCCGAATTCGCGGGCATCGCCGCCGAGTTCGGGCTCCACCCGCTCGCCGTGGAGGACGCGGTCCACGCCCACCAGCGGCCCAAGCTGGAGCGGTACGACGACACCCTGTTCACCGTCTTCAAGACGATCCACTACGTCGAGCACGCCGAACTGACCGCGACCAGCGAGGTCGTGGAGACCGGCGAGGTGATGGTCTTCACCGGACGGGACTTCGTCATCACCGTCCGGCACGGCGGCAAGGGCTCGCTGCGCGCGCTGCGCCACGGGCTGCAGAAGGACGCGGAGCTGCTGGCCAAGGGGCCCTCCGCGGTGCTGCACGCGATCGCCGACCATGTCGTCGACGGCTACATCGCGGTCGCGGCGGCCGTGCAGGACGACATCGACGAGGTGGAGATCGACGTCTTCTCCGCGCCCGCCAAGGGCAGCACGCGCGGTGGCGACGCCGGGCGGATCTACCAGCTCAAGCGCGAGGTGCTGGAGTTCAAGCGGGCCGTGTCCCCGCTGCTGCGGCCGATGCAGCTGCTGAGCGAGCGGCCGATGCGGCTGATCGACCCGGACATCCAGAAGTACTTCCGTGACGTGGCCGACCACCTCGCCCGGGTCCAGGAAGAGGTCATCGGCTTCGACGAGCTGCTGAACTCGATCCTCCAGGCCAACCTGGCGCAGGCGACCGTCGCGCAGAACGAGGACATGCGCAAGATCACCTCCTGGGCGGCCATCATCGCCGTGCCCACGGCGGTCTGCGGGGTCTACGGCATGAACTTCGACTACATGCCGGAGCTGCGCTGGCAGTACGGCTACCCGATGGTGCTCACCGGCATCGCCGTCGTCTGTTTCGCCATCCACCGGACGCTGAAGCGCAACGGCTGGCTGTGACCGGCCGGCCGGTCGATAGGCTGCGGGCATGACATCCCATCTCGGCCAGGCGCTCGTCGAGGAGGCCACGAAGAAGTCCGGCCTCATCTGGGTGCGTGGCGACGGCCCGGCGCGCGCCCTGTGGCACGTGTGGCACGACGGCGCCGCGCACGTCGTCGGCGACGGCCCCGGCGAGCAGCCCCTGCCCGGCCTGACCGACGGCGGGACCGCCGAGGTCGCCGTCCGCAGCAAGGACAAGGGAGGCCGCCTGGTCGCGTGGACGGCCGCGGTACGCGAACTGGCGCCGGGTTCGGAGGCGTGGGAGGCGGCCGTGGGCGAGCTCAAGGGCAAGCGGCTGAACGCGCCCGACGCGGAGCGGATGACGGAGCGCTGGGCGCGCGAATGCCGTGTCCTGCGGCTGGAGCCGCGCGACACGGCGACCGAGCTCCCGGACGGATCCCTGTCGGCGCCGCCGCTCCCGAGCCCCGCCATCACCCGCCGGCCGATCCCGGCGGCCCTGCCGAGGCTCCTGCTGAAGCGCCGCGCCCGCCGCGGCTAGGCCGGGCCTGCGGCGGCGACCCGCCGAGGGGCGTCTCGCGCCGGCTCCGGCACGGGCCGCCCTCCTCACCGGTACGGCGTGCGCGACCGCCCGGAGGCGGCAGCCCCGCGACGGGATGCGACCAGCCAGGGTCCGGACCGAATCCGGCAGGCCCGGACGGCAGCGGTCCGCCGGGCGCGAGAGGCCACCGGTGCACGACACGTGCGGCAGGGCCTCGCCGTTCCCCCCGCGCCGCGCTTCCGCGTGTGCCGGCGCACGGCCGAGCCGTTCGGTGCCCGGCCCGGCACCATGGAAGGGAGCGTACGAGGAGGGCAGCATGGTCACGCTGCATATCGAGCACGCGATCACCGACCTCACCGCCTGGAAGACCGCGTTCGACGAGCACGCCGACTTCCGCCGCAAGCACGGCGTGCGCGCGTACCGCGTCCAGCAGCCCGTCGACAATCCGGCGTACGTCGTCGTCGACCTCGAGTTCGCCACCGCCCGTGAGGCCGAGCGCTTCCGGGACGCGCTCGTCGCGGACGTCTGGCCGTCGCGCGAGAAGGCGCCCGCGCTGATCGGCACGCCCGTCACGAGGGTCCTCGACCTCGTCGAGGAGGGTTAGGCCGCTGTCGGACCTGCCGGGCTCCGGCCCCCTCGCCGATCCGGCCTGATCCGAGCGAGAACCTAGTCGCCCGAGGTCTTCGGAAGCTGGCCGCCGTAGTCCAGGATCTCGTCCCGCGACGGCTCGGCCAGCTCGAAGTCCTTGTCCCAGTCCCCGAGCGTGAGCACCCCCGCGCCGCCCGCCCGCGTGAACTGCAGCGGATACGGCTTGCCCGTCAGCGACACGTCCAGCACGCCCCCCTCACCCTTGGCGGCGAGGACCTTGATGGCACGTATGCCCCCCACCTGGGTCCGGTCCCCCTTGCTCAGCTCGCCCTGCATGCCGAGAAGCCCGTCGAGCAGCACGTCCATGTCCGTGAAGCCGCGGAACTGCTTGTACGAGGGGTCCCCCTGCGGCACCTTCACGTACTTGTCCTCGAGCTTGTCCGCGGCCTCCTCGTCGGAGCTGCTCGGCTCCTCGCCGTCCTTGCCGTCCGCGTGACTCCAGAAGCCGGCGTCGGCCTTCAGGAAGAGGGTGTCGCCGATGCGCAGCAGTTCGAAGGTGTTCTCCTTCGACGTCACCGACCCGGTGCCGCCGTCCTGCTTGAGCCGCATGTTCAGCTTGTACGTGCCGCCCTTGCTGACGAGCGTGCCCGACAGCCGCACCGCGGTGGCCCCGTCGGCGGCCACCCGCGCCTTGTTCTCGATCTCCTGGGCCGTCAGCTTGCCGATCCCGTTGGTGCCCGCGTCCGGATCCTCGCCGCACGCCGTGACCCCGGTGGTCAGTCCGGCAGACAGCACGACGGCAAGCAGGGCACGACGGGCCCGGCCGGCCGAAAGGAGGGGAGTCACCAGCGCCCTGCCTCTCGTCTCGGGGGATGGCAGACCGCAGCGTACCTGTGCCGGGAGCGGGGTCTTGCAGGGAGCCGGACGGACGTGAGACGGGGCGACGACGAACGGGACGGGCTAGCCTGAATCAGTCGAAAAGCGGCATTTCCCGGTAAGGAGGGGCGGCATGGCAGCAGGCGCCCCCCGGGTCTTCGTCTCGCACCTCGCGGGCGTACCCGTCTTCGACCCCAACGGCGACCAGGTCGGCCGCGTGCGCGACCTGGTGGCCATGCTGCGCGTCGGGCGGCGTCCGCCCCGGCTGCTGGGACTCGTCGTCGAAGTGATCAGCCGCCGCCGCATCTTCCTGCCCATGACCCGGGTCACCGGTGTGGAGTCGGGCCAGGTCATCACCACCGGCGTGCTGAACATGCGCCGCTTCGAGCAGCGCCCGACCGAACGCCTGGTGCTGGGCGAACTGCTCGACCGGCGGGTGCGCCTCGTGGAGACCGGCGAGGAGGCCACGGTCCTCGACGTGTCGATCCAGCAGCTGCCGGCCCGCCGCGACTGGGAGATCGACAAGGTCTTCGTGCGCAAGGGCAAGGGCGGCGCGCTGCGCCGCAGGGGAGAGACGCTGACGCTGGAATGGTCCGCCGTCACCGGGTTCTCGCTGGAGGAGCACGGGCAGGGCGCCGAGAGCCTGCTGGCCACCTTCGAACAGCTGCGCGCCGCCGACCTGGCCAACGTGCTGCACCACCTCTCCCCCAAGCGCCGCGCCGAGGTGGCCGCCGCGCTCGACGACGACCGGCTCGCCGACGTGCTGGAGGAACTCCCCGACGACGACCAGGTGGAAATCCTCGGCAAGCTCAAGGAGGAGCGCGCGGCCGACGTCCTGGAGGCCATGGACCCCGACGACGCCGCCGACCTGCTCTCCGAACTGCCCGAGGAGGACAAGGAACGGCTGCTGACGCTGATGCGCCCGGACGACGCGGCCGACGTGCGCCGGCTGCTGTCGTACGAGGAGCGCACGGCGGGCGGTCTGATGACGACCGAGCCCATCGTGCTGCGCCCGGACGCCACGGTCGCCGACGCCCTCGCCCGCGTCCGCCAGGCGGACCTCTCCCCGGCACTCGCCGCGCAGGTGTACGTGTGCCGGCCGCCGGACGAGACGCCGACGGGCAAGTTCCTGGGCACCGTGCACTTCCAGAGGCTGCTGCGGGACCCGCCGTTCACCCTCGTCAGCTCGATCGTCGACAGCGACCTGCCGCCGCTGTCGCCGGGCACCCCGCTGCCCGCCGTCACCAGCTACCTCGCCGCGTACAACATGGTCGCCGCGCCCGTCGTCGACGAGAGCGGCTCGCTGCTCGGGGCCGTCACCGTCGACGACGTGCTCGACCACCTGCTGCCGGAGGACTGGCGCGAGACCGAGTTCGAGGAGTCCGCCCATGGGTAGCGGCGGCGAGCTGGGATCGGGCGAGCGGGGCGAGACGCGCGAGCGCATGCCGGCGGGCGCGAGCGCGGCATCGCGGCGGGCACGGCTCGACCTGCCGCGCGCTCCGCGGCGCGCCCTGCTGCCCGAGTACGACCCGGAGGCGTTCGGGCGGCTGTCGGAGAAGATCGCGCGCTTCATCGGAACCGGCCGGTTCCTGGTCTGGATGACGGTGACGATCATCGCCTGGGTGGTGTGGAACGTCAGCGCGCCGCAGCACCTGCGCTTCGACGAGTTCCCGTTCATCTTCCTCACCCTGGCGCTGTCGCTCCAGGCCTCGTACGCCGCGCCCCTGATCCTCCTGGCGCAGAACCGGCAGGACGACCGTGACCGGGTCAACCTGGAGCAGGACCGCAAGCAGAACGAGCGGTCGATCGCCGACACCGAGTACCTGACCCGGGAGATCGCGGCGCTGCGCATGGGCCTCGGCGAGGTCGCCACACGGGACTGGATCCGCTCCGAGTTCCAGGACCTGATCAGGGAGATGGAGGAGCGGCGCGCGCTATTCCCGCCCGAGCACTCGGGACACAGTGACGAAGGCGACCGCTGACAGGGCTTTCCCCGGGCGGGAGGCTGCGCCGTACCATCGTCCGTATGGTTACGGAAGACGCGGTGCTCGAGGCACTGGCGACAGTGAACGACCCCGAGATCAACCGACCGATCACCGACTTGGGCATGGTGAAATCGGTCGACATCGGGGACGACGGCACGGTCGCCGTCACGGTGTACCTCACCGTCTCGGGCTGCCCCATGCGCGAGACGATCACCAAGAACGTGACCGACGCGGTCGCCCGCGTCGACGGCGTCGGCCGCGTCGACGTCTCGCTCGACGTCATGAGCGACGAGCAGCGCAAGGACCTGGCGGCGTCCCTGCGGGGCACGGCCGCCGAACGCGAGGTGCCGTTCGCCAAGCCCGGCTCGCTGACCCGCGTGTACGCGGTGGCCTCCGGCAAGGGCGGCGTCGGCAAGTCCTCGGTGACCGTGAACCTGGCGGCCGCGATGGCGGCCGACGGGCTGAAGGTCGGCGTCGTGGACGCCGACATCTACGGCCACAGCGTGCCGCGGATGCTGGGTGCGGACGGCCGTCCCACCCAGGTCGAGAACATGATCATGCCGCCGTCGGCGAACGGCGTGAAGGTCATCTCGATCGGCATGTTCACCCCGGGCAACGCGCCTGTGGTGTGGCGCGGCCCGATGCTGCACCGCGCGCTCCAGCAGTTCCTCGCGGACGTGTACTGGGGCGACCTCGACGTACTGCTGCTCGACCTGCCGCCGGGCACGGGTGACATCGCGATCTCGGTCGCCCAGCTCGTGCCGAACGCCGAGATCCTCGTCGTCACCACGCCGCAGCAGGCGGCTGCCGAGGTCGCCGAGCGCGCCGGTTCCATCGCGGTGCAGACGCACCAGAAGATCGTGGGCGTCGTCGAGAACATGTCGGGCCTGCCGTGCCCGCACTGCGACGAGATGGTCGACGTCTTCGGCACCGGCGGCGGCCAGAAGGTCGCCGAGGGCCTGTCGCGGACGACCGGCACGACGGTGCCGGTGCTGGGCTCGATCCCGATCGACGTGCGCCTGCGCGAGGGTGGCGACGAGGGCAAGCCGGTCGTGCTGACCGACCCCGACTCCCCCGCGGGCTCGGCGCTGCGCACGATCGCCGGCAAGCTGGGCGGCCGCCAGCGTGGCCTGTCGGGCATGAGCCTGGGCATCACGCCGCGCAACAAGTTCTGATCCGCCTCGCCTCCGCGTGTGCGACGGGCTGATTCCTGGAGAGGGAATCAGCCCGTCGGCGTCCGGCCCGGGGCAGCCTCGCCACGTCCGGCGGCACGCACGATGTCCGGAGGTCCACGGGGCGGAGCCGAGGCCCGCCGGACGGGCAGGAAGCCGCTGGCCCCGGGCGCGGTGACCCCCGGGTGGCGGGGCCGGGCACGCGGCCCCGAGCGCCCGCGCAAGAGCACCGGCCGAGGTCAGTCCATGTACGCGGACACGTCCACCACCGAGAACCCGAGCCCGTACGCGCTCATGCCGCGCCCGTACGCCCCGATGTGGACTCCCTTGTCCGTCGTCCCGGCGAGCACCCAGCCGAACTCCGCCTCGCGGTAGTGGAACGGCGTCGGCACCCCGTCCACCGGCAGCGACAGCATCGACCACGCCGGACCCGTCAGGTCGTCCGCGAGCTCGAACGCCGTCTCCGTCTGCTGTTCCAGCCAGTCGTCGCGCAGCGAGTGGTCCAGCTGCGGCGGCCAGGTGTGCGCCAGCAGGCCCGAGCCCGCGAGCCAGGCCGCGGACGAGACCGTCGTGGCGTCCAGGACTCCCGTACCGTCGCCGCTGTGCCGGAGCGGACTCGCCGCGACGGTCACGACGACGGCGAAGCGCTCCTTCTCCCCTCCGGCCGCCTCGGACCGTATCGACGGCTCGTCGCCATGACCGATCGCGCCGTGCTGAACGGTTCCGTCCGCCGCGGTGCCCACCTGGAGCAGCCGACGCGGGCCGGTGAAGACATCGTCCAGCCCGTACCAGGGGAAACCGGCGCTCATGAAGCCGTCGGCCGTACGCCGGGCAGCCGCCGCAGCCGTTCCCCCCTGCGTCGCGCGGGGACCGCTGCCGCCCTCGGCCGGCTCATCGCCCGCCGTGTCCCGCGCCGTCACCCGACCCGTCGTCGCCATCTAGCCGGCCGCCTCCTCCGTCGTTCGTTCCTTCAGCGGACCCGCCCCCCTCGGGCGTCCTCACTGCCGGACAGATGGAGAGAATAGCCACCCCGCCCCCGCGCACAGGGGATGACGGTGCTCGGGCGCGCTCAGGTGGCGTCGGCGTCGAACGGCGGCCGCTCGTCCCGATCGGCGCTGTCGCGCTTCTTCAGCAGGTCGGGGCCACCCGAGGGCGAGCCGTTCACCGCGGCCGGGACGGAGCCCTCGGACACGCCGGACGGCTCCTTGCCGTTGACGGCGTCCGCGACGTCGTTGATCTCCTTCTTGAGATCGAAGCTGCTGCGGAGCTCCTTCAGTTCCTTGAGGTCCTCGTTCTCCGCGAGCTGCTTGCGCAGATACGTCTTGGGGTTGAGGTCCTCGAACTCGAAGTCCTTGAATTCCGGGCCCAGTTCGCTGCGGATGTCCTCCTTCGCGCTCTCGGAGAACGCGCGGACCTTCCGGATGAAGCGGGCGGCGTCCTGGATCACCTTCGGCAGCTTGTCGGGGCCGAAGACGAGCACGGCGAGGATCACGAGAGCCACCAGCTCCAGTCCGCCTATGTCATTGAACACCCTGCTGCTCCTCGTGCTCTCTGTGGCCCGCAGGTCGGATGTGGTCCGGACCCGAACCACGGTACCTGGCGAAACTGTCGCCCCGGTACCGTCCGGTCGCCGCGCGGATGGTCATGAGCTGTCCGCCGAACCGAGGGTCAGCGTCATCGTCCGCTCGTCGCCGCCGCGCCTGATCGTGAGCTCCAGCCGGTCGCCCGGCCGGTGGGCGCGGATCTTGACGATGAGCTCCTCGCCGCTGTGCACCCGCTGCCCGTCGACCTTGGTGATGACGTCGCCCGGCTTGATGCCGGCCTTGGCGGCCGGGCCGCCAGGGGTGATCGACGGGGTGTCGTCCTTGCCCCGTTCGCCGACGCGGGCCCCGTCGCCGGTGAACTTCATGTCGAGGCTGACCCCGATCACCGGGTGCGTGGCCTTCCCGGTGTTGATCAGCTCCTCCGCGACGCGCTTGCCCTGGTTGATCGGGATGGCGAAGCCGAGCCCGATCGAGCCTGCCTGGCCCTCGGCGCCCGCCCCGGTGTCGGCCGCCCTGATGGCGCTGTTGATGCCGATGACCCGCGCCTTGCTGTCGACGAGCGGGCCGCCCGAGTTGCCCGGGTTTATCGGGGCATCGGTCTGCAGCGCGTCGACATAGCTGACGTCGCTGCCGTCGCCCTTCTCGCCGCCGGCCGTGATCGGGCGCTCCTTGGCGCTGATGATCCCGGAGGTGACGGTGTTCTGGAGGTCGAACGGGGCGCCGATGGCGACGACGGGGTCGCCGACCCGGACGTTGTCGGAGTTGCCGAGCGGCAGCGGCTTCAGTCCGGAGACGCCCGTGACCTTGACGACCGCGAGGTCGTACCCGCTGTCCTTGCCGACCAGGGTGGCCTCGGCCGTCTCCCCGCCGCTGAACGTGATCGTGATGTCGCCGGAGGTCCCGGCAGGGTCGACGACGTGGTTGTTGGTGAGGATGTGGCCCTGCCGGTCGAGCACGAAGCCGGTGCCCGTGCCCTGTTCGCCGCCGCCGCTGACGTGCAGCGTGACGACGCTGGGCAGGGCGCTGGCCGCGATCCCGGCGACGCTGTCGGGCGCGCGGTCCCCGTTCTCGCGGTCCGCCTGGGGGAGCTCCACCTGGACGATGCCGCCGTTGCGCTCGACGTACGCGCCGATGGCGCCGCCCGTGCCGCCCGCGACGAGGGCGATGACGAGCGCGCCGACGAGCAGTGGGCCGCGCCTGCGCTTCCTGGCGACCGGCTCGCCGGGCTCGGTGAGCGGGCGGCCCGGTGCGCTCCAGGGGTCGTACTGCAGCCACACGGAGTTCAGCGGCTGCGGGCGCTCGTCGGCAGGCGGCTGCGGGTGGTGGTGCATGGGCTGCTGCGGGTGCGGGACGGCCGGCTCGGGCTGCGCCGGCGGCAGCGGGGCCGAAGGGGCGGCGTGCGGGGCCGGCGGTGCGGGCGGCACCGGCTGGGCCGCGTGCGGGACGGTCTGCGGCACCGTGTACTGCGCGGGCACGGGCGTGCCCTGCGCCGGGGTCGGGACCGGCCGCTGCACGGGGGGTGCGGGGGCCCAGGGGCCCGGGCCGCCGTAGGGCGGCGTGCTGTAGGGATCGGGCTCGTGCAGCGGAGCCGGCCTGGACGGAGCCGTCGCGACGGGCGTCGCCGGGGCGGCCGTGTCGGCGACTGCGGGTGCGGGGGCGGCGACCGTGTCCGCGATGACGGGCTCGGCGGGCTGCGGCGGGGCCGCCGTGTCGGACAGGGCAGGCTCGGCGGGCTGCGGCGCCGTCGTCGGGGCGGTGGCCTTAACCGTGGCCTCCCGGCCCGCCTCGGGCGCGGCGGCCGACGGCTGCGCGTCGGCCGGCTCGGATTGCTCCGGCACGGAAGGCGTCACCCGCACCGCACTGGGGCGGCTCCACCACTTCGCCTTGGATCCGGTGGGCTTCCCGTCGTCCATGATCTCCCCGCAACTGCCGGCCTCTGCGGTACCCCTGCGGGGCACGCACCCAGGATTCAACCAGGTTTGCGAATCCCTGCGCAGGGGCCGGTGCGTGCTGCCGTCAGCGCGGGGGCGCCATCGACGAGCCGGGGGCCGTCGGAGCCGCGAGATGCGTGGGGGCCGGGGTGGCGGTCGGTGAAGCGGCCGAGCCGATGGCGAGCGGGAACGCCGACGCCGTGGGCTGTATCAGTGGCGGCGGCAGGGCAGCGGAGTTGTACATCAGCAGCGCTGCCGTGTACGGGTGTGCCTGCTGCGGGCTCGGGGGTGCGGTGGGCGCGACGGCGTGGAACGGACCGGTGTCGGGCTTGACCGGCGTACCCGTCGCGCTCCGGCGCCGCTCGCCCTCCACGCCGCGCAGGGAGACCGCGCCGCCAGTCGTCGTGGCTCCGGAGGAGGCGCCGGTGGGCCCGGCGGACGCCGTGCGGACGGGGGTCACCTTGCTGCCACCGCTCTGGCCGCGGGCACTCGTCTCGCCGGTGACGTCCAGGGGGACGGCCCCGCCGAGCGCGATGGCGGCGAAGGACACGGCGCTGGCCGCGGCGAACGCGAAGCGTCTGCCGCGCCACGGGGAGCGCTCAGCATCCGCGCGACCGACCTCGTGGATACGGAAGCCGCTGCCCGCACCCGGCAGGATCGCGTGCGTACCCCCGGGGACGTACCCGAAGGTCTCCCCGCGAGGTTCGCGGGTATGTCCCGCGGACGGGTTCAGAGCTCCGAGCACACCGTCGGAGGGGCGGCCGCCGAACGGACCGCCGCGGTCGTCGTCGCCGCCCGTGTCGGCGGGCAGCCCCTGGAGCCGGGCGAGCAGCCCCGCGGACAGCGGCGGCGGCGCGGACTGCGCGAACACGCTCTTGAGGCGGCGCTGGGCGTCCGCCTCCGCCTTGCACTTGGGGCAGGTCGCCAGATGCGCGAGGACGCGGTCGCGCACGTCGTGTTTCAGCTCGCCGTCGACCAGTGCGGCGAGCCGGTCCCCCAGATGCTGCTCCGCGGGGGTCGGACTGGTGCCACTCACGCCGGCGCGACCTCCCCGGCAAGGCCGACGACACCCGCCAGGGACCGCTGCTGCTCGGCACGGGCCTCCGGGGACCGGTGCTGCAGGGCCTTGCGCAGATGCGAGCGGCCGCGGTGGATACGGCTGCGGACGGTGCCGAGCTTCACGCCCAGGGTCGCGGCGATCTCCTCGTACGACAGCCCCTCGATGTCGCAGAGCACCACGGCGGCGCGGAACTCCGGGGCGAGGGTGTCCAGCGCGTGCTGCACGTCGGCGTCGAAGTGGGTGTCGTTGAAAACCTGCTGGGGGGACGGCTCGCGGCTGGGCAGGCGCTCGGCCGCGTCGTCGCCGAGGGCGTCGAAACGGATGCGCTGCTTGCGGCGGACCATGTCCAGGAAGAGGTTGGTCGTGATGCGGTGCAGCCAGCCCTCGAACGTGCCGGGGGTGTACGTCGACAGCGAACGGAAGACGCGGACGAACACCTCCTGGGTGAGGTCCTCGGCGTCGTGCTGGTTGCCCGTGAGGCGGTAGGCCAGGCGGTAGACCCGAGCGCTGTGCGTGCTGACGATCTCCTCCCAGGTGGGAGGGGTCCACGCCTGCGATTCCGCATCCGATGCGAACGTCGCGGTGGCTACGGAGTCGGCGGGCACGGAACGGTCAGCGGTGTTGGTCACGGATTTGGGCTCACCCACCGACCTGAGGAAGCGCCTGAGCACTCCTCCCCGGTCCGCAGGTGCAGCCGCACCTCCCCTGTCAGCTCTGGTGGTGTCCAGCGGAGCCCCTACCATAGCCACCTCGCCCGTTAGCTCCGGATAAGAATCTTTACGTGGATTTGGGTCCATGGATCCGGCCCCTGCGACCGGCCCGGTCCACGCCCTCTCCCCGTCCTTCCTCAACGTCCGGTCCCATCTGCGGGTTCCCGGGTGCAGCGGATACAGTCAGCGTCGCGCCAACTACGGGGACAGGAGAGGGTCATTACCGCCAACCGGCAGACGAGCTGGGCGTTCGCCGACGCCTTTGTCGCCGAGGACGACGCTCTGCGCTGGGCCCGCGAGCGGGCCCGGGAGGCAGGGCTGCCCTCGGTGTCGCCCGGCACCGGCTCCGCGCTGCGCCTGCTGGCCGCCACCGCCGACGCCAAGGCCGTGGCCGAGATCGGGACCGGGACCGGTGTGTCGGGGATCTACCTGTTGCAGGGCATGCGGCCCGACGGCGTGCTGACCACGGTCGACCTGGAGCCGGAGCGCCAGCAGTTCGCGCGGGAGGCGTTCCGCGCGGCCGGCTTCGCGGCGAACCGCGCGCGCTTCATCCCCGGCGGCGCGCTGGACGTCCTGCCACGGCTGGCCGACGGCGGATACGACCTCGTCTTCTGCGACGGGGACCGTACGGAGTCGCTGGACTACCTCGCTGAATCGTTGCGCCTGCTCCGTCCGGGCGGGCTCGTCTGCTTCGAGGGCGTGTTCGCGGACGGCCGCACGGTGGACTCGGCGGCGCAGCCGTCGGAGGTGCTGAGGGTCCGGGAGCTGCTGCGCACGGTGCGGGAGAGTCCCGAGCTGGTGCCGACACTGCTGCCGGTGGGCGACGGCCTGCTCTGCGCGGTACGCCGCGGCTGAGCGCTGCGCGGGGCCGCCCGCCGTCGCTGCGTCCGGCTGCCCGCACGTCCCGGGCACGCCGCCCGGTGACCACTGTGCGCCTGGGCCGAGGCCTCTCCAGGGCGCTGCACGGGGTGACCCGCAGCGGGCTCCGGGCGACCGCTCCGGGGCGGCCCCGAAACCCGCGCTCCCTGCACGCGGCGAACGACCCGGGCCAAGAAAGCGCGCTGCCCCGGCACTCGGGTGCCGGGGCAGGCGAAGAATCAGGGCGCGTCAGCCGACGACCTTCTTGAGGGCGTCACCCAGTGCGTCGGCTTCGTCCGGAGTCAGCTCGACGACAAGCCGACCGCCGCCTTCGAGCGGAACGCGCATGACGATGCCCCGCCCCTCCTTGGTCACCTCGAGCGGGCCGTCGCCCGTCCGCGGCTTCATGGCCGCCATGCTCGTTCCCCTTCCTGAAACCAGCTCATCGCAGCCGGCGGCCCCATGACAGGTGCTGTGTCACCGGCATCGAACACATTGCTTCCAGGCCATTATCCCGCATGGCGGGACCCAAAGACCAACATCAGTCCGCATCGCTTACGCAACGCGCTCTCGCAAAACCACCCAATACGGCGATCGGCCTGCGATACTTCGCCACCCTGCGAAGCCGCCGCGACGAGGATTGTTTGACGCAGGTCACATGTCCCCGCCCGGCGATCTCCGCCATGCTGGGCCCCGACATTGCCGTCAGAACCGCAAAGGGGACCCACCATGGCCGACGCCGTGCTGTACGACGTGAGCGACGGACTCGCGACGATCACGATCAACCGGCCCGAGGCCATGAACGCCATGAACGTCGAGGCGAAGGTCGCGCTGCGCGACGCCGCTCGGGCCGCCGCCGCCGATCCCGGCGTACGCGCGGTGCTGCTCACGGCGACGGGCAAGGCGTTCTGCGTGGGGCAGGACCTCAAGGAGCACGTGGAGCTGCTGGCCGCCGACCGGGAGTCGGGCAGCGGCGGCACCATGAGCACGGTGCGGGAGCACTACAACCCGATCGTCCGCGCGCTGACCGAGATGCAGAAGCCGGTCGTCGCGGGCGTGAACGGCGTCGCGGCCGGCGCGGGCCTGGGCTTCGCCCTGGCCGCCGACTACCGGATCGTGGCGGACACGGCGAAGTTCACGACGTCGTTCGCCGGGGTGGCGCTGACCGCGGACTCCGGGGTGTCGTGGACGCTGCCCCGGCTGGTCGGCCAGAGCCGCGCGGCCGACCTCCTGCTGTTCCCGCGGTCGTTCTCCGCGCAGGAGGCGTACGACTGGGGCATCGCGAACCGGCTGGTCCCGGCGGACGAGCTGGCCGCGCAGGCGGCAGCCGTGGCCCGGGAGCTGGCCGAGGGGCCGACGGTCGCCTACGCGGCGCTGAAGGAGTCGCTGGCGTACGGCGCGAGCCGTTCGCTGAGCGAGGCGCTCGACAAGGAGGACGAGCTGCAGTCGAAGGCGGGCGCCTCCGAGGACCACGCGATCGCCGTGCAGGCCTTCCTCGCGAAGGAGAAGCCGAAGTACCTCGGCCGCTAGTGACCTGAGCCCCAGTGACCTGAGCCCCGCTGCCGCGCATCGCCGCGTGAGCCGCGAGATCCGGGAGAGCGCCTAGGGACGCGGGCCGCGGGCCACACAGTCGGCGAGGTGGTCGTCGACGAGGCCGCACGCCTGCATCAGGGCGTAGGCGGTCGTCGGCCCGACGAAGCGCAGGCCGCGCTTCTTGAGTGCCTTGGACAGCGCGGTCGACTCGTCGCTGACGGGCGGGACGTCGGCCAGGGTCCGCGGGACCGCGCGCCGGGCGGGATCGGGGGCGTAGGACCAGATCAGGGCGTCGAGCTCGCCGGCGGGCCAGTCGGCGAGCACGCGCGCGTTGGCCACGGTCGCCTCGATCTTGGCGCGGTTGCGGATGATGCCGGCGTCGGCGAGGAGACGCTCCTTGTCGGCGTCCGTGAACGCCGCGACCGAGGCGATCTTGAAGCCGTCGAAGGCGCTGCGGAAGCCCTCCCGCCGGCGCAGGATCGTGATCCAGGACAGGCCGGACTGGAACGCCTCCAGGCAGAGCCGCTCGAACAGCGCGTCGTCGCCGTGGACGGGGCGGCCCCACTCCTCGTCGTGGTAGGCCACGTAGTCCTCGGTGGACAGGCCCCAGGGGCAGCGCAGAGCGCCGTCGGGACCGGGCACCGCACCGCCGCTCATCGGTCCGTCTCCTCTTCCGGCTTGCCGAACACGTCGCCGCGGCGGGCCGCCGTCGCCTGTGCGCCGGCCAGCGCCGACTCCAGGTCGGCGATACGCGCGTCCCGCTCGGCGAGCTCGGCGCCGAGCCGGTCGAGGACCTCGTCGACGTCGTCCATCCGGTAGCCCCGCGGGGACACGGGCAGGCGCAGGGCCTCCACGTCCGCGCGACCCAGCGGGCGGTTCAGCGGGAGGGGGTCGGTCAGCTGCTCGGGCGCCACCTCGGGCAGGGCCGCGCTGTCGCCGCCGCCGACGACGGCGAGCGTGACCGCGGCGACGACCACGACCATCGCGATCAGCAAGAACAAGAACACGAGCGACCCTCTCCCCTGACGACCTGGGAACACCCCGGGCGGAAACACTCCCGTGCCGATCGTGCCACGGGAGACTGACAGTAGGGTCGCAGGGCGGACGATCTGAGGAGGAAACTGCGGATGCTGCGGCTGGGACGGCGCGAGTTCGACGCGCACGAGCCGGTGATCATGGCGATCGTGAACCGGACGCCCGACTCCTTCTACGACCAGGGCGCCACGTTCCGCGACGAGCCCGCGCTGTCCCGGGTCGAGCAGGCGGTGGCCGAGGGCGCGGCGATCATCGACATCGGCGGGGTGAAGGCGGGTCCCGGCGAGGAGGTGAGCGCCGAGGAGGAGGCGCGGCGCACGGTGGGGTTCGTGGCGGAGGTCCGCCGGCGGCACCCGGACGTGGTGATCAGCGTCGACACCTGGCGGCACGACGTGGGCGAGGCCGTGTGCGAGGCGGGCGCCGACGTGCTGAACGACGCGTGGGGCGGGGTGGACCCCCGGCTGGCCGAGGTCGCCGCGCGGTACGGCGCCGGCCTGGTGTGCACGCACGCGGGCGGTGCCGAGCCCCGTACGCGCCCGCACCGGGTGGCGTACGACGACGTGATGGCGGACATCCTGCGGGTCACGGTCTCTCTCGCCGAGCGGGCCGTCGAGCTGGGCGTACGCCGGGACGGGATCATGATCGACCCCGGTCACGACTTCGGGAAGAACACCCGGCACAGTCTGGAGGCGACCCGCAGGCTGGGCGAGATGACGGCGACCGGCTGGCCGGTGCTGGTCTCGCTGTCCAACAAGGACTTCGTCGGCGAGACGCTCGACAAGCCGGTCAAGGAGCGGGTGCTGGGCACTCTGGCGACGACCGCCGTCTCGGCCTGGCTCGGGGCGCAGGTGTACCGGGTGCACGAGGTGGCGGAGACCAAGCAGGTGCTGGACATGGTGGCGTCGATCGCGGGCCACCGCCCTCCGGCGGTCGCCCGGCGGGGACTGGCCTGACGGCACGCCGCCGGTGCGCTCCGGGGAGGTCCGGGGCACACCGGCGACGTGGGGCGGCCTACCTGCCGGTCTCCTTGGTGACCATGGCGACGGCCTCTTCCACGTCGTCCGTGACGTGGAAGAGCAGCAGGTCACGCTCCGACGCCTTGCCCTGGGCGACCACGGTGCCGCGCAGCCAGTCGACCAGGCCGCCCCAGTACGCACTGCCGAACAGGACGATCGGGAAGCGGGTCACCTTGCGGGTCTGGACCAGGGTGAGCGCCTCGAACAGCTCGTCCAGGGTGCCGAGACCGCCGGGCAGTACGACGAAGCCCTGCGCGTACTTCACGAACATCGTCTTGCGGACGAAGAAGTAGCGGAAGTTCACGCCGATGTCGACGTGCTGGTTGATGCCCTGCTCGAAGGGCAGCTCGATGCCCAGGCCGACGGAGATGCCCTTGGCCTCCCGCGCGCCCTTGTTGGCGGCCTCCATGGCGCCCGGCCCGCCACCTGTGATCACGGCGAAGCCGGCGTCGACCAGCGCCCGGCCGAGCTGTACCCCGACCTCGTACTCCGGTGTGCCGGGGCGGGTACGGGCGGAGCCGAACACGCTGATGGCGCTGGGCAGTTCGGCGAGCGCGCCGAAGCCCTCGACGAACTCCGACTGGATGCGCATGACCCGCCAGGGGTCCGTGTGCACCCACTGGGAGTCGCCTTCGGTGTCCAGCAGCCGCTGGTCGGTGGTCGTCGGCTGGACCTGCTCCCTGCGGCGCAGTACCGGTCCCAGTCGCTGCTCCTCCAGCGCGCGCAAACCCTCGGAGTTGCTGCTCATGACCTGCTCCCTCCGCCGAACATCATTTTTCTTCGGGCCAGGGTAGGTCGGCGGACGTTACGAATGGCGAAATAAGGGCGATCCGCCGGCCCTCGATGTCGGGAAGCACGGGACCGCGCAGGGGCCACGGAGGGCCGCCGGGGCGGTCAGGCGGTGAGCCACTCCCGCAGCCGCTCCTCGCAGTGCGTGATCTTGTCGACGGCCACGTGCTCGTCCCGCTTGTGGGCGAGGAGCGCGTCGCCGGGGCCGTAGTTGACGGCCGGGACGCCGAGAGCGCTGAAGCGTGAGACGTCGGTCCAGCCGAACTTGGGCTGCGCGGTACCGCCCACGGCGGCCATGAACGCCGCCGCGGCGGGGTGTGAGAGTCCGGGCAGCGCACCGCCTGTGTGGTCGTCCACCACGAATTCGCTCACTCCGCAGTCGGCGAACACCTCGCGAACGTGGGCTTCGGCCTCCTCCATGCTGCGGTCGGGGGCGTAGCGGTAGTTGACGACCACGGTGCACGCGTCGGGGATGACATTGGTGGCCACGCCGCCCTCGATGCCGACGGCGTTGAGGCCCTCCCGGTACTCCAGCCCGTCGATCACCGGCCGGCGGGGTTCGTACGCGGCGAGGCGGGCGAGGATCGGGGCCGCGGCGTGAATGGCGTTGGATCCCATCCAGCTGCGCGCGGAGTGGGCGCGCTCGCCCTCCGTGCGGAGATGGACCCGCAGCGTGCCCTGGCAGCCGCCCTCGACCTGGGCGTCGGAGGGCTCCAGAAGGATCGCGAAGTCGCCCGTGAGCCACTCGGGATGGGCGTCTGCCACATGACCCAGGCCGTTCAGGTGTGCTGCGACCTCCTCATTGTCGTAGAAGACGAACGTGAGGTCACGGTTGGGCCGGGGAACGGTGGCCGCGATGCGCAGCTGGACGGCGACGCCCGACTTCATGTCGCTGGTGCCGCAGCCCCACAGGATGCCGTTCCCGTCGAGGCGCGAGGGCAGGTTTCCCGCGACCGGAACCGTGTCGATGTGCCCGGCCAGCACCACGCGCTCGGCCCGCCCCAGGTGCGTCCGGGCCACGATGTTGTTGCCGTGGCGGTCGACCGTGAGGTGCGGCAGGAGACGCAGGGCCTGCTCGATGGCGTCGGCGAGGGGCTTCTCCTCCCCGCTGACCGAGCGGTGGTCGACCAGCGCGGCGGTGAGCGCCGGGCCGTCCAGGGTGAGGTCAAGCACGTGTTCGGGCATGGCACAGACCCTAACGCCACCTCCAGTACCGTGGGCGTCGTGTCCGAGACCGCCTCCCCTGTCCGGCGCGGCCGCCTCCTTCGCTTCGCGGCCGCGTTCCTCGTGCTGTCGGCTCTCATCGGCTACGTCGTCGTGCAGTACGTCACCGGCGGCGGCCCGCCGCGCTGCGTCGTGCGCACGTCGCAGGACGGCGGCACGTCGTACGAACTCTCCGCGGAGCAGGCGGACAACGCGGCGACGATCTCCGCGGTCGGCACCACGCGGGGCATGCCCCAGCGCGCGGTCACGATCGCGCTGGCCACCGCGCTCCAGGAGTCGGCGCTGCGCAACATCGAGCACGGCGACCGGGACTCGCTCGGCCTGTTCCAGCAGCGTCCCTCGCAGGGCTGGGGCACGCCGGAGCAGATCCTCGACCCGGTGTACGCGGCCGGGAAGTTCTACGACCATCTCGCCGAGGTGCCCGGATACTCGCGTCTGCCGCTGACCGTGGCCGCCCAGCGTGTCCAGCGCAGCGGCTTCCCGCAGGCGTACGCGAAGCACGAGCCGGACGCCACGCTGCTGGCGGCGGCGCTCACGGGCAGCGCGGCGGCCACCCTGACCTGCGAGGCCCGGGAGGGCGGGCGGGCCGGCGATCCGGCGAAGCTGCGGTCGGAGCTGGTGCGCGCCTTCGGCTCCGACGTGCTGCCGCGCGGTGGCGCGGGACGTGGCAGCGCCGGCGCGCAGGACACGACGGAGCTTGCCGTACCGGTGGCGTCCGCGGTGGCGGCGGACGACGGCGCGGCGTCGCGGAGGGGCTGGGAGCTGGCGCACTGGGCGGTGGCCCGTGCGGACGTGCTGCGCATCGCGGAGGTCTCGTACGGGGGCCGGGTGTGGAGCACGGCGCGGTCCGAGGAGGGCTGGCGCGAGGAGCTGCCCGGCGCGGGCGGCAGGGCCGGCGCGGGTGCGTCCGGAGGCGGCACCGCCGATCAGGGCACGGGCGACGTCCGGATTCGGCTCGCACAGTAGTCCGCCGCCTCCCTCGAAGGAGGCATTCCACTCCCTTCGCGCGGAGGGCGCACGGCCGCTGCCACGCAGACCCGGTGGATTCCCGAAATCCCTTGCACGGCAAGGGAAGTGACGGTTCGCCAGTGCGCCGGACATGGCAATGTTCGCCCGTTTTCCGGCGAAGCCGATTATGCGACGCGTTACCAATTCTTTACCTGGCGGCACCGCAACTTCTCCCGGCCTCCCCACGGTTGTCAGGACGTCCGTACGCCGGACAGCAGATCACGCACCACGCACAGTCCGAACGTCCTCTCGCTGCAAGGAGCATCATGTCCCTCCCCCTGACCCGTCGGATCGCCCGTGCCGCGCTGCTCATCGCGGCGGGAGCAGCTCCCGTGGTCGGTGCGGCCGGCTCCGCTGGCGCCGTGGAACTCCCCCAGGCCCCGGTCGGCGGCCTGACGGCCCTCGACTCGGACAACGTCGACGGAACGGTCGGCGGTGTCTCGAAGGAGACCACCGAGGTGGCCCGCCAGGTCGGCGGCCAGTCGGTCGAGAAGGCCGCTCCCGCGGCGGCCAGGACCGTCGGCAAGACCGTCGTCAAGACCGCCAGGACGGCCGCTCCGGTCGCGAAGAAGGCCGCCGGTGCCACCGCCGGCGAGGCGGGCGGCCTGATCGGCGGTGCCGCCCAGGGCGGTCTGCCCACCGGCGCGCTCGGCGGTCTGCCGCTGGGCGGCTGATCCGCCGCCGGCCGGTCACGCGTCGGCCGGCCGGCGGGCCGGGGCCTCGGCGGGCCGCGGCTCGGGCAGGCCGGCGGGTGACCGCGAAGGGCCCGGGAGCCACCGCTCCCGGGCCCTTCCTCACGTCCGGTGCGCCGACGGCCCCGGCGCCTGGGAGATCAGCCCAGGCGCTTCACGGCCGCCTCGACCCGCTCGTCGGTGGCCGTGAACGCCACCCGTACGAACCGCTCGCCCGCCTCTCCGTAGAAGTCGCCGGGCGCGACCAGGATGCCGAGGTCCGCCAGGTGTCCGACGGTCTCCCAGCACGGCTCGTCACGCGTCGCCCACAGGTACAGGCTGGCCTCGCTGTGCTCGATGCGGAATCCGTGCGCCTCGAGCGCCGAGCGCAGCGCCGTACGGCGGGCCGCGTACCTGGCGCGCTGCTCGACGACGTGCGCGTCGTCGCCGAGGGCCGCGACGGTCGCCGCCTGCACGGGGGCCGGGGTCATCATCCCGCCGTGCTTGCGGATCCGCAGCAGTTCGCCGAGCACGTCCGCGTCACCGGCGATGAACGCGGCACGGTACCCGGCCAGGTTGGACCGCTTGGAGAGCGAGTGGACGGCGACGACGCCCTCGTACGTGCCGCCGCAGACGTCCGGGTGCAGCACGGACACCGGATCGGCCTCCCAGCCGAGCTCCAGGTAGCACTCGTCGCTGAAGACCAGTACGCCGTTCTCACGCGCCCAGGCGACGATCCGGGTCAGCTCGTCCTTGGCCAGCACCTTGCCGGTGGGGTTGGACGGCGAGTTCAGCCACAGCAGCGCGAGGCCGGCCGGGTCGAGCTCTGTCGGGTCGTCGTAGACGACGGGCTCCGCGCCGCACAGGCGCGCGCCCACCTCGTACGTCGGGTAGGCGAGCCGCGGGTAGGCGACCCTGTCCCCCGCGCCGAGGCCGAGCTGTGTGGGCAGCCAGGCCACCAGCTCCTTGGAGCCGACGACGGGCAGCACGTTGGTGTGCTCGACGTTCACCGCGCCGAGCCGGCGCTCCACCCAGCCCGCCAGCGCGTCCCGCAGCGCGGCCGTGCCCCACACCGTGGGGTAGCCGGGCGAGTCGGCGGCGGCCACCAGGGCCTGCTGGATCAGCGGGGGCACCGGGTCGACGGGCGTGCCGACGGAGAGGTCGACGATCCCGTCGGGGTGGCCGGCGGCCGTCGCCTTGTACGGCTCGAGCTTGTCCCAGGGGAAGACGGGGAGGCGCGAAGAGACTGAGGCCACGGCGGCGCTCGCTTTCTGGTACGTGGGCGTCACACGCCTCGGTCCCGTACGGACGACGAGCCGTACGGGACCGGGGGATGCGGATCGGATCTGCCGCCCCGCGGCGGATCGGCGGCTCAGCGGCCGGTCCGCCGGCGGGCGCGGATCAGTCCCGGCGGCTGATCAGCCGTTCTGCGGGGGCAGCGCGGCGATGAAGGGGTGGTCGCGCTCGATCAGGCCGAGCTTGGAGGCACCACCGGGCGAACCGAGCTCGTCGAAGAACTCGACGTTCGCCTTGTAGTAGTCCTTCCACTCCTCCGGCGTGTCGTCCTCGTAGAAGATGGCCTCCACGGGGCAGACCGGCTCACAAGCACCGCAGTCGACGCATTCGTCCGGGTGGATGTACAAGGACCGGGAGCCCTCGTAGATGCAGTCGACGGGGCACTCCTCGATGCACGCCTTGTCCTTGACGTCGACACAAGGCTGCGCGATGACGTAGGTCACGCTGTCGTTCCTCCTCGGTAAGGGCTGGCTTGCGCGGGAGCGCGGCGTCGTCGATGCCCGCCCCTAGTATCTCCGTTCTTGGCAACGATCCGAACAGGAGGGGCTCGCAGAGCTGTGGAATTCACTGCCGGCGGACGACTCGAGGTCCGTATTACACCTGATGACGTGGGGAAACGAGTCTCCGTCCGGACCGTGGACGCGCCCGGCGGTCCGGGACACGCCTTCACCGACACGGTCGGTGTTCTCACATCATGGACCGGCGGTGTGCTGCTGATCACACGGCGGACCGGCGAGAGCGTCCACATCGCGGAATCGTCCCTGGTCGCGGGCAAGGTCGTACCCCCGGCACCGGCCCGTCGGCGGGGTCCGGCGGCCGGCTTCGAGGAGCTCGCGCGGGTGATGGCCCGGGCCTGGCAGCCGGTGGAGAGCGAGCGGCTCGGCGACTGGGAGCTGCGGGCATCGTCCGGCTTCACCCGGCGCGCCAATTCGGTGCTGCCCCTCGGCGAGCCCGGGATGGAGCTCGACGCGGCGCTTGAGCGGGTGCGCGACTGGTACGGACGGCGCGGCCTTCCGGCGTACATGCAGACCGCGACCGGCGCCGCGGGCACACAGGAGGAGCTGTGCGCCGAGCTGGAGGCGCGCGGGTGGCGGCGCGAGGTGTCGGCCCAGGCGCAGGTCGGCGGCCTCGCACCGGTCGGCGATCTGGACGCGGACGTCACGCGGGTGGAGCTGGCGCGCACCGTCGACGAGGCGTGGCTGCGGCGCTACCAGCGGTCCGGTGTGCCGGGCCCCCATGTGCTCAAGGTCCTGGGCAGCGGCCCTTCGGTGTGGTTCGCCACCGTACCCGGCACCGGGGAGGTGCCCGCGGCGATCGGCCGGTGTGTGGTCGACGGACGCTGGGCGGGCTTCATGGCGGTGGAGGTCGACCCCGAGTACCGCCGTCAGGGGCTCGCCAGGGCGGTCATGGCGGCCCTGGCCCGGCGGGCGCTGGAAGAGGGCGCGTCGGCCGCCTGGCTGCAGGTGGAGACGGACAACGAGGCGGCCCGCGCGCTGTACGCAGCCATGGGTTTCGCGGTCCACCACCACTACCACCACTTCCGAGCGGCGTAGACGGGTACGAGAAGCGTATGCAGCACGATTCCCGGCAGCAGTCCTGGCGGGAGCGGTTCGCCGAGGAGGCCCGCGCCGAACGCCCCGACCTCGCCCTGCTGTGCCTGCTCGTCGGCACGCAGGCGGACCACGCGCTGGACGAGGCGGGCATCGACGCGGCCCAGATCGAGCTGGACCGTCTCGCGGGGATGCTGCCGTACGGGCTCACCACCCCCCACGCCTGGGCACGGGCGCTGGCGGACCTGCTCGGCGGCCGGGAGGGCTTCCACGGCAGCCCGGCGGACTACGAGAGCCTGGAGTCTTCTCTCCTGCACGAGGTGCTGCGCCGCCGCCGCGGCCTGCCGATCCTGCTCTCCGTCGTCTGGACGGAGGTCGCCCGACGGGCGGGCGGGCACGTGTACGGCGTGGCCCTGCCCGGCCATTTCGTGGTCGGTTTCGGCGAGGCCGACGCGCAGGTCCTCGCGGACCCGTTCGCCGCGGGACGGCTGCTGACGGCACAGGACACGGAACTCCTCGTGACGAGCACAACGGGCGCGCCGCTGACCCCGTCGATGCTGACGCCCGCGGACCCGCTCTCGGTGGTGTCGCGGATCCTGAACAACATCCGCGCCTGGGCGTCGCCCCGCCCGGAACGCTCGGACGTGGCCCTGTGGGCACTCGACCTGCTCCTCCTGCTCCCCGCCCACCCGGCCCGGCTCCGCTACGAACGGGCCCATCTGCTGGTCCAGCGCGGCGACTTCACGACGGGCGCGGCGGAGATGGAGGCGTACGCGGAGGTGGTGTCGGCGGTGGACCCGACGACCGCGGATGCGGTCAGGGCCCGGGCCCGGGCGGCGCGGGCGATGCTGAACTGACGGGGGCGGACGGCTTCCCCGGGCGCGGGAGGACCCGCCGCTCCTGACCGGCCCGGTCCTGGCGGGCCGGGCCGGTCCGGTCGGGGAGCGGGGGTCGCGGTCAGAGGCTGTTCTTGTAGAGGAGCAGGTTGGGGGTGCCCGCCGGATTGTTCTTGATCACACCCTTGGTCGCGTTGGCGGTGATCCAGCTGTTCACCGTGGAGGAGGCCGCGTCGCCCATGGCTCCCTTGTAGAGCGCTCCGACGCCCGCCACGTGCGGGCTGGCCATCGAGGTGCCGCTGATGGTGTTGGTGCCGCCGAGGAGCCAGGCGGAGGTGATGCCCACACCCGGTGCGTAGGTCTCGACGCAGGAGCCGTGGTTGGTGAAGGAGGCCGCGGTGTCCGTCCTGTCGGAGGCGGCGACGGTCATCACGCCGGAGGCGCTCGCCGGCGAGGTCGCGCAGGCGTCCTCCCCGTCGTTGCCCGCCGCGACGGCGAGGAAGACGCCCGAGTTGTTCAGGCTGGTGGCGGCGCTGTTGACGGTGGCGGAGAAGCCGCCGCCGAGCGACATGTTGGCGACCGCCGGCTTGACCGCGTGCGTGCGCACCCAGTCCATGCCCTCGATCACGTCGGCGTTGGTGCCGATGCCGGCGCAGTTGAGGACGCGTACGCCGCGCAGTTCGACGCCCTTGGCCACGCCGTGGGCCAAGCCGCCGATGGTGCCCGCGACATGGGTGCCGTGACCGTTGCAGTCCAGGCCGGTGCCTTCGAGGGTGGCGTCGTAGGCGATCGCGGCCCGGCCGCCGAAGTCCCGGTGGCCGGGGTCGATGCCGGTGTCGATGACGTACGCCGTCACGTTCGAGGCGGTGGTGGTGTAGCTGTAG
The DNA here is from genome assembly GCF_040675505.1 of Streptomyces sp. NPDC049597. Taxonomy (NCBI): domain Bacteria; kingdom Bacillati; phylum Actinomycetota; class Actinomycetes; order Kitasatosporales; family Streptomycetaceae; genus Streptomyces; species Streptomyces sp. NPDC049597. The sequence continues at coordinate 78,585 of NZ_JBFAOY010000013.1, forward strand.
GTGGTGGACAGCGGCAGGGTGCGCTGGTCGATGCGGTCCAGCCCCCAGGTGGCGTTGTTCTGGGTGGCGCCGGCACGGACCTCCTGGTCCTCCTCGATGCGCGTCACCGCGGGGTGCTTGCGCAGGGCGGTCAGCTGACCGGGGGTGAGTGCGGCGGCGAAGCCGTCGAGGACGGAGTCGTAGGTGTGCCGCGGCCGCACACCCGCGAGGCGGGCCAGACCGGCGGCGTTCGTGCCGGACTCGAGCGTGACGATGTACTGGCCGGGTACGGCCTTGCCGGTGGCCCGGACCACCTCGGCCAGAGGGCCGTCATCGTGGGTCGCGGCCTCCGCGGTGGCGGGCAGGGCGGCCACGGCGAGGGGGATCGCCATCAGGGCGGCGGCAGTTCGTGTCTTCACGGGGTGCCAGTCCTCCTTGTCGACGTCCGCCGAGGGGTCACCACGGCGGACGTTCCATGTGGGGGGGCGACAGGGAACGTATGAGCGACGCATGCCGGCGGCAAGGGGCATGACAAGGTTTTCCTCGCGAGTGGAATGCCGCCTCTCACTTCGCTGCCCCTGCGTGCGCATGCCGGGCAACTGCCCTGCCGACAAGGGGAGTTAGCGACAGGAGCGGCCGCGAGCGCAATGGGAGGCGACCTCGCGATGGGCGACCTCACTGGGCGGTACGACCCCGGCCACGCCCTGCCCCTGCCGCATCCCCAGCGTGTCCCGCATCCTCCCGCGCGACTGGCCTTGCTCCGCACACGGAAAAGCCCCTGCCCGCATCGGGCAGGGGCTTTGACGAGCGGTTTCGCTCGGGCTGCTCAGCTCGGGTCGAGCGCGATCACGGCCGTGCGCTCCGCGGGGGTCTTGCCTCGCAGGGCCGGGCCCATCGCCTGGGCGACGTCGTCCGCGGACACCTGGTGCTGCTTGCCGTCGCCCTTGGTGATCATGATGCCGTCGAAGACACCGTCCAGCAGCTCCTCGATGGCCTGCTTGTCGTAGACCTCGACCAGCTTCCCGTCGATGGGCTTCATGGAGAGGATCTTCGGCAGGGACTTCGCCGGGCCGAACTGGATCGACTTGTCACCCGCCTTGATCGTGATCAGGCCGGACATCGCGGGCTGGGCGAACTCCTTCATCGCCCGGTCCAGTTCCGCCTTCGTGATCGTCGGCTCGCGGGTGGCCACCGGGAGATCGACCACGTTCGGCCTGCCGGTCTCGACCTGGGCGCGGTACGCGTCCTTCACCGAGATCATCGAGCGGCCGACGTCCAGGGACTGGCCCGCCTTCCCCGGCACGGCGACCGCCTTGCCCGGCTCGAAACGGATCGTGCCGTCGGTGGCCGAGCCGGACGTGCCCGCGAGGTCGGCGAGCGCCACGCTCAGCTTCTCCTCGTCGACGAGGATCACCGGCTCGGCGACGCGCTCGCCGCCGAAGAGGGAGCCGATCACCGACACCGGGTTGTAGTCGCTGCCCGCGGCGGCGCGCACCGTCGCCTGGCTGTCCAGGGAGAGGCCGGCCTTGTCCGGGGCGAGTTCGGCCTTCTTGCCGCCGACGGAGAGCTGGAGCGGCGTGCCGGCCCGCTCGCCGAGCGCCGCGTCGAGCTTGTTGACGGCCTCGTCCCGCGTGCCGCCGCCGATGTCGACCCCGAGGACCGTGGTGCTCTTCGGCACGTCCGAGTGGTTGAGCAGCAGACCGGCGCCGTACGCGACGCCGAGCAGGCCGATCAGACCGACGCCCACGAGCATCAGCTTGGAGCGGCCCTGCTTCGCGGGCGCGGGCGCGGGCCGGGGCGCCGGCCGCGACTCCGCGGTGGAGACCGGGCCCGCCGGGCCGCCGCCGGGGCCGGCCGGGAACTCCGGCGCGGAGAACTCGGCTTCCGGACCCTGCGGGCCGCCCAGCGTCGGGAACGGAGAGCGGTGCTCCGCGGGGACGACGGGAATACCGCTGGTCAGCGTGTCACCGGAGACGTAGCCGCCACCCGGTTCGGGCGCAGGCTTCTGCGGGGTGAGCACCGCGGTGTCGTCGGACATGCGGGGCCCGCCGCCGGGGCCGCCGGGCATTCCGCCGGGCGTCATCGTGCCGGTGGCGGGGCCGGACGTGGGGCCCGCGGGGCCGGAACGACCCGGCCCGCCCGGCGGACGCACGCCCAGCGGGGGCGTGTTGGGGCCAGGTGCGAAGCTGTTGCCGCCCTGGCCGGGGCCCTCCGGGCGGGGGCCTGCCTGGCCGCGGCCGCCGCTGGGACCGTCCGGGCCGGGCGCGCCGCCGAGGCCGGGCCGGGGGCCGTCGGGGAAGTACGGGCTGCCCGTGCCGGGAGGCATGCCGGTGCCGGGAGGCGTGCCCGTGCCGCCGCGCGGGCGCGTGGGGAGGGGAGGCACACCCGCGTCCTCGGCGAGCGCCGCGAGCCCCGACTTGCGGGGGGCGTCGTCGCCCGCGCCCGGTCCGCCGGCGGAACCCGGGCCGCCGGCCGCCGGACCACCCTGCGGGGCCGGGGCAGAGGCAGGGGCCGCGGACTTGCGCGGCGCGAACCAGTCGCTCGCCGCCGGCTTCTCCCCGGTCGCCGGGGCCTCCGCCGTCTCCTGGGAGGCGGCGGGCCGCGGGACGCTCCCGGTGCCCTCGCTCTCACGCTCGCTCGCGCCGTTGTCGCCATCGGCACCGGCCGCCGATCCGTTCCGCGCGCCGGCGTCGGTGTCACCCATCGGCGTACGCATCACGACGGGCGGGATCGGCCGCGATCCCGGGATGTTGATCCGGATCCGCGTCGTCAGCGTGGTCTCGGTCTTCTTCTCCTCCGGCTGTCGCGGGGAAGCGGCGCCCTCGTCCGGAGCGTCCTGCGTCGGATGCAGCGACGGATACTGGCGGGATCCGTACGGCGGTGTTCCCGAGGGGTACGCGGCTCCACCGCGCCCCTGGGGGCCGGAGGACGAACTGTCAGTTTCACGACTCAAAGCAGGTTCTCCCGATTGGCTTCGCCGCCCGTTCTTACTGGACAGCTACTGCTGCGGGCGGCTCGGCGGCGCGCACCACCATACTGGCCACCGCCGACGCACACCCGGGGACTGCGGTAAGCGGCTCCCGGCGGCCCTTCGGCGGGCCGTACGGGCACGGCCGGTTGAAAAGCACCGGGGCCCGTCGGTCGACCCACCCTAGGGGGCCGCCGAACCGGCTGCGTGCTGGGGGTACGGGCTACGGCTGCCCGCCAAGTCGGCCCGGCCCGCCGCCCGGTTGCGACAGCCGCGACATGGTGGCACACATCACAGCCGTGGCCATACCGCCGAGCATGTAGACGAGTGGCCCGATCCCGGAGGTGAACATGGCGTCGCCCTCAGGGCGTCCGACGCTGAGCACGACGATGGCCAGCAGCCAGCCGACGGCAGACGCGGCCACCCCGAGCTGACCCCCGGTCGCACGCCGCGAGCCGTAGAACAAGGCGGCCGTGGCGGCCAGCGAGAGCGCCAAACCGCCCGGGAACCAGGCGCCTTGGACGAGCGAGCCCGCGATGCCGACGACCGCGCCGAGGAGCGCGAGACCGAGGTACACGACGGCTCGGCCGGGCCTCGGGGGGCGGGCGAGGAAAGAGCCGGCAGCGCCACCGCCCGGCCCCCGCTCACCGCCGTGACCGGTCGCACCACCGGAACCGGCCGTGCCCTGCCCCTTCCTTCCCTTCGCCCCTGCCGTGTCGGCGCGCCCGCGCGTTCCGCCCTTTCCGGTCGTTCCGCTCATGCGGTCACCCCCGAAGTCCCCTCAGGATTCTCACCTCGTGAGACTTTCCCAAATGCCGCGTTCTCCGCGAGCCCGTCCTGCTCCCCGGCGTCGCCGACGCCCGCGAAGAGGTCGTGCTCGCGCTCGCCGGCCGGCGCTCCACAAGCGCCGACGGCCAACTGGTAGTACTCGGTGGTGAACAGCGGCTGCCCCAGGTCGTTGGAGAGCGCGAAGAAGGCGCCGTCCACGGCGATCTGGGTGGCGTGCGCGCGCATCGCGGCCGCCTTGCGCTCCGCGTACGCGGTGCCGTCGATCTCCGTGGTGATCTCGGAGTCCTCCACCACGCCCGGGATGTCGCCGATCTCCGCGATGCCGGGAAAGTCCACACCCGCGGCGCGCAGCCGGGCGAATCCCTCCTCGGCGGCGGAGCGCGGCACCCGGTTCCAGTAGATCTTGGCGATGGCGTGCGGGGCGCCGAGGTCGCGCCGGTAGGCGGGCTCGGCGGACAGCTCGGCGGCGCGCATCGCGACGCGGTGGGTCTGGATGTGGTCGGGGTGGCCGTAGCCCCCGTCGGGGTCGTACGTGACCATCACCTGGGGGCGCACGGAGCGGATGATCTCCACGAGGTGTGCGGCGGCCTCGTCGACCTCGGTGTTCCAGAACGCGCCCTCGCGGTGGTTCTGCTCGACACCCATCATTCCCGAGTCGCGGAACCGGCCCTGTCCCCCCAGGAAGCGGTGGTCGCCGACCCCCAGCTCCTTCATCGCCGCGGCCAGTTCGCCGGCGCGGTGGGGGCCGAGCCGGTCCTCCCGGTCGGGCGCGAGATGGGCGAGATCGGCCGGAATGACCTCGCCCTCCTCGCCGAGCGTGCAGGTCACCAGGGTGACCTGGGCGCCGGCGGCCGCGTACAGGGCCATCGTGGCGCCGTTGTTGATCGACTCGTCGTCCGGGTGCGCGTGCACCAGGAGCAGACGACGGGCGGGCAGATCCTTCATACCGGACAGACTAGGCCCCCGCCGCCGGAGGCCCTGCTCAGAACTTGATGCCCCCGAGCATTCCCGCCACGTTCGTGGTCAGCTCCGTGATCGTCGGAGCCACCGAGGAGCTGGCGAGGTAGAACCCGAGCAACACGCAGACCGCCGCATGTCCGCCCTTCAACCCGGCTTTCCGGATCAGCAGGAAGACGACGATCGCCAGCAGCACCACCGCCGAAATCGAGAGTGCCACGGCGGTTCACCTCCACAGATATTCGGTCGGGACGGGCCAGTTGCATGTGCCGGAGGGTTTCTACCCACCTTGCGCTACGGATCATAACTATCCGTGCCCACGCATCGATCGGTGCACGGCAGCACACGGGGGCGCACACGCGCGGCCCCGGTGCCCTAGGTTCGGTTCCATGACAGCGACGCAGCAGCTCTCCTTTCCGCGTCAGTCGGCGCGGACCCAGCGCTTCACGCTCGGCGCTCCCCGGTCCTTCACCGTTTCGCCGGACGGCTCGCGGGTGGTCTTCCTGCGGTCGGCGTCCGGCACGGACCGGACCGGCCTGCTCTGGGTGCTCGACCTCGACGGCGCCGCCCCCGCGGAACGGCCGGCCGCCGACCCGCGCGATCTCCTCGGAGGCTTGGCCGAGCACCTGTCGCCCGAGGAGCGGGCGCGGCGTGAGCGCAGCCGTGAGGGGTCGGGGGGCATCGTCGGCTACGCGGTGGACCAGGCGGTCGAGTTGGCGGCGTTCGCCCTGTCCGGGCGGCTGTTCACGGCAGAGCTGCGGGCCGGGACCGCGCGCGAACTGACCACCCCGGGGCCGGTGATCGACCCCCGGCCCTCCCCCGACGGACGGCACGTCGCCTACGTCGCGCGGGGCGCGCTGCGGGTGACGGGCGCCGAGGGCGAGGGGGACCGCGCGCTGGCCGGACCGGAGGAGAAGAACGTCACCTGGGGTCTGGCCGAGTTCATCGCCGCCGAGGAGATGGGGCGTTCACGCGGCTTCTGGTGGTCGCCCGAGTCCGACCGGCTGCTCGTGGCCCGCGTCGACGACCGGGAGGTGCGGCGCTGGTGGATCGCGGACCCGGCGCATCCGGACCGGGAACCGGCGAAGGTCGCGTACCCGGCGGCCGGGACGCCCAACGCCGAGGTCCGGCTGTACTTCGTCACCTTGGACGGCCGGCACACCGAGGTCTCGTGGGACCGGGCCCGCTATCCGTACCTCGCGCGCGTGCACTGGTCGGCCTCCGGACCGCCGCTGCTGCTCGTGCAGTCGCGCGACCAGCGCACGCAGCTGTACCTGGTGGTCGACCCGGAGACGGGAGGCACGCGCACGGTGCACGTGGACGAGGATCCGGCGTGGCTGGAACTGTTCCCCGGCGTGCCCGCGTGGGCGCCCGAGTCGTCGGGCGCGCGCGGTTTCGGCGGCGGGAGGCTGGTGCGGATCGCCGACGAGGGCGGCGCCCGGGTGCTCGCGGTGGGCGACCGGGTGCTGACAGGGGCCCAGTTGCAGCTGCGCGCCGTGCTCGACATCGGGGAGAGCGATGTCCTCGTGTCGGCGGCGGCGGGCGAGCAGGCCGCGGACCCGGAGATCGGCGAGATCCACGTGTACCGGGTCAACGAGCTGGGGGTGGAGCGCGTCTCCGACGTGCCGGGGGTGCATGCGGCCGTCCGCTCGGGCGGTATCACGGTCCTCGCGTCCTCGGTCACCGGAGCGAGCGGCACGAGCGTGCGCGTGCTGCGGGACGGCAAGCAGATCGCGGAGGTCGTGTCGTACGCGGAGCGGCCGGTGCTCACGGCCCGCCCGCGGCTCGTCGAGGCGGGCGAGCACCGGATTCCGTGCGCGGTGCTGCTGCCGTCCGGTTACCGGGAGTCGGACGGTCCGCTGCCGGTGCTGCTCGATCCGTACGGCGGGCCGCACGGCCAGCGGGTGCTGGCCGCGCACAACCCGTACCTGACCTCGCAGTGGTTCGCCGACCACGGCTTCGCGGTGATCGTCGCGGACGGGCGGGGCGCGCCGGGCCGCTCCCCCGCCTGGGAGAAGGCGGTCGAGAACGCGTTCACGCTGACGCTCGACGACCAGATCGAGGCGCTGCACGCGCTGGCAGGATCGCATCCGCTGGACCTGGAGCGGGTGGCGATCCGCGGCTGGTCGTACGGCGGCTACCTGGCGGCCATGGCGGTGCTGCGCCGGCCGGACGTCTTCCACGCGGCCGTGTCGGGCGCGCCGGTGACGGACCTGCGGCTGTACGACACGCACTACACGGAGCGCTACCTGGGCGACCCGGCCGCACAGCCGGAGGTGTACGCCGCCAACTCCCTGGTCGGCGACGACGGTCTGACGGTGGCCGAGACGCCGCACCGGCCGCTGATGATCATCCATGGTCTGGCGGACGACAACGTGGTGGTGGCCCACAGCCTGCGGCTGTCGTCGGCACTGCTGGCCGCGGGCCGCCCGCACGAGGTGCTGCCGCTGACGGGCGTGACGCACATGACGCCGCAGGAGCAGATCGCGGAGAACCTGCTGCTGCTCCAGGTGGACTTCCTGAGGCGGTCGCTGGGTCTCGGCTGAGGCAGGCCGGCCTGGGCGCGTGCTCCGAACCCGCTCGACGTACCGGCAGGGCCACGGACGACAGGCGGGCGGGTGGCCGGCCGGGGCCACATGGCGAGACCCCGGCCGGCCCAACGGCACCCGCACGGCCGTACGCTGTTCAGCGTGACGCGTTCGTATATCGGAGTTGCGACAGTCAAGTTGCCTGCGTGTTAACGAGTTTGGTGCGCATTCCTCACGCTTTGCACCCTCGATCTGACAGTCCGTCAATCAATTTCAGGGGGACGCGTGGAGCGTCCCGCCGCCGTACGGCTGGTCCCCGCCCGGCACCACATGCCGTTCCTCCGCGAAGTGGCACGCCGACGGATGCTGTACGGGCCCTGGGGCCGCCCGCAGATGGGCGGGCACGGCGAGCAGCGGAACCTCCCGTGCGCAGCGCTCCTGTGCCTTCCAGCACCGGGTGCGGAACCGGCATCCCGAGGGGATGTTCGTCGGTGACGGCACGTCCCCGGTCAGGATGATCCTCTCCCGGTGCTCGCGCGCGTCGGGGTCCGGGACGGGGACGGCCGAGAGCAACGCCTGGGTGTACGGGTGGGTGGGGTGGTCGTAGATCTCGGCGTCCTTGCCGATCTCCACCACGCGTCCGAGGTACATCACGCCGACCCGGTCGGAGATGTGGCGCACGATCGACAGGTCGTGGGCGATGAAGAGGTAGGACAGATTGAACTCGTCCTGCAGCTTCTCCATCAGGTTGACGACCTGCGCCTGCACCGACACGTCGAGCGCGGAGACCGGCTCGTCGGCCACGATGATCTCGGGCCGGAGCGCGAGCCCGCGCGCGATGCCGATGCGCTGGCGCTGGCCGCCCGAGAACTGGTGCGGGTAGCGGTTGACGTGCTCCGGATTGAGCCCGACCACGTCCAGCAGCTCCTGCACCTTCTGCCGGCGAGAGCCCCTCGGCGCGACCTCGGGGTGGATCTCGTACGGCTCGCCGACGATGTCGCCGACCGTCATCCGGGGATTGAGCGAGGTGTACGGGTCCTGGAACACCATCTGGATGTTGCGGCGCACGGCCCTGAGCGCGCGCCCCGACAGCCGGGTGACGTCCTCGCCCTTGTACCGGATCGAGCCGGCCGTGGGCCGCTCCAGGTGGACGAGCATCCTGGCGAGCGTGGACTTGCCGCAGCCCGACTCCCCCACGATGCCGAGCGTCTCGCCCGCCAGCAGGTCGAGGTCGACGCCGTCGACCGCCTTGACCGCGCCGATCTGCTTCTTGAACAGGACGCCGCGCGTGAGCGGGTAGTGCTTGTACAGGTCGCGGACCTCCAGGATCGCCTCAGCCATTCAGGGCCTCCTCCCAGAAGTGGCAGGCGCTCCCGCGCTCCTCGTCCACCTCGTACAGCGGCGGCTCGTCGGTGCGGCACACGTCCCGGGCCAGCGGGCAGCGCGGGTGGAAGGCGCAGCCGGGCGGGATGCGCATCAGGTTCGGCGGCAGGCCCTTGATCGCGTAGAGCTCCCGGCCCTTCTGGTCCAGGCGCGGGATCGACTCCAGCAGCCCCCGGGTGTACGGGTGGGCGGGCGCCTTGTAGATGTCGTGCACGGGGGCGGTCTCGACGATCCGGCCCGCGTACATCACGGCGATCCTGTCGGCGACGTCGGCGACGACGCCGAGGTCGTGGGTGATCAGGATCAGGCCCATGTCGAGCTCGCGCTGCAGCTCGGCGAGCAGGTCCATCACCTGGGCCTGCACGGTGACGTCGAGGGCGGTCGTCGGCTCGTCGGCGATGATCAGGTCCGGCTCCAGGGAGAGCGCCATCGCGATCATGATGCGCTGACGCATGCCGCCGGAGAACTGGTGGGGGTACTGGCCGACGCGCTCCTTCGCGGCCGGGATGCGCACCCGGTCCATCAGCTCGACCGCCTTGGCCTTCGCGTCCTTCCTGGACATGCCCCGGTGCACGACGAACATCTCGCCGAGCTGGTCGCCGACGCTGAGGACGGGATTCAGCGCGGAGAGCGCGTCCTGGAAGATCATGGCCATCTCGGCGCCCCTGACCCTGCGCCGTTCGTCCTCCTCCAGCTTCAGCAGGTCCCGGCCCTTGAAGAGGATCTCGCCGCCCGCGATCCTGCCGGGCGGCATGTCGAGGATCCCCATGACGGCCTGGGCGGTGACCGACTTGCCGGAGCCGGACTCGCCGAGGACGGCGAGCGTCTCGCCCGCGGACACGCCGAAGTCGACGCCGTTCACGGCCTTGGCGACACCGTCACGGGTGCGGAACTCCACGTGCAGGTCGCGCACTTCGAGCAGCGGCCCCGATCCGGCGGACACCTCCGATGTGACGGACACGGTGGACACCTCCTAACGCAGCTTGGGGTCGAGGGCGTCGCGCACCGCGTCGCCGAGCATGATGAACGCGAGCACGGTGACGGCCAGCGCGCCGGCGGGCCAGAGCATCATGTGCGGGGCGTTGCGGATGTAGGGGGACGCGGAGGAGATGTCGATGCCCCAGGACACGGTCGGCGGCTTCAGTCCGGCGCCGAGGTAGGAGAGCGTCGCCTCCAGCGCGATGTAGGTGCCGAGGGCGATCGTGGCGACGACGATCACCGGCGCGACGGCGTTGGGCGCGATGTGCCGCAGCAGCATGCGGGTGTGGGACGCGCCGAGGGCCCTCGCGGCCTGGACGTAGTCGTTCTGCTTCGCGGTGATGACCGAGCCGCGGGCGATACGGGAGATCTGCGGCCAGCCGAGCAGCACCATGAAGCCGACGACGGGCCACACGGTGGTCGAGCGCACGACGGACAGCAGCACGAGGCCGCCGAGTACGACCGGAATGCCGAAGAAGATGTCGGTGAGCCGGGACAGGATCGCGTCCCAGAACCCGCCGAAGAACCCGGCGAGCGCGCCCAGCGCGGAGCCGAGGAGCGCGACCCCGAGCGTGGCGCAGACGCCGACGGTGACCGAGGTCCGCGCGCCGTAGACGGTCCGCGTGTACACGTCGCAGCCCTGCCCGTTGAAGCCGAAAGGGTGGCCGGGCTGGGAGCCCTCCTGGGCCTTGGCGAGATCGCATGCGAGCGGATTGCCGGAGGCGATCAGCGAGGGCCACAGGGCGATGACGACCAGGAAGAGGATCACCAGGGCGGAGACCACGAAGACCGGGTTGCGCCGCAGGTCGCGCCAGGCGTCGGACCACAGGCTGCGCGGCTTGCCCGACGGCCCGGCGTCACCGGGCGGACCACCCGGTGTCCTCTCCAGGGTCTCGCCCTCGCTCATCGCGAGGTCGGTCCCGCCGCCCGCCCCGGTGGACGCGATGGCGTTGTCGCCGAAGGGCTGCTGCTCAGGCATACCGGATCCTCGGGTCGAGAACGGCGTACAGGAGGTCGACGAGCAGGTTCGCCAGCAGGAAGACGATGACGAGCACGGTCACGAAGCCGACGACGGTCTGCGTGTTCTGGCGGAGGATCCCCTGGTAGAGCTGGTAGCCGACGCCGTGGATGTTGAAGATGCGCTCGGTGACGATGGCACCGCCCATCAGGGCGCCGACGTCCGTGCCGATGAAGGTGACGACCGGGATCAGCGAGTTGCGCAGCAGATGACGGCGGATGACCCGCCCCCGGGGCAGGCCCTTCGCCTTGGCGGTACGGACGTAGTCGGAGCGCGAGTTCTCGGCGATCGAGGTGCGTGTGAGACGGGTGACGTACGCGAGGGAGACCGAGGCGAGCACCAGCCCGGGCACGATCAGTTCGTCGAGGCGTGCGTCGAAGGACACGGACGGGTCGATGACGGCCCACTTGATGCCGAGCACCAGCTGGACGATCAGACCGGTGACGAAGGTGGGCACGGCGATGACCACGAGGGTGACCAGCAGGACGCCGGTGTCCACGGGGCGGCCGCGGCGCAGCCCGGTGACGACGCCGAGGGTGATGCCGATGAGGATCTCGAAGAAGACGGCCACGAGGGTCAGCCGGATGGTGACCGGGAAGGCGTCGCCCATCAGCTCGGTGACCTTCTGCCCGTTGAACGCGGTGCCGAAGTCCCCGGTGAAGACGTTGCCCATGTAGGTCAGGTATTGCTGCCACACGGGCTTGTCGAGACCGAACTCCTTGCGCAGCCGGGCGGCCGTGGCGGGGTCGCACTGCCGGTCGCCGCACAGGCCGGCCACGGGGTCGCCCATGACGTTGACCATCAGGAAGATCAGCAGCGTGGTGCCGAAGAAGACCGGGACCATCTGCAGCAGACGCCTGATCACATAGCGTCCCATGAGGCGCTCCTGGGGGTCGTCGCGGGAAGAGGGGCGGCCCGGCGCGCGCGGTGTGCCGGGCCGGATGGCTTCCGCCGTCAGTTGACCGTGATCTCCTCGTAGACGGGGACGCTGAAGGGGTTCAGGGCCACGTCGGAGAGCCGCTCCGAGTAGCCGGCGCTGCCGTTCTGGTACCAGAGCGGGATGGCGGCCATCTCGTCCCGCACGACCTTCTCGGCCTCCTTGAAGGTCTCGACGGCCTTGGCCTGGTCGCTCTCGGCATTGGCCCGGTCGACGAGGTCGTCGAACTTCTCGTTGGTCCACTTGCCGTCGTTGGAGGAGGCGTTGGTGTAGTAGAGCGGCTGCAGGAAGTTCTGGATCAGGGGGTAGTCCATCTGCCAGCCGGCCCGGAAGGGGCCGGGCATCTTCCGGTCGCCGATCTGGTTGCGGAAGTCGGCGAAGGTGCCGACGGGCGCGCCGACGCAGGCCTTGTCGTTCCCGAGGGCGTTGTTGACGGAGTTGCAGACGGCGTCGACCCAGTCCTTGTGGGAGCCGGTGTCCGCGTTGTACGTGATCTTCACCTGGCCGCCGGGGATGCCGCCGCCCTCCTGGATGAGCCTCTTCGCCGCCGCGGGGTCGTACTCGCACGCCTCGCCGCACAGGGTGTCGTCGAAGCCGCCCTCCGCGCCCAGTACCGGGGAGGTCCAGTCCTTGGCGGGGGTGCGGGTCTTCTGGAAAATCGTGTCGGTGATCTGCTCGCGGTTGATCGCCCTTGAGAGACCGGTGCGCACCTTGGCCCCGCCGGGGGTGTTCCACTTCTTGTCGTAGAAGGGGAAGGCGAGGGTCTGGAGGATGCCCGCGGGTGTGTTGATGTACCGGTCCCCGAGGTCGGCCCGGACGTTCTTGAGCTGGGCGGCCGGGACGTCGTCGACGAGGTCGATGTTGCCCGCGATCAGGTCCGTGTAGGCGGTGTTGTTGTCGGTGTAGACCATGAGGTCGATGCCGCCGTTCTTCGCCTTGTCCGGGCCGTTGTAGCCGTCCCAGCGGCGCAGCTGTGCCATCGAGCCCTTCTTGTAGGAGTTCAGGGTGTACGGCCCGTTGCCGATCGGCTTGGCGACCCAGGCGTCGTGGTCGTCGAAGAAGGCGCGGGGCAGCGGGGCGAAGGCCGCGTAGCCGAGGGTGTCGGGCCAGGTGGAGAACTTCTGGCTCAGCCTCACCGTGAAGCGCAGGTCGTCGACGACCTTCAGTCCGGACATCGTCTCGGCGGTGGCCTCGCCCTTCTCGGGATGGACCTGTTCGTAGCCCTCGATGTAGCCGAAGAAGTAGGCGTTCTTCTGGTTGTTCCTGATGTGGGCGCCGTAGTTCCAGGCGTCGACGTACGACCTGGCGGTGACCTTCTCGCCGTTGCTGAAGGTCCAGCCGTCCTTGAGGGTGACCGTGAAGTTCCGCGAGTCGGTGCTCTCGATCCTCTCGGCCATCATGTCCGTGGCCGCGCCGGTCTTCGGGTCGTACCTCTTCAGCCCGCGGAAGATCATGTCGAGGACCTTGCCGCCCTGCACCTCGTTGGTGTTGGCGGGCTCCAGCGGGTTCTGCGGGTCGGTCCAGGAGGACCTCACGATCCCGTCGGCGCCACTGCCCCCGCCGTCGCTCCCGCCGCCGCAGCCCGTCGCCGCCAGGGCGACGACGACCGCGCATGCGGCCCACTTGGCGTGCGTGGCTCGACGCATGGGGTTCCTCCCGAGTCCTCAGCATGGCTTAGGACCGAATATCACCCCATAGGGGATCTAACGCACTTTCAGGGCGTCCGGGTGGTCGGTGCGGTCACCGGGAGGGTGACCTCCCACGTGTCGACGGCGTAGTGCGGGGTCATCCCGTGGGCCTCGTACAGGGAGAGCGCCCCCGACGCGTTCCGCGTGTCCACGCCCAGGCCGATGGTGTCCCGGCCGCGGGCCGCGCAGACGCCGAACACATGGCGGAGCAGATGACCGGCGACGCCCCGGCCGCGGGCCCGTTCGCGTACGCCGAGATTGCGGATCCAGCCCATGGCCTCGCGGTCGTGCCGGGTGAGGACGACCGCCACGTCGCCCTCGCCGGCGAGCGAGGCGATCCACACGAGCGACCAGTCCAGGCGTGCGCCGTCGATGTCGGCCAGCCTCCCCCGGACTCCGTCCGGGGGTACCCACACGGTACGTCCGGGGCTGGTGGCCGAAGTGGCCGGCGAAGGTCTCCTCCACGAGCGCGTGCGCGAGCCGGCGGTCCTCATCGGCCCGGCAGTCGCGCAGCGTCAGCCCGGCGGGCGGCTCGGGCACGGAGCCGGCGGCCGGCGACAGGGGGCGGGTCATGACCCGGTGGTGCCGCACGGTGCGCCGGCCGCGGGCGCAGAGGAGCGCGGTGTCGGGGCTGGGCCGGGCGTTGAGGTACAGACGGAGCACGGCCCGCGCGCATCCGGCGGCCGCCGCCTCGGCCGCCGCCCTCGCCTCGATCAGCTCCAGCAGCAGGACGGCCGCGGCAGGACGGTCCGGCAGGACGTAGTGGTCGACGCCGATGTCGCCCTCGCCAAAGTCGCTCCACAGCGCGCCGAACGCCACGGGCTCGCCGTCCTCGCTCACCAGCCAGGCGTCACGGGTGACGTCGGCAACGGTGCGGGCGAGCTCGGCCTCGACGCTGTGCAGGTCGGTCTCCGGGCGGCCGATCTCGACGAGGTCGACGGCGTTCATGAGCGCACACACGGCGGGGGCGTCCTCGAGGCCGGCCGGCCGGCCGGTGAGGGGCATGCGGCCACTGCTGGGCCCGCGGCACGCGCCCGGCAATCGGTTTTCCCCACGCGAGGGCCCCGCCCGCCGTGGCGCGGCGGACGGGGCCCTCGTGTGCGCGGACGACTACTGCACCGCGTGGACGACGTCCTTCTCCTCGGCGAAGTGGCACGCCGACTCGTGCGCGGCCGGCGAGTCCGAGCCCTGGAAGCGCTCGGGGACCGCCAGCAGCGGCACCTCGGTGGCGCACTTGTCCTGGGCCTTCCAGCAGCGGGTGCGGAAGCGGCAGCCCGACGGCGGGTTGGCCGGCGAGGGGACGTCACCGGTGAGGATGATCCGCTCGCGGCCCTCGCGGGCATCCGGGTCGGGCACCGGGACGGCCGACAGCAGCGCCTGGGTGTAGGGGTGCGTCGGGTGGTCGTAGATCTGCACGTCGGTGCCGATCTCCGCCATCTTGCCCAGGTACATGACGCCGACGCGGTCCGAGATGTGACGGACGATCGACAGGTCGTGCGCGATGAAGAGGTAGGACAGGTTGAACTCGTCCTGCAGCTTCTCCATCAGGTTGACGACCTGCGCCTGCACCGACACGTCGAGCGCGGAGACCGGCTCGTCGCAGATGATGATCTCGGGGTTCAGCGCGAGACCGCGGGCGATGCCGATGCGCTGGCGCTGACCGCCGGAGAACTGGTGCGGGTAGCGGTTGATGTACTCGGGGTTGAGACCCACGACGTCCAGCAGCTCCTGCACCCTGCGGCGCCGGTCGCCCTTCGGGGCCACCTCGGGGTGGATCTCGAAGGGCTCGCCGATGATGTCGCCGACCGTCATACGCGGGTTCAGCGAGGTGTACGGGTCCTGGAACACCATCTGGATGTTGCGCCGCACCGCCTTGAGCGCGCGCCCCGACAGCCGGGTGATGTCCTGGCCCTTGTAGAACACCTCGCCCGCGGTGGCGGTCTCCAGCGTCATCAGCAGCTTGGCGACCGTGGACTTGCCACAGCCGGACTCGCCGACGATGCCGAGCGTCTCGCCCTGGTAGAGGTCGAAGGAAACCCCGTCCACGGCCTTGACGGCGCCGACCTGCTTCTTGAAGAGGATGCCCTGGGTCAGCGGGAAGTGCTTGACCAGGTTGCGCACCTGGAGGATCGGCTCACCGCGCCGGACCGGGGCCTCGATCGCCGCCACCGCCTCCTGGGTGGTGCCGGCGTCGACCGTCTCGACCTCGGTGACGTTGGGAGTCGCGTCCACGGCCTCGTCCGTCTTCCTGAGCTCAGCCATGGATCGTCTCCTTCCAGAAGTGGCACGCGCTGCCGCGGCCGGGCAGCTCGGTGCCGTCCTGCTCGGTCACCGGCGCGAGGGCCGGGATCTCGGTGCGGCAGATGTCGTCCGCCTTGGGGCAGCGCGGGTTGAAGGCGCAGCCCGTCGGGATCCTGAGCAGGTTGGGCGGCAGGCCCTTGATCGCGTACAGCTCCTGGCCCTTCTGGTCCAGGCGCGGGATCGAGTCCAGCAGACCCCGGGTGTAGGGGTGCGCCGGACGCTTGTAGAGCTCGTGCACGGGGGCGGTCTCGACGATCCGGCCCGCGTACATGACCGCGATCTTGTCCGCGACGTCGGCGACGACGCCGAGGTCGTGGGTGATCAGGATCAGGCCCATGTTGTACTCGCGCTGGAGCTCGGCGAGCAGGTCCATGACCTGCGCCTGGACCGTGACGTCCAGAGCGGTGGTCGGCTCGTCGGCGATGATCAGGTCCGGCTCGAGTGCCAGGGCCATGGCGATCATGATGCGCTGGCGCATACCGCCGGAGAACTGGTGCGGGTAGTCGCCCACCCGGGCCTTGGCCGCCGGGATCTTCACCCGGTCCATCAGCTCGACGGCCTTGGCCTTGGCCTCCTTCTTGGACAGGCCCTGGTGCACCCGGAACATCTCGCCGAGCTGGTAGCCCACGGACAGCACCGGGTTCAGCGAGGACAGCGCGTCCTGGAAGATCATGGCGATCTTCCGGCCGCGGATCTTCCGGCGCTCCTCGGCGGACATGGTGAGCATGTCCTGGCCGCGGAAGAAGATCTGGCCCTGCGGGATGCGGCCGGGCGGCATGTCGAGGATGCCCATGATGGCCTGGGCCGTCACGGACTTGCCGGAGCCGGACTCGCCGAGGACGGCGAGCGTCTCGCCCGCGTCCACGCTGTAGTTGACGCCGTTGACGGCCTTGGCGACACCGTCACGGGTGTGGAACTCCACGTGCAGGTCGCGCACTTCGAGCAGATGTCCCTCGTGGTCCCCGGTACTCCGGGGCGCGGGGACGGCTGCCGTCTTGTCGATGGTGGTCACGTACGCCTCCCTCAGCGCATCTTCGGGTCGAGGGCGTTGCGTACCGCATCGCCGAACATGAGGAACGAGAGCACCGTGATCGAGACCATCACCGAGGGGATGATCAGCACGAACGGCGCGTTGCGCAGCTGCTCGCGGCCGCTGGAGACGTCCACGCCCCAGGAGACCGTCGGGTCGGCGAGGCCGACACCGAGGTAGGACAGCGTGGCCTCGGCCGCGATGTAGCCGCCGAGCGCGATCGTCGCGACGACGATGATCGGGGCGAGCGCGTTGGGCAGCACGTGCTTGAAGAGGATGCGCGTGGTCGAGGCGCCGAGCGCCTTGGCCGCCACGACGTAGTCGGCCTGCTTGATGGTGATGACCGCACCGCGGGCGACGCGGGCGATCTGCGTCCAGCCGAGAAAGACCAGGGCGAGGATGACGACCCAGATCGCGCGCTTCTCGAAGCTGGTGAGGACGACGAGGGCGCCGAGCATGAACGGGATGCCCATGAAGATGTCCGTGAGCCGCGACAGCAGCGTGTCCGTGATGCCGCCGAAGTAGCCGGCCAGCATGCCGACGATCGTGCCGAGGACGCTCACCAGCGCGGTGACGCCGACACCGACGACGATCGAGGCACGGGCGCCGTAGATGACACGCGCGTAGATCGAGCGGCCCTGGCCGTCGTAGCCGAACCAGTCCGGGGCGAAGAAGTGACCCCAATTGGGCTTCTGCAGGAAGTGGTTGGCGAGGTCGGCGTCACGTGGCGAGGCCGACGTGAACAGGCTCGGGAACGCGGCGATCACCAGCAGCAGCACGATGAGGCCCGCGGAGACCAGGAACAGCGGGTTGCGGCGCAGGTCGCGCCAGGCGTCGGACCACAGGCTGCGCGCCTTGTCCGGCTTGGGGCCGCTCACCGCGAGCGCGGTGTCCGGCGCGGCGGCGGTCGTGGATTCGGCGGTCGCGGTGGGCGCCGTGGTGGCAGCGGTCTTCTCAGGCATACCGGATCCTCGGGTCCAGGACCGCGTAGAGCAGGTCGACGAGCAGGCTGGCGAGCAGGTAGACGAGGACGATCAGCGAGGCGATGCCGACGACCGTGGCACCCTCGCGGCGGAACAGCGCCTCGTAGATGGCGTCACCGACGCCCTGCACGTTGAAGATGCCCTCGGTGACGATCGCGCCCGTCATGAGGTTGCCGATGTCGGTGCCGAGGAAAGTGACCACCGGGACAAGGGAGTTGCGCATCAGGTGGACGCCGACGATGCGACGGCGCGGCAGCCCCTTGGCGATCGCGGTGCGCATGTAGTCGGCGCGCAGGTTCTCCGCCATCGACGTACGGGTCAGACGGGCCACGTACGCGAGCGAGAGCGAGCCGAGGACGATGGCCGGCAGCAGCAGGTCGCCGAAGCTCTCGGAGTCCTGCACGGTCGGCGTGGTCAGCCCCCACTGGAAGGCGAAGAGGTACTGCATCAGGTAGCCCAGCACGAAGGAGGGCATCGAGATGAGCACGAGCGTGAGGCCGAGCAGACCGCGGTCGCGCACCGACTCGGGCTTCAGACCCGCGACGATGCCGAGGGCGATGCCGACGATCACGGTGAAGCTGAAGGCGAACAGGGTCAGCCGGATGGTGACCGGGAACGCCTGGCCGATGATGTCGGCGATGGGGCGCTGACTGGCGATCTCCGTACCGAAGTCGCCCTGCAGCAGGCCCCCGAGGTAGTTCAGGTACTGCTGCCACAGGGGCAGGTCGAGACCGAGATCCTTGCGGATCGAGGCGACGATCGCCGGATCGAACGCCTGGTCTCCCATGAGCGCTCTGACGGGGTCTCCGGGGAGAGCGAACATCATGGCGAAGATCAGAAAGGTTGACCCGATGAACACCGGGATCATCTGGAGCAGTCGTCGTGCGACGTAGCGCCCCATAGGTGCCTCCGTGAGGGGTTGACACGTCCAGGGGCGTCCCTGAGTGCAGCAGGGCGCCCCCGGACCACCGCCGCCGCCGGATGACCGACGGCGGCGGGTTATGGCCGAGTGGGGATAAGGCCCGTCAAGCGCGTGGCGCTTACTTGACGGTGACTCCGGTCAGCTCGAGGTCGCCGTGGAAGTCGACCTGGACGTTGTCGACGCCCTTGCCGTGGCCACCGTTGATGCGGTAGTACCACAGCGGGATCGCCGGCATCTTCTCGAGCAGCTTCTTCTCGACCTCCTGGTAGCCCTTCACGGACTCCTCCAGGGAGTTGGCCTTGTCGGCCTCCGCCATCATCTTGTCGATCTCGGCGTCCTTGAAGCGACCGTTGTTCGCCTCGGCCTTGGAGTTGTAGAGCTCCTTGATGAAGTTCACGTTGACCGGGTAGTCGGCCACCCAGCCACCGCGGTACATCGACTTCACCTGGTCGTTGTCACGGGCCTCGAGGTCCGTGGCGAAGTCCGGCTTGGCGTCGCCGACGCAGTCGACACCGGTCGCCTTGCGGATGGACTCGCAGACCGCGGTCACCCACTCCTTGTGGCCACCGTCGGCGTTGTACTGGATCATGATCTTGTTGCCGGGGACGCCGCCGCCCTCGGTGACAAGCTGCTTCGCCTTGGCGGGGTTGTACGTGAAGACGTCCGTGCCCAGGTCCTGGTTGCCCTTGACCTGCGGCGGCGTGAAGCTCGTCGCGGGGGTACGGGTGTTGTTCAGGACGGTCTTGGTGATCGTCTCACGGTCGATCGCCATGGACAGACCCTGGCGGACCTTGGGGTCCATCTCCTTGAACGTCGCGGTGTAGAACGCCGGGACGAGCGTCTGGATCGCCGCGTACGGCTGCTCGATGGCGCCGTCGCCCAGGTCCTGCTTGTACTTCGGCAGGTCGGTCGGGCCGACCTGGCGGATGATGTCCAGGTTGCCGGAGACGACGTCCTGGTACGCGGCCTCGACGGTCGCGTAGTTCTTGAACTGGATGCCCTTGTTCTGCGCCTTGTTCGGGCCCTGGTAGTCAGGGTTCGCGGCGACCTGGATGAGCTTCTTGTGCGTCCACTTCTCGAACTTGTACGGGCCGTTGCCGATCGGCTTCTGGCCGAACGCCTTCGGGTCGTCGTAGAAGACCTTGGGCAGCGGGGCGAACGTCGCGTAGCCGAGCTTGTAGTTGAAGTACGGGACCTTCTCGGTCAGCTCGATCGTGAAGGTGGTGTCGTCGACGACCTTCAGACCCGACATCTTGTCGGACTTCGGGTCACCCTTCTCGGGGTGCACGTCGGCGTAGCCGGCGATGTCGCTGAACCAGAAGCTGTTCTGCTGGTTGTTCTTGACGTTGGCGTACCAGTTCCACGCGTCCACGTAGGACTGCGCGGTGACGGCCTCGCCGTTGTGGAACTTCCAGCCGGACTTGAGCTTCACGGTCCAGGTCTTGGAGTCCTTCGTCTCCACGGACTCGGCGTTCGTGTAGACGATGTTGCCCTTGGCGTCGAAGTCCAGCAGCTGGGTGAAGAGCGACTGAATCACGTACGAGCCGAGGCTCTCGTTGGTGTCCGCCGGGATCAGCGGCTTCTGCGGCTCACCGACGTCGATCGAGACGTAGCCCGCGGGCTTGCCCGAGGCGTTGTTCTTGTCCGAGCCACTGTCGCTGCCACCACAGGCAGTTGCCGACAGGGCGACGACGATCGCACCCGCGACCCACTTGGCGCTCTTGGCACCGCGCATGGGTTCCTCCTCATGAGTCCACTTGTCACTACAAGAAGGGCACTGGAAGTTGCGCCGACACCCCTGACGACGCTGTGTCAATGCCCCGAGTGTGCTCGTGAGTCGGCGCTCCCCACAGCGCGTGACCCATTGACCCGAGCTCAATGGAGCCAACTATTAAGTACGTCCGGGCGGTAAACCACACTTAAAGGGTCTCGTTTTGACAACATCAGCTGCCGTTCACAGATCGAAATCCGGACAAAGCGAGCACAGACAGACACACGCGAAACGGACCGTTAACACATGTTCCGGAGAGCGACGGCCGATATGCGGACACTCGGACCACCAAAACGAGTTGACGAAACGGCCCGGCCCCCCACAGTGTCTGCGGGGGACCGGGCCGTCGGTCAAGACCTGCTGCGTCAGCCGTGCTTGGCGCGCGAGGCGGCGCGGCCGCGCTCCTTCTGGTCGAGCACGACCTTGCGGATGCGCACGGCCTCCGGGGTCACCTCGACGCACTCGTCGTCGCGGCAGAACTCCAGGGACTGCTCCAGCGACAGCTTGCGCGGCGGGACGATCGCCTCGAACGAGTCGGCCGAGGACGACCGCATGTTCGTGAGCTTCTTCTCCTTGGTGATGTTCACGTCCATGTCGTCGGAGCGCGAGTTCTCGCCGACGATCATGCCCTCGTACACCTCGGTGCCCGGGTCGACGAAGAGCACGCCGCGCTCCTGAAGGTTCGTCATCGCGAAGGCGGTGACGGAGCCGGACCGGTCGGCGACCAGCGAGCCGTTGTTACGGGTCGTCAGCGTGCCGAACCACGGCTCGTGGCCCTCGTGGATGGAGTGCGCGATACCCGTGCCGCGGGTGTTCGTCAGGAACTCCGTACGGAAGCCGATCAGACCGCGGGAGGGGACGACGAACTCCATGCGGACCCAGCCGGAGCCGTGGTTCGACATGTTGTCCATGCGGCCCTTGCGGACGCCCATGAGCTGCGTGACGGCGCCCATGTGCTCCTCGGGCACGTCGATCGTCATGCGCTCGACCGGCTCGTGGACCTTGCCGTCGACCTCCTTGGTGACGACCTGGGGCTTGCCGATGGTCAGCTCGAAGCCCTCGCGGCGCATCTGCTCGACCAGGATCGCCAGCGCCAGCTCACCGCGGCCCTGCACCTCCCAGGCGTCCGGGCGCTCGGTGTCCAGCACACGCAGCGAGACGTTGCCGATGAGCTCGCGGTCCAGGCGGTCCTTGACCTGACGGGCCGTGACCTTGCGGTCCTTGACCGCGGCCTTGGCGTCCGCGCCCTTGCCGGTGCCGCCGCGGCCGACCAGCGGCGAGGTGTTGGTGCCGATGACCATGGAGATGGCGGGCTCGTCGACGGTGATCAGCGGCAGGGCCACCGGGTTCTCCGGGTCGGCCAGCGTCTCGCCGATCATGATGTCCGGGATGCCGGCGACCGCGCAGATGTCACCGGGGCCGGCCACCTCCGCGGGCTTGCGGGTGAGCGCCTCGGTCATCATCAGCTCGGTGATGCGGACGTTGGAGATCGTGCCGTCCCGCTTGATCCAGGCCACGGTCTGGCCCTTGCGCAGCTCGCCCTGCTCGACGCGGAGCAGCGCGATGCGGCCGAGGAAGTTGTCGGCGTCCAGGTTGGTGACGTGGGCCTGGAGGGGGGCCTTCTCGTCGTACTCGGGGGCCGGGACGTGCGACAGGATGGTGCTGAAGAACGGCTCCAGGTTGTCGCTGTCGGCCGGGACGGTGCCGTCCTCCGGCTTGGTCAGCGAGGCGACGCCGTCACGGGCGCAGGCGTAGACGATCGGGAACTCGATCTGGTCCTCGTCGGCGTCCAGGTCCAGGAACAGGTCGTACGTCTCGTTGACGACCTCGTCGATCCGGGAGTCCGGGCGGTCCGTCTTGTTGATGCAGAGGATGACCGGCATCCGGGCCTGAAGCGCCTTGCGCAGCACGAAGCGGGTCTGCGGGAGCGGGCCCTCGGACGCGTCGACGAGGAGCACGACCGCGTCCACCATCGACAGGCCGCGCTCGACCTCGCCGCCGAAGTCGGCGTGGCCGGGGGTGTCGATGATGTTGATGGTGATCGGGTCGCCGCCGTCCTTGGGGTGGTACTTGACGGCGGTGTTCTTGGCCAGGATCGTGATGCCCTTCTCACGCTCCAGGTCGTTCGAGTCCATCATCCGGTCGTCGAGCTGCTCGGCGGCGTGCGCGGCGAAGGCACCGGCCTGCTTCAGCATGGCGTCGACCAGGGTGGTCTTGCCGTGGTCGACGTGGGCGACGATGGCGACGTTACGGATGTCGTGGCGCGTGGGCATGCTGGCTGGCGCTTCTCTCGATCGTGGGATGCGGCGTCTTTTCCTCGTACGCCCGCCGGGCTGACACGCCACGGCTCCTCCCATGGTACGGGCACGCCGGATGAACAGGCTTCCGGGACGGGAAGGGAGGGGGCGAAGGAGGCGCGGATCACGCCGGGGGGCGGCGTCGGGGGCATGATCGGCAACGGCCGGGAGAACAAGGGGCGACGTGCGGGTGCCGGGCGGCGGGCGCGCTGTTCGGGGAGCACGCGGGCCGCTGTCGGCGCCGGGTGGAGCTGGGTCGGGAGGCGGCATGAGCATGCCCGCCGGCGCGGCCGGCGGGCAAGGGACTTGAGGGACTTCTGAGGTTGCCGGGGCGAGGGGTGCCGGCGGCCGAGGACCGGACGGTCCCCGTGCCCGGCCCTACTGCCGGGCGGCGCCCCCGGCCGGGGTGGCCTTCCGGTAGCCGATGTCCTGGTAGACGGGGGTCGCGAAGCCGAAGGCGCCGACATTGACCAGCCGGGAGCGCACCGCCACCAGCTCGGGGCGCTGGTAGAGGGGGATCGACCCTGCCGCGGCCCAGATGCGCGCGTCGGCCCGGCGCATCAGATCACGGGCGGCGTCCTCGTCCAGCTCGCCGGCCGCCTGGTCGAAGAGCTGGTCGATGTGGTCCGTGCCGACGCGGGTGTAGTTCTGCTCGACCAGCAGCGAGCCGTCAGACGCGGGCCGGGGCTTGGCGTAGATCGGGCGGGCGTCGGTCGCCGGGTAGGCGCTCGCGGGCCAGGAGTAGAGGGCGAGGTCGAAGTCGCCGGACGCGATGTGGTCCTTGAAGTAGCTGTCGTCGGAGACCTTGCTGATCTCGGTGCGGATGCCGATGCGGCGCAGCATCTCGGAGATCTTCTCGCCCACCGTGCGCACCGCCTCGGAGCCGGGGCCCGACGGGAGCACGAAGCGGAGGCTCAGCGGCCTGCCGTCCTTGCCGACGGCACCGCCGGCGGACGCCGGATCGGGGGCGGCCGTGCCGCGCGGGGCGTAGGCGCCGGCCACGCCGCCGCTCTCCCGTGCCGTGGTGTCCGTGCGGCGGCCAGCGGTTCCCGCTCCGTCTGCGAGCGACCGCGCCTGGCGCTCGACGATGCGGCTGTGGAGGGCCGCGGCCGGGGCGGGTGCGAGGACGTGCGTGCCGAAGGCGGCCACGTCGTGCAGGCGGGCGTCGGCCGGGGGCTTGTCGTCCCCGACGATGTGGAGGCCCTCGTCGGAGGCGGTGTCGCCCTCGCCGGAGGACCTCACCCCGGGCTTCTGCGCGTCCTTGTTCTTCTCCGACCCGGTGGCCTCGCCGCCCGCCTTGGCCGGCCCGGACGTCTTCAGGGCGCCGCC
This sequence comes from Streptomyces sp. NPDC049597, assembly GCF_040675505.1. NCBI lineage: Bacteria > Bacillati > Actinomycetota > Actinomycetes > Kitasatosporales > Streptomycetaceae > Streptomyces > Streptomyces sp. NPDC049597. The sequence continues at coordinate 102,443 of NZ_JBFAOY010000013.1, forward strand.
GGGCGTCCAGCCGGCGTCGGCGAGCAGGGCCTGCGCCTCCTGGGTGTCCTGGTCGCCGAGCGCACCGCTGTTGTCGCTGTACGCACGCTGCCCGGCCAGCGCCACGTGGCTGCCGGGCGGGTCGGCGGGCAGTCCGAGCGGTGTCAGCACGGTTTCGGCCAGTTCCTTGCGGTCGATGGCACGGGCGACGGCGCGCCGGACGCGGTCGTCGGACAGCGGCCCGGACTCGCCGTTCATCGCGAGCTGGGTGTAGGCGGGCTCGAGCGACTTGCGGACCTGGAAGCCGCGCAGCACCGACTGCTCGGCGGCGTACTGCGCCTGCGCCTTCGCGGTGCGCTCGCGGGCCGCCCGCGCCGCCTCGGCCAGGCTCTCGTCGGAGCCGTACGCCTGCGCCCATGACGCGAGAGCGGCGGAAGGGGTGATGTCGGAGCCGGGGCCGTGGGCGAGCGGCCGGCCACCGCGGCCTGCGTCCTTCGCGGCGTAGGAGATACGTTCCGCCGCGGACCGGTCGACCTCCGCCACGTCGAGCGTGCCCGAGGTGAGCGCGGCGATGCGTGCCTCGCGCGGGACGGCGGCGAACACCAGCGTGTCGAGCTTGGCCCGCCGCCCCCACCAGCGCGGATTGCGGACGAGGGTCGTGGTGGAGGTCTTGTGGTCGATCTGCTTGACCGTGAAGGGCCCGGCCGTCATGGCGAGCCTGGTGCGCGCGCCGTCGTTGAAGGCGGCCGGCGTCGCCGTCACCTCCTTCGGGTACAGCGGCGTGAACAGCGCCCGCCAGTCCGCGTAGGGCTTGGCGAAGGTGACCTTGACCTCGAGGTCGTCCTTGCCGCGCTCGATCCGCTCGATCCGCTCGTAGCCGGCGTTGCGGGCCGTCCAGTACGCGGAGTCCTTGCCGCTCAGCGCGCGCCACTGGGCGAGGAAGTCGGGGGCGCCGATCTCCCGGCCGTCGCTCCACACGGCCTGCTGGTTGAGCTTGTAGAGGACGACCTGCTTGGGTTCGCGCTCGACGATCTCGGCCGATTCCAGATAGTCGGGGTTGCGCTCCGGGCGGCCGTTCTCGTCGAGGACGAACAGGGCGGGCAGCACGGCTCCGGCGATCCGGCTCGTGGTGGCGTCGGCGTCTGCCTGGAAGGCGTTCAGCGTGGCGGGCACGCTGTCGACGGCCCACCGCACGGTGCCGCCGTCGGCCGTCTTGTCCCGTCCGGCGGGAGCGATGTCCTGGGCCACGGGCTTGCCCGTGGCCTCGTCGTCGCCCGAACCGCAGCCCGCGAGGACGGGCAGGGCGAGCACACCGCCGGCGAGCAGTGCGACGGAGCGGAGCTTTCGGGAGCATGTCCGCCCGCGGAGGGCCTCGACCTGGGACATGGCTTGCACCTCTTGGTCCTGGTTTGTCGAATTTGGAGATGATCACACCGATTCCCCCACTGAAGTGGACGAGGGCGACGGGCCGCCGCCGACACGACGAAGCTCCGCCGAAGGTCACCCGCGCGGGTCAACCGCGAATGCCGCATCGACGTGCATAAAGGCACAAAATGGGGGGAGTGAGACACCAACCACGAGGGGCGCGCCGACAGCGCGTGCGCCGGGAATCCCTGCACGTCCCTTCACAAGCGGGGATGTGACGCGCGACACTCTCAGGCGCATGAGCGATGCCACCGCACCCTGCGGAAGTGAGGACACGTCATGTCCCAGCAGGAAGAGATGACGGCGATGCGGCAGCGTATCGACGAGCTGGTCCAGCGCGTCGGGCAGCTGGAGCGGACCGTCGATCAGCTGCGGGTGTCGGGCCGGGCCGAGCCCGGCGGCCGACCGAAGGAGCCGAGCCGTCCCGAGCTGGTCACCATCCCGGACACCCCGTACAACCACGCCCTGTGGACGGACACGGACGACGAGGGGCTGGGCGCCCGCGACCGGCACGCGCCCTGAGCGGCACGCATCCCCCGGACCTCACCCGATCCCACTCCACCCGGAGTCCTCGTTGGCCACAGGTACCGAACCACCACAAATCCACAAGGGCGTGCACGGACGGACGCGCGCCGCCATCGGCCCCCGCCACCTGCGGACGGACCGGTGGTGGCTCGCCCCGGCCCTCACCACCGCCGGACTGCTCGCGTTCGTCGTCTACTCGACCTGGCGCGCGTTCGCGAACGCCGACTACTACGCGGCGCCGTACGTCTCGCCGTTCTACTCGCCGTGTCTGGCCGAGAACTGCGTGCCGATGCGGGCGGGACCCAACTGGGAGATCTTCGGCAGCTGGTGGGGGCTCTCCCCCGCCCTGCTGATCCTGATCTTCCCGCTCGGCTTCCGGCTGACCTGCTACTACTACCGCAAGGCCTACTACCGGGGCTTCTGGGCCTCGCCACCGGCCTGCGCCGTCGCCGAGCCGCACACGACGTACACCGGCGAGACGCGCTTCCCGCTGATCCTGCAGAACATCCACCGGTACTTCTTCTACGCCGCGCTGCCCGTCGCCGGGATCCTCACCTACGACACCGTGCTGGCCTTCCGCGACGAGCACTACGCCTGGGGACACATGGGCCTCGGCACGCTCGTCTTCCTGGTGAACATCGTGCTGATCTGGGCGTACACCCTGTCCTGCCACTCCTGCCGGCACATCGTCGGCGGCCGGCTGCGGCACTTCTCCAAGCACCCCGTGCGCTACCGCCTGTGGAGCTGGGTCGGCAAGCTGAACGCCCGTCACATGCAGCTCGCCTGGGCGTCGCTGCTGAGCGTCGCGCTCGCCGATCTCTACGTCTACCTCGTCGCGTCCGGCGCCTTCGACGATCCGCGCTTCTTCTAGGGGAAGGTGCCAACCGACATGACACAGCTCGAACGTCAGGAGTGGGACGTCGTCGTGGTCGGCGCGGGCGGCGCCGGTCTGCGCGCCGCCATCGAGGCGCGTGAGCGGGGGGCGCGTACGGCCGTCGTCTGCAAGTCCCTGTTCGGCAAGGCGCACACCGTCATGGCCGAGGGCGGCATCGCCGCCTCCATGGCCAACGTCAACGAGCACGACAACTGGCAGGTCCACTTCCGCGACACGATGCGCGGCGGCAAGTTCCTCAACCAGTGGCGGATGGCCGAGCTGCACGCCCAGGAGGCGCCGGAGCGGGTGTGGGAGCTGGAGACCTGGGGCGCGCTCTTCGACCGCACGAAGGACGGCCGGATCTCCCAACGGAACTTCGGCGGCCACGAATACCCGCGCCTCGCCCACGTCGGCGACCGGACCGGCCTGGAGCTGATCCGCACGCTCCAGCAGAAGATCGTCTCGCTGCAGCAGGAGGACAAGGAGGAGTTCGGGGACTACGAGGCCCGGCTCAAGGTCTTCCAGGAGTGCACGGTCACCCGGATCCTGAAGGAACACGGGCCGAACGAAGGCGACAGGGTCGCCGGGGCCTTCTGCTACGAGCGCGAGACCGGCCGCTTCTTCACCCTCGAAGCGCCCTCCGTGGTGCTGGCCACCGGCGGCATCGGCAAGTCCTTCAAGGTCACGTCGAACTCGTGGGAGTACACCGGCGACGGGCACGCGCTCGCCCTGCTGGCCGGGGCCCCGCTGCTCAACATGGAGTTCGTGCAGTTCCACCCGACCGGCATGGTCTGGCCGCCGTCGGTGAAGGGCATCCTCGTCACCGAATCGGTGCGCGGCGACGGCGGGGTACTGCGCAACTCCGAGGGCAGGCGGTTCATGTTCGACTACATCCCCGACGTGTTCAAGGAGAAGTACGCCGAGTCCGAGGACGAGGGCGACCGCTGGTACGACGACCCGGACAACAACCGCCGCCCGCCCGAGCTGCTGCCCCGCGACGAAGTGGCCCGCGCCATCAACGCCGAGGTGAAGGCCGGCCGCGGCTCCCCGCACGGCGGCGTCTTCCTGGACGTGTCGACCCGGATGCCGGCCGAGGTCATCCGGCGCCGGCTCCCGTCCATGTACCACCAGTTCAAGGAGCTCGCGGACGTCGACATCACCGCCGAGGCGATGGAGGTCGGGCCCACCTGCCACTACGTGATGGGCGGGATCGCCGTCGAGTCCGACACCGCCGCCGCGGTGGGCGTCCCCGGCCTGTTCGCCGCCGGAGAGGTGGCGGGCGGCATGCACGGCTCCAACCGGCTCGGCGGGAACTCCCTCTCCGACCTGCTGGTCTTCGGCAGGCGGGCCGGGCTGTACGCGGCCGAGTACGCCGAGGGCCAGGCCGTCCGCCCGGTCGTGGACGAGGCCCAGATCGACGCGGCGGCGGCCGAGGCACTGCGCCCGTTCAGCGCGGAGGGGGCCGAGCCCGGGGCGACTTTGGAGAACCCGTACACGCTCCACCAGGAGCTCCAGCAGACGATGAACGACCTGGTCGGGATCATCCGGCGCGCGGGCGAGATGGAGCAGGCGCTCGACAAGCTCGCCGAGCTGCGGGCGCGGGCGCGCCGGGCAGGGGTCGAGGGGCACCGGCAGTTCAATCCCGGCTGGCACCTGTCCCTGGACCTGCGGAACATGCTGCTCGTCAGCGAGTGCATCGCACGGGCCGCGCTGGAGCGGACGGAGAGCCGCGGCGGCCACACCCGCGAGGACTGCCCCGCGATGGAGCGCTCCTGGCGCCGGGTGAACCTGATGTGCCGGCTCGCCGGTCCGGGCGGTGACGTCGCGGCCCCCGACCCCGAGCGCGGCCGGATCGTCCTGGAACGCAGGACGACCGAGCCCATCCGACCCGACCTGCTCGGCCTCTTCGAGAAGGAGGAGCTGGTCAAGTACCTCGCCGAAGAGGAGCTGACCGAATGAGCACGTACGACGCCCGCTTCAGGGTGTGGCGGGGCGACCAGGACGGCGGGGCGCTCACGGACTTCACGGTCGAGGTCAACGACGGCGAGGTCGTCCTCGACATCATCCACCGCCTCCAGGCCACCCAGGCCCCCGATCTCGCCGTCCGCTGGAACTGCAAGGCGGGCAAGTGCGGATCGTGCAGCGCGGAGATCAACGGCCGGCCGCGGCTGATGTGCATGACCCGGATGTCGGTGTTCTCGCGCGAGGAGACGATCACGGTCACCCCGCTGCGGGCGTTTCCCGTCGTACGGGACCTGGTGACCGACGTGTCCTTCAACTACGAGAAGGCACGCGAGGTCCCCTCCTTCGTGCCGCCGCCGGGCCTGGTGGCGGGCGAGTACCGGATGCAGCAGATCGACGTGGAGCGCTCGCAGGAGTTCCGCAAGTGCATCGAGTGCTTCCTGTGCCAGGACACCTGCCATGTGGTGCGCGATCACGAGGAGAACAAGGCGGCGTTCGCCGGCCCCCGCTTCCTGATGCGCATCGCCGAACTGGACATGCATCCGCTGGACGCGGCGTCCGGGGCGGGCATCGACCGGAAGACGACGGCCCAGGACGACCACGGTCTCGGCTACTGCAACATCACCAAATGCTGTACGGAGGTGTGCCCGGAGGGCATCAAGATCACCGACAACGCGCTGATCCCGCTGAAGGAGCGCGCGGCGGACCGCAAGTACGACCCGCTGGTGTGGCTGGGAAGCAGGATCAGGCGGCGGAAGGACGATGCGCTCGAGTGAGGTCGCACGAGCGGGCCGGCTGATACCGGGGGTCCCCCGCGGCGGCCGTGCGGTCGCGGCCGCCTGCTACCGGGCATAGCCTCCCGAATGTGACACGAAGAGCCACCCGGGCCGCCCTCGCCGTGCTGGTGGCGGCGTGGTGGCTGGTCGTGCCCGCCGCCCCCGGCGTTCGTGCCGACGACCCCGTCGAGCTGTCCCGGCAGGGGCAGATCACCGACCGGGTGGGCGCGCTGGGCGACCGGGAGCCGCAGGTCGTACGGGCGCTGGACCGGCTCTGGGACGAGCAGCGGCTCCAGCTGTTCGTGGTGTACGTCCGCGACTTCTCGGGCTTCGGCGCACAGCAGTGGGCCGGCGAGACGGCCGACCGGAACGGGCTCGGGCAGAACGACGTCCTGCTCGCCGTCGCCACACGCGACCGCCAGTACGCGTACTGGGTCGACGAGGCCTCGCGCCTGACCGGCCCCCGGCTCGCCGAGGTCGCCGCCAGGGGCGTCGAGCCCGCGCTGCGGCAGAACGACTGGGCGGGCGCGGCGATCGGCGCGGCCGAGGGCTACGGCGCCGTACTGGCCGGCCGGCCCGTGCCCGAGGTCGCCGTCACCCCGGGCGTCTCGGACCCCGGCTCGGACCCGGGCGCCGGGACGGGCGCGGGCGACCTGGTGCTGCCGGTCGCGGTGCTCGGCGGGGCCGCCGCGCTGGCCGCCTACACGTACGCCAAGCGCCGTCGGCGCACGGCGACCCGTACGACACCGCAGGGCGGCCAGGAGGGCTGGGGGGAACCGGGGCACAGGCCGCTGCCCGAACTCGATGCCGCGGCGAAGCGGGCTCTCGTGGACACCGACGACGCGCTGCGCACCAGCCAGGAGGAACTGGGCTTCGCCGTCGCGCAGTTCGGTGAGGAGGCGGCCGGGCCGTTCACCGCGGCCGTCGAGCACGCGGGTGACGAACTCACCGCGGCGTTCCGGCTGCGGCAGCGGCTCGACGACGCCCACCCCGAGGACGACGCCACCCGGCGCCGGATGCTGGACGAGATCCTCGCCAGGTGCGCGGAGGCCAACCGCCGCCTCGACGCCGAGTCCGAGGACTTCGACCGGCTGCGCGCCCTCGAGCGGAACGCTCCCCAGGCCCTCGCCGCGGCGGAGGCCGTGCTCGACGACGTCAGCGGGCGCATGGTGAGCGCGGAGGCCGCCCTCGGCGTGATGCGCGAACGGTACGCGCCGACGGCGTCCGCTCCGGTCTCGGGCGCCGTGGAGCAGGCGAAGGACCGGCTGGAGTTCGCGACGAACGGTCTCGCACAGGCGCGCAAGGCCGTCGAGGGCGGCGACAACGGCACGGCCGCCGTCCACGTACGCGCCGCCGAAGGCGCGGTCGCCCAGGCCGAACGGCTCGTCGACGCGGTCGACCGGCGGGCGCGGGAGCTGGCGGAGGCGGCCGGGAAACTCCCCGGGGCGCTCGTCGAGACCGAGGCCGATCTGGCGGAGGCGCGCGGCATGTTGGAAGGGGCGCCGGAGGGCGTGTCCACCGCCGCGCTGCGGGGGCGGGTCGCCCGCGCGGAGACGGTGTCGGCCGAGGTGCGTCAGGAGGTCGAGGCGGGGGCGTACGACCCCATCGACGCACTGCGCCGGGTCGAGGAGTTTGACGCCGCGCTGGACGAGGCCCTGGCGGAGGCCCGGAGCAGCGAGCAGGGGACGCTGCGTGCCCGCGCGCTGCTGGACCGGGCCCTGCTCGGCGCCCGCGCGGCGACCGATGCCGCCGCCGACTACATCGCCACGCACCGCGGCGCGGTCGGCAGCGAGGCCCGCACCCGGCTCGCGGAGGCGCGGCGACGGCTGGAACGGGCGCGGGCGGTGGGCGACGGCGACGCCCGGACGGCGCTGGCCGAGGCACAGAATGCGGACGCGCTGGCGCGGGAGGCGCAGTCGCTGGCGGAGAACGACGTGCGCGGCTACCCGGGTCACGGGGACTTCGCAGGCCCCTTCGGAGGCGGAGGCCCGGGCGGGAGCGGACTGGGCGGTGCGGTGCTGGGCGGGATCATTCTCGGCGGAATGCTGGGCGGCAGGGGCTTCGGGGGCGGTGGGGGCTTCGGGGGCGGTTTCGGAGGCGGGGCACCCGGGAGCTTCGGCGGCGGGGGCACGCGCGGACGGATGGGCGGTGGCCGTTTCTGACCCTGCTCGGATCCCGGCCGTACGGCGTTCAAGGAGAGTGCGATGACCAAGCAGACCGTCCTCGGACGGGTCGCCCGGCTGGCCAGGGCGAACATCAATGCGCTGCTGGACCAGGCGGAGGACCCGCAGAAGATGCTCGACCAGCTGATCCGCGACTACACGGACAACATCGCCGAGGCGGAGCAGGCGATCGCGGCCACCATCGGCACCCTGCGACTGATGGAACAGGACCACCGGGAGGACGTGGAGGCCGCGCGGGAGTGGGGCGGGAAGGCGCTCGCGGCGAGCCGGAAGGCGGACGAGCTGCGCGCCGCGGGGCAGTCGGCGGACGCGGACAGGTTCGACAACCTGGCGAAGGTGGCGCTCGGCAGGCAGCTCCAGTCCGAGAAGGAGGCGGCTACGGCGGAGCCGACGGTCGCCGCGCAGACCGAGGTCGTGGACAGGCTGAAGTCCGGACTGGAGCAGATGAAGTCGAAGCTGACCCAGCTCCGGGCCAAGCGGGACGAGCTGGTGGCGCGGGCGGCGTCGGCGCAGGCGCAGAACCGGATGATGGACGCGGTGAAGAGCATCGACGTGCTCGACCCGACGAGCGAACTGAGCCGTTTCGAGGACAAGGTCCGCCGCGAGGAGGCGCGGGCGCTCGGCAAGCAGGAACTGGCGGCGTCGTCGCTGGACGCGCAGTTCGAGGAGCTGGAGGCGATGGGCGACAGTGCGGAGATCGAGGCGAGGCTGGCGGCGCTGAAGTCCTCGCCGTGACCGCCCGTCGGGGCTGCGCCCCGAACCGGGTCCAGGGGCGGAGGCCCGGTTGGCGCTGCGCCCCTGGACCCGCGCCTCACACGCCGGCGGGCCGGCGGAGCCCCGGTGCCCGCCTCCGAGCCGTCGACGGCCCCGGCTCAGCGCGGCCTTCCTGCGGCTCTGCCCCAAGGCGTCGTCTCACACGCCGGCGGGGCTGGGACGCCGCCCGGCCGGGAGTTCCTCCCCCGGCCACCAGGCCGTGAGGAGAGGGCGAGGACGCCGCGTGCGGCACGCGCCGGTCAAGGGGCGGGGCCGTGGACCGGGGGCGGAGCCCCCGGTTGGGGATGGGGCGCGTGAGGGGGAAACACCCCGTCAGAACATGCTCAGCAGCTGCTCCACCGTCGGCTCGGCCGACCCCCCTCCGTCCGGGAGCGGGAGTTCGAACCAGACCGTCTTGCCCCGGGGCGTCCGTCGAGAGCCCCACGACGCGCTCAGCAGGCCCACCAGTTGCAGGCCGCGGCCGCCCTCGTCCGTGTCGCGGGCACGGCGGCGGCGGGGCTGGACCAGGCCCGCGTCCCAGACCTCGCAGACGAGCGTCCGGTCGCGCAGCAGGCGCAGCCTGATCTCGCCCTCTCCGTAGCGCAGCGCGTTGGTGACCAGTTCGCTGACGAGCAGTTCGACGGTGTCGACCAGCGCCTCCAGGTCCCAGGCCACGAGCTGCCCGCGGGCCAGCTCGCGGGCCCGGCCCACCGAGCGGGGTTCGCGCGGCAGGTGCCAGTCGCCGACGGACTCGGCCGGCAGGCCCTGGACTCGGGCCATGAGGAGGGCGATGTCGTCCTCGCCGTGCCGCGTGTCCAGCGTGTTCAGCACGTGGTCGCAGACGTCCTCCAGCGGACGCCCGGGATCCGTGAGCGCCGTGCGGAAGGCGCGCAGCCCCTCGTCGAGAGGGTGGTCGCGGGACTCGACGAGGCCGTCGGTGTAGAGCGCGAGGAGGGCTCCTTCGGGAAGTTCGACCTCCACCTCCTCGAACGGCTCGCCGCCCACCCCCAGCGGCATCCCCGGCGGTACGTCGAGCAGCAGCGCCTCCTCGCCCGGTTCGACGAGGACGGGCGGCAGATGGCCGGCGTTGGCGAAGGTGCAGCGCCGGGTGACCGGGTCGTAGACGGCGTACACGCACGTGGCGAGATAGACCTCGGAGAGGTCCGCCTCCCGACGGGACTTGGGCGAGGCCTGGTGCGGGATCTGGGCGCCTCCCGTGGAGCGGCGGAGCTGCGAGGGGCTGCCCGGGCTGCCGAGGCCGCGGGCGATCTCGTCGAGCGCGGAGAGCACCTCGGCCGGTTCCAGGTCGAGCAGCGCCAACGTCCGTACGGCGGTGCGCAGTTCGCCCATGGCGACCGCGGCCCGCAGCCCGCGGCCCATCACGTCGCCGACGACGAGCGCGGTGCGGTGCCCGGGGAGTTCGATGACGTCGAACCAGTCCCCGCCCACCTCGGTGGCCGTGGTGCCGGGCAGGTAGCGGCAGGCGATGTCGAGGCCGGCGGCCTCGGGGTCGCCGGGCGGGAGCAGGCTGCGCTGCAGGATGAGCGCGCGCTCGTGCTCCCTGCGGTAGAGGCGGGCGTTGTCGATGCAGACGGCCGCGCGCGCCGCGAGTTCGACGGCGAGCGCCCGGTCACGGTCCCCGAAGGGTTCGCTGCCCTTGGTGCGGGCGAACTGCACCAGCCCGACGACGGTGTCGTGCGCCATCATCGGGACGGCGAGCGTGGACTGGACGAGGCTGCCGTCGCGCCCGGGAATGGTCTGCGGGCTCGCGGTCCGAAGGGCGCTCGCGCACGGCGAGTTGAACGGGTAGCGGTGGACCTCGCCGACCTCGGTGGGCCCGCCGCCCTCCGGTACGCAGTCGGGTGTGGTCATCAGGGGGGCGTCGGACACGGCGCTGGCGAAGGCGACCCGGCGCAGCTCGGCGCTGCCGCCGCCGAAGCTCTCGGCGTGCACGGCGGCGAACTGCCCGGGCGGCGCCTCGTCCCCGGTGAGCAGCCCCTGGTAGAGGTCGACGGAGGCGAGGTCGCAGAAGCCGGGGACGGCGACGTCGAGCAGCTCGCGGGCCGTGGTCTCCAGATCGAGGGAGTTGCCGATCCGCGCGCTCGCCTCGTTGAGCAGGGCGAGGTTGCGCCGGGCGTTCGCCGCCTCTCGGGCCGCCATCTGACGGCGTGTGACATCGGTGCCGAGGCCCGCGACCCCGACAGGCCGGCCCGATCCGCCGTGGACCCGGTAGAGGTTGACCGCCCAGTGCCTGCGGTCGGTGCTGCCGGGTACGGTGCCCACGATCTGGAGGTCGGTGACGGCCTCGCCGGTCTCCAGGACGCGGCGCAGGGCGGCGTTCATCCGGTCGGCCTCGGGGCGGGAGAGGTAGTCGTCGACGGTGCGTCCGCGGTGCTCTTCCGCGGCGCCGCCGAAGACGGTGGCGAAGCGCTGGTTGGCGCGCTGCACGGTGAGGTCCGTGCCGAAGAGCAGGAACCCGAAGGGCGATTGACCGAAAATGGCCTGAGATGCGGCGAGATCGCTCTCGATCCGGCGCAACGCCCGCACATCGACGACGATGCACAGCGCGGCCTGCTCGCCGCGCTCGGTCTCGCTCGGCATCACATAGATCTCGGCGAGCCCGTGGGCGCGGTCCTGGCCCGGCACACGGAAGGGGACGAGGCCCGTCCACTCCTTGCCGTCCAGGATCTCGGCGACCTTGCGGTGACCTCGTGGCCTGAGGTCGGCCGGCATGAACACCTCGACCGGGTCCTTGCCCCTGACCTCCTCGGCAGTGATGCCGAACAGCTCCACGGCGCGTTTGCTCCACTGATCGACGAGCCCATCGGGGCCGATCGAGAACGATGCGACCTTGATGTAGTCATAGATCGAGCCAGGCGCGCTGCTCTGCCACATGGCACCGCTCGCCGTCCCAGGTATCTCGCTCACGCGACCGTCCCCTCCAGCTCACCGCACCGGACCGGCCATGACCGCAGTATTCAGCACTACGGCTCCGACCGGCACGGCGTTCACGATCACAGAGAGGTCTCGTTCATTTTCGGCCGAGCCCCCGTGATCGTCGTCCCTCCAGACTCCTAACCCGCCAGGGCCAGCTCGAACCACACCGTCTTGCCGGTCCTGCCCCGCCGGGTGCCCCAGCGACGAGCCGTGCAGGCCACCAGCTGCAGACCCCGGCCGCCCTCGTCGTCGGGGTGGGCGGACCGCTCGGTGGGGGGATCAGGCAGCGGGTCCGAGACCTCCACCCGCAGGGTCGGCGCGGTGCCGTCGCCGCTGGGGCGGACCATCCGCAGGCCGATCGGCCCGGAGGTGTAGCGCTGGGAATTGGTCACCAGTTCGCTGACCAGCAGCACGGTCACATCGCCGACGGCGGTGTCCAGGCCCCACGCCCTGAGGGTCTCGCGGACGGCGTGGCGCGCGGCACGCACGGCGTTCGGCTGCGCCGGGAAGGTCCACTCGGCGCTGTCGCCTTCGCTGCCGGTCACGCCGCTCACTTCCCCAGACCGAACACGGGAGCAATGCCCCTTTTGATGGGGTTAATCAGCACATACCCGATATTTGATGCCGAGTATCGCGGCACGGGTGGGAACCAGGGCACCGATGGCCCGTACGGCGCACGCGTCGCGCTCGTGCCGCCCGGCGCGGCACACACGCCCTCCGCACGCGCCGGCCCGGATGCCGGAATGTCATGCCCCAGTCATCCATCCGTCGCCGGAACCTCGCATCCCGGACGCCTGCCCCTGTGCCGGACATCCGACCCGCGACGGACACGAACGACTCTTCCTCTCTTGTCGGGGCGCAAATTCCGGGCCCGCCGCCATGAATGCATCCATGTAAATACAGAGTAAAGAGGCGCGTGTGACCTGGATCACAGTTTGCCGTTTCAAACTTGTGCACTGGATCACTTCTGCCTAGGGTTGTGGCCATCGCCGACCGGTAAATCCGGACGATTGCCGGACCTGCAGCATTACGGGGAACAGGACAGCAAGAATGGCACGGGGGATTTGCAGGGGACGCGCTTCGATCGCGCCCCGTCTGCCCGGAACGGGCACACGACCATTTCAGCCGCTTTCGCGGCATCTCTGACGACGGACAATCTTTTCGGCCGTCGGCCGCGGCATGACATCGCCATGCCGTTTCCGATCGCGCTGTCATTCCGCGGCATCCTGTCGCGCATTCACGTCGCCTGACACCGGCCGACGGAATCCTTTACGCGGCCGGCAGAGCCGCACCCGGACACGTGTGTCCCGACGGGGATTCAGCCATGCTTCGAGGGGAAATGCAGATGGCTGTCATGCAGAAAGAAGTGGCGCCCATTGATCTGGACGCCACTCCAGAGGTCGACGAACTGCTCGTCGATCTCGGTCTCGGCACCATGGTGCGGGAGTCGGTCACGTCTCCGATCGGCAGGAACGACGCCTGGGCCGGCACCACCACCGGCGGCAGGGACGTGTTCGTCAAACGCCTCACGGGCGCCGAGCCCGATGTCAGGGCCCGGATGCGGCGGATGCTCGCCTTCGAGGAGTACGCGGGTGCCGCCCGCCCGCCGGAGCTCTTCCGGCCGGCGCTGCTGGGGACCGACACCGAGCATCACATCGTGGCGTTCGAGCGGGTCATGGACGCGCGGAACGGCGCCCAGCTGATGGTGGACGAGGTCTTCACCGGTGACCACGCGCACCAGGTGGGACGCATCATCGGCCGGCTGCACGGCACCCCGCCGCCCCCGGCGATGGAGGTGGACAGCGTGCCGCCGCCGTTCCCTCCGGTGGCCTTCCTGCGCGGACTGCCCATGTCCGTGTACACCCGCTCCAGCGCCGGGGAGCTGGAGGCCTGGCGCCTGCTGCAGAACGACGCGGTCCTCGTCCGCGCCCTCGAGCGGCTGCGCGACATGGAGGCGGACTCCCCGCGCGTGCCGTCGCACTGCGACTTCCGCGTGGACCAGCTGTTGGTGCGCCCCGAGGCCGTCTACATCGCCGACTGGGAGGAATTCCGGCTGGCGGACCCGGCACGCGACGTCGGTGCTTTCGCGGGCGAATGGATCTACCGGTCCGTCCTGGACGTCGTCACGAACCGGGGAGACGACGTCTTCACCGACGTCGAATTCACCCACGACATGATCATTCAGCGCGGCGTGGCGAAGATGCAGCGCCTCCTCCCGCTGGTGGGGGAATTCTGGCGGGGTTACCGGGACGTACGGCCCGTGATCGACGAGGGCCTGACCGTCCGCGCGACCGCCTTCGCCGGATGGCATCTGCTCGACCGACTTGTCGCCGGCGCGCTTTCCTCTTCACGCCTCACTGGAATTCAGCGTGCAGCAGCGGGCGTCGGACGAGCAGCCGTGGTGAATCCGGAGAAATTCGCGTTGACGCTCGGTTTCGAGGATGTGAAGTGACCGTGGAAACCCTGGGAACCAACGAGTTGCTGTCGCCCGGTATACGCGCCGTCATGCAGCAGATCAGCGTGTCCGCGGACCGTTCGAAGGCCGTTGTCGGAGAGCGGGAGATCGAGGCGGAAACCCCTCGGGAACTGCGACGACTGCTCTCCGAGGCCATTTACGACGTATTCCATTCGGGTCAAGGGCATGGAAAGGTGCCCACCCGGCTGAGGGACGACGAATTGGAGGTGCGACTGGCCGCCGCCGTGCCGCACAAGGAAATCAGCACCCGCGCGCTGGCCCGCTCGTCGGCCGAGGCGGACGACAAGGGGAACGTCCGGGTCCTGGTGGAGCGCGAGGGCGTCAGGTTCTGGGCGCCGGAAGCGGCGCTGCGGAGCACCGATATGAAGGAGGGGGAGGTCGTCGAACTGACCATGCCCTCCGTCCGCGCGGGCCTCTCCCCCGGCTTCTTCCTGGTCGACGGCTCGGTCCCGCGCAAGGGCGGCCGGGACGTCCTGCGGGTGTACGTGAACGTCGGGACCGTCGACGACGCCGTACGGGTGTGGGGTGCCACGCTGACGTTCCTGGAGGACCTCGCACTCCCCTACCGCGCGAAGGTGCTCTCCGCGCCGGAGCTGTACCCGCGACGCGACGCGGTCGTGGTCTACCTGGACGCGGAGTACGCCCATGCCGCGCCGGAACTGGCCCGCCGGGTACGGGAGCTGCCCGGTCTCGGCACCGATGTCTCCTGTTTCACCGAGGAGTTGTGCCCGGGCGTGGCCACCGCCTGGGAGCCCAGCGATCCCCATTCCGGCAGGCAGGGGCTCAGCTTCGGGCAGCACCGCGCCAGTGTGCTGGCGAGCGCGCTCGTGGACAGTGCCGACGTCCCCGAGGCGGCCGAGCGCACCGTGGCCGAGCAGTTCACGCAGGCCGGGATCGATCCGGCCCACCCCGCGCGGAATCTGCCACGCGTCTGAACGGCGCACGCCGGACGCACCGAAGGCACGGCGATGTCCTGCGGCCGCCCGGAGCGTGGCCGGTACCACTCTCCGGGCGTGCGGCACCGGGCGCTGAACCCATCACTGGGAGCGTCACCGACGCTTCCAGCCTTGAGTTCAACGACTCGGAAACGAAAGGACAGTCTTGAACAGCACCGACAGCATCATGGACCTCGTCGCCGGTTACGAGACCTACATGGACGCGAGCGAGCTCGACGTCACCGCGGTCGCCGACGCCCCGGCCACCACCTGGTACTGCGCGTCCGCCGCCGTCAGCTTCCTCAGCGCCATCACCTACGAGGCCACCTGCTGACACGGCCTGCGCCGACGCGCCCGCGAACGCGAACAGGCCGACGACGGGCGCACCACTCGCACCACAGCGCATCGTCCCATTCATCCGCTCACCCCTGAGGGAGAGAAAGACCATGGAGAAGGCATCTTCCATCGTCGAGCTGCTGTCCGGCTACGAGGCCTACAGCTCGCCCGAGGACATCAACCTGTCGGCGGCCTCGGACGCCCCCGCCACCACCTGGGGCTGCGCCGCCGTGACGGCCAGCATCAGCTGGATGAGCGGTCAGGTCGTCTCCAAGACCATCGACGACGGCTGCTGATCCCCGTCCAACCCGTGTGAAACGGCGTGTGTGGGCCACGGACCGGCCCACACACGCCGCCCAACCCCAATTTCTACCCCGAGGCGGCGAAAGATGGCAGAGCCCCAGCCCTACGAAGAACTGTTGTCCCTGGCGGATCTGCTGACACCTGCCGCCATCCGCACCGCTGCCACACTCGGCGTGGCGGACCGCATACGCGCCGGCGCGACCACTTCCGCCGCCGTAGCGGAGGCGGCGCAGACCCAGCCGGACGTCACCGACTCCCTGCTGCGCCACCTCGTCGACATCGGTCTGCTGACCGGCACGGAACGCGACGGGGAGCAGCACTTCGCCCTGACCCCGCTCGGCGAGCCGCTGCTGAGCGACCATCCCACCAGCGTGCGCCAGATGCTCCGCAACGACAGCATGATCGGCCGCGGCATCCAGGCCCTGCTCCACCTCGACCACACAGTGCGCACCGGCGAGCCCGCCCACGCCGCGGGCCCCGGCGGCGGCTACTGGGAGACCGTCAACAACGACCCCGCCTTCGCCGCGGAATGGGCCGAGCAGGCCCGTGCCGTTGACGCCGTCCAGGACCAGCCGCTGGGCTGGGGCGCGCAGCACATCGTCGCCGACTACGACTGGAGCGGCGTCACCGACGTCGTGGACGTCGGCGGCCATCTCGGCTCGATCCTGATGGCGCTGCTGCGGGCGCACCCCCATCTGCGGGGCACGCTCGTCGACCTCAGGAACGTCTCCGAACAGGCCGGCGCCCGGTTCGCACGCAGCGACGTGGCCGACCGGGCGACCGCCGTCGTCGGCAGCTTCTTCGACCCGCTGCCCAAGGGCTTCGACGTCTATCTGCTCTCCGCGATCCTCGCCGACTGGGCCGACGACGACGCCGTACGGATCCTGTCACGCTGCCGCGAGGCGGCCGGCACGGGGGGAAAGGTGCTGCTCGCCGACGTGGCCATGCCGGCGAACGGGCCCGCCACCGAACTGAGGTACCGCTCGATGATGCCCGCCCCGTCACGGTCGGTCGCGGATCTGGAGCGGCTCTGCGACCGGGCCGGGCTCGAGATCACCTGGCGGGGCCCGGCCACCGGCCCGCGGACCCTGCTCGAACTGACCCCCCGTCCGGGCCCGGTCGCCGCCGGGGACACGGACACGTACCGGGAGAGGAGCGGCGACCGTGGCTGACGGGACGAGGACGCACAGGGCGGGCAGGGCGGGCGCGCCCGAGCCCGATAGGGACTTCCGGATCATGCGGGAGCTGGCCGCGAACCGGGGCGGCCAGATCGCCCTGATCACCCTGCTGGCCCTGCTGTCCACCGCCTCCACGCTGGCGCTGCCCTGGGCCGTCGGCAAGCTGATCTCCTCCCTCGACGAGAACGGGCTGAGCGCCTACACCTGGCTTCTGGTGGGCCTCGGACTCGGCTCGGCGCTCGCCGGCGCCGGGGCGACGTTCCTGCTGTCCCGGCTCGGCCAGCAGATGATCTGCCGGCTGCGGGTGCGGACCATGCGGCACACCCTGGGGATGCGGGTGCCCGACATCCGGCAGGAGGGCAGCGGCAACCTGGTCGCCCGGATCACCGCGGACACCGCCCGGGTCAAGAAGCTCATCGACGCCGGCCCCATCCAGCTCCCGATGGCCGCGCTGACCACCGCGGGCACGCTGGTGATCATGGGCTTCATCGACTGGATGCTGCTCCTCGTCACGCTCGGCGCCTTCCTGGTCGCCGCGGTGCTGATCTTCGCCGTGGTCAAGGGACTCCGGCACAGCTACGTCGCCGTGCAGGAGGCCACGAGCGGCCTGGCCCAGCGCTACATCGCCGCCACCGACGCCGTGAAGGTGATCAAGGCGTACCGGGCGGAACGGCAGGTCGGTGACGACCTGGCCGAGCACGCCGAGGGCGTCGCGCGGCGAGAGATCGCCGCGGCGCGCATGGAAGCGCTGATGATGCCGACGATCACGCTGGGCCAGCAGATCGCGCTGGTCGCTGTCATCACCGGCGGCGGCGCGCGGATGCTCGACGGCAGGCTGTCGCTGGCCGACTTCGTGGCGTTCCTGCTCTATCTGCTCCAGCTCACCGGACCGTTGATGATGATCGCCTCCGCGGTGACCGCGCTGAAGATGGGCGTCGTCGCCCGCGAGCGGTTCACCAGCCTGTTCGCCAAGGACAGGGAGCACGACGGCGACGCCGCACCGGTCCCGGCCCCGGCCGCCGCACGCGACGGATCCGCCGTGCCGGCCGTCCGGTTCGACCAGGTGCACTTCAGCTACGGCGCCAACCCGGTGCTGCGCGGCGCCGACTTCCACGTACCGGCGCAGGGCCTGACCGCGATGGTCGGCCTGTCCGGATCGGGCAAGACGACCAGCCTGGAGCTGATGCAGCGGTTCGCCACCGCCGACAGCGGCAGCGTCGAGGTCTTCGGGCGGGACACGTCGCAGTGGCCGCTGTCGGAACTGCGCGCCCGGATGGCGTACGTCGACCAGTCCTCGACCCTCGTCCAGGACTCCATCCGCGCCAACCTCACCCTCGGCCGGGAACCGTCGGCCGTGTCCGACGAGGAGTTGCTGCGGGTCCTCGACCGTGTGGGGCTCGCCACCGAGCTCGGCCGCACGCCGCAGGGCCTGGACACCGTCCTCGCGGGCAACGTCGACCTGTCCGGCGGCCAGCGCCAGCGCCTCGCCATCGCCCGCGCGATGCTCACCGACGCGGACCTGGTGCTCCTCGACGAGCCGTCGTCGCAGCTGGACAGCATCAACGAACAGAAGCTCCGCGATCTCGTGGACGAACTCTCCCGGGAGCGTGCCCTGCTCGTCGTCGCCCACCGGATCTCGACCGTGCAGCACGCCGACCACGTGATCGTCTTCGAGGCCGGCCGCACGGTGGGCGAGGGCGACCACGCCACCCTGATGCACGAGTGCCCGGCGTACGCCCAGCTGGTGCACGGCCAGATGCTGACCGCCGGGGACGGCGGCCGAACGACCCTGAAGGCGGGAATGCCGGCATGACAGACCACTCGTTTCTCGTTCCGTTCGTCCCCACCCGGCCCGAGCAGCTGCTGCCGTTCGCCGCGCTCTCGCAGTGGAGCAAGGCCGTCCGGCTCTGGCAGGGCCAGGGCACGGCCAGCGACACGCACCAGGCGTTCAGCTACGCGGCCGCCACCGGCTTCCGGGTCCCCGTCGGCACCTCGGTGTCGCTGATGCCCTTCTGCCATCCGTACGACGCGGCCCTGCGCGCCCAGAGCCTGGCGGCCGCGATGGGGCACTCGGTGGTGGCCGGCTACGGTCCCGGCGCCAAGGTGCTGCAGCGCAGCATTCTCGGCTCGCCGTACCGGAGCCAGCTCGGCGCAGTGCGCGACTACGTCACGATCCTGCGCGGGCTGCTCACGGACGGGAAGGCCGACCACGAGGGCGAGTTCTACAGCTGCAGCGCCGTGCTGCCGCGGCTGCCGCTGCCCCCGGTCGAGATCGGTCTCGGGGTGCTGCGCCCCCGCATGGCGGAGCTCGCCGGAGAGGTGGCCGACGTGGCCATCACCTGGCTGACCCCCGCCGCCTATCTCAAGGACACGGTCGTCCCCGCCCTGCGCGCGGGTGCGGAGCGGGCGGGGCGTGCGATGCCGCGGGTCGTGGCGATGGTGCCCGTCGCGCTGGACGGGCCGGAGCGTGACGCGACGAAGCTCGCGCTGGCGGGCAACTCCGGCCACATGAGCCTGCCGCACTACACCGACATGCTCAGCCGGTCCGGCATCGACGTCGACATGAGGGCCGACCCGGAGGCCAGCGGCAAGGCGCTGGTCGGCGGGAACGCGTTCCTGTTCGGCAACGAGAGCGAAGTGCGCGACAAACTGCGGGAGTTCGCCGACGCCGGGGCCGACGAGATCGTGTTCAACGTCACGGGTGTCGCGTTGACGCAGGGCGGCACAGCGGCACTGCGGGAACTGGAGCAGCTGCTGCGGCTGGTGGACGCGGCATGACCGTGCCCGCGACGCCGGGCGGGCACGGGCCCCACCCGGGACCCGCCGGGCGGGGCGGTCCGAAGGCGTCGAGGCCGGGCGTCGACGGCCCTGAGGCGACCGCCGACGCGCTGATCGTGCCGCCCTTCGGCATCCGCCGGCTGCTGCTCGTGGTCACCGGCTCCACGACGGCGGCCGGACTGCCCCAGTGGCTGACCTGGCTGCGCCAGGGGTACCCCGAACTGACCGTGCGGGTGGTGACGAGCCGCAGCGCGCAGCGCTTCGTCACCCCGCTCTCGCTCGGCCTGCGGGTCGACGGCGGGGTGGACACCGACGCGTGGGACGAGTGCGACGGCGCCCGTCATGTGGAGTACGCGCAGTGGGCGGAGGCGGTCCTCGTCTATCCGTCGACGTTCCACTTCACGGCACGGCTCGCGCTCGGTCTGGCCGACACCCCGGCGCTGCTGGCCCTCCAGTGCACCGACGCGCTGGTGGCCGTGGCGCCGTCACTGCCGCCCGGCGGTTTCGACAGCGCCGCGTTCCGCGCGCACTGGGCGGCACTCGCGGCGCGCCCGAACACGGTGCTGGTGCCTCCCGTCCCCGGCTACAGCCTGACCACCGGGCGCGAGGACGGCTGGGTCCCCCCGCCGATCAGCGATGTGGTGCGGCGGATCGAGGACCGCAGGACGGCCCGGGAGAGGGAGCGCGCCGCCGCGGCGGACGGCCCGGGCACGACACCGTACGCGGCCGTGCTGGCCGACGGCGCCGACGCGGCGGTGCACGGGCTCGGGACGGCATCCGGCCGTACGCCGGCATCGGCGAGCGGAGCCGGGACCGGGACCGGGGTCGGGGCCGAGACGGGGGCCGGGGCCGAGACCCAGGCCGAGATCGAGACCGGAGCCGAGGCCGAGACGGGGGCCGGGGCCGGGGCCGTGGCGGGGGCCGGGGCCGAGACCCAGGCCGAGATCGAGACCGGAGCCGAGTCCGGAGCCGAGGCCGAGGCCGAGGCCGAGGCCGAGACGGGGGCCGGGGCCGGGGCCGTGGCGGGGGCGACGGCAGGAGCGGGGGCAGGGGCATGAACAGCACGGCCGCGGGCCCGGCAGCGACGGAAACCGCCGCCGCGGCACCCGAACAGCCCGCGTACAGCAGGGACTTCGGCACCGGACTGCTGCGCACCCGGGTGACCGGCGGCACGGAGGGCGGCGGCTACACCTGGGTGCGCCGCCCCGGCCCGCAGGCGCCGGCACCGTTCGCCGCCCCGGTCCCGGACCTCGACGCGCTGATCGCGGCGGAGGGCGGGGGCCGGCACGTCCTGTGGGCGTCCGGCGCCGTCACCGGCGACGGCGCCGGACGCGTCTACCGGGTGCGCGGCCCCGAGTCGGCCGCGGGCCGGCTGCTCTACCACGGCCCGGACGACGGCCTGGTGGACGTCCTGCGGGACCTCGGCCGTTTGCTGCGGGCCCTGCACGACACCCCCGTCCCGCCCGTGGCCGCCGACGCGCTCCGGGCCGCGCCCCGCGGCCTGGTCAGGTTCACCGACTGGCTGGCGGGGCGCTCACCCGAACCGCGCGCGGCCTACGCCGAGTCGCTGCTGCGGCCCCGGCTGGGCGAGGTGCGCATGGCGGCGCTCCACGAGCTGTGCGAGCGCATCGCGGCGGACGGGGACCGGGTGCTGTGCCACGGCGCACCGGCCCTCGGCTCCCTCGTCCCCGCGCAGGGCACATCGCGCGGCGACGCCGACATGCTGATCGGCGAGGACGTCTGCCTGGCCCCGTGGTACCTGGACCTCGGCTGGACCCTGGGCGAACTCGTCGAGCTCAAGTGGTACCGCGGCGACAGCGGTCCCGCCTGGCCGCGCCTGCTGAACGCGCTGTTCGAGGGCTACGGCCGCGACCTCGGCGACACCTGGCCGCGCCTGGCGGCCCTGCGCGTCCTGCTGCATCTGCACGACTACACCGCCTATGTCGGCTGGGACGAGGAAAACTTCGAGAAGTACACGGGGTTCGTGATGTTCCTGCTGGACCTCTGACCGCTGTCAGGAGCACGTACATGACCAGCCCTCACCCGACACCGGAGGCCGGCGCGGCGGGCGGCCTGCACCGGCGCACGCTGGCCAACGGGCTGCGGATCGTCCTGGCCCCGCACTGGCCCACGCCCCGCACGGCCGTCGCCGTGCACTACGGAGCGGGCTTCCGTTCCGAGCGTCCGGGCCAGGAGGGCATGGCCCACCTCTTCGAGCATCTGATGTTCCGGGGCAGCGAGAGCCTCCCGGACGGTGCCTTCTACGACGCGCTGCACCCGCTCGCGGGCGCGGCCAACGGCACGACGCACCAGGACTACACGGACTACTTCCAGACGGTGCCCGCGCAGGCGCTGGAGCAGGCGCTGTTCCGCGAGGCCGACCGGATGCGGGCCCCCCGCTTCACCCCCGGCCAGCTCGCCGCCCAACTCGTCGAGGTGACAAGGGAGATCGCGCACATGCGGGACGGCCGGCCGTACGGCGGGCTGCCGTGGCCGCTGCTGCCGCGGGTGATGTTCCGCGACTTCGCCAACGCGCACGACGGCTACGGCGACGCGCGGGTGCTGGGCCGGGTCACGGTCGAGGACTGTGCGCGCTTCTTCGAGGCGTACTACACCCCGTCCAACGCCGTGGTGACGATCGTCGGTCCGCACCGGCCCGAGGACGTCTGCCCGCTGGTGGAACGGCACTTCGGCGACATCCCCCACCGCGCGACGGCCGAGCCGCCGCCGCTGGACGAGCCGCCGCCCACCGGGGAGCGGCGGCTGCGCCGCACGGTCGCGGGGGTGACCCGCACGGCGGTCGCGGTCGGCCACCGGCTGCCGGACCCGGCGGCGCGACCGGGCGCGTACGTGGCCCACATGGTGCTCGCCGAGCTGGCACAGCGCTCGGCCGCCGAGGAACTCGCGGCACCGGTGAGCGCGGGCTGCGGCTTCTTCGGTCCGCTCGACGCGCGGGGGCCGGACGCACTGGTGGTCACCTCGCTGCTGCCACGGGGACTGACGGCCGACGAGTTCACCGACCGGCTCACCGCGTGGTGGGCCCGGCACGGCGATCCGCGGACGGTGGCCGGTGCGGCCGAGGGGGCGGGCCGCTCCCTCGCCTCACGCCTGCGGCGCGACCACGCCGACCTGCAGCAGCGCTGCCGTGCCCTGGGCCGGCTGGAGCTGCTGTTCGGACGCGCGGAACTCGTCGACGAGCTGCCGGGGCTGGTCGAGGCGGTCGACCCCGACGACCTCGCGCAAGCGGCCACCGCATTGGCCACAGCGCCCCGGGCGGTCCTGGTGCTGGAGCCGGAGGGCGTACCGGCGGAGGCGGCGGAGCCACCGACGCGGACGGCGGCCACGCCGGCGCAGGCCGCGCCGACGCAGGGTGCTCCCGCGCAGGCGCAGGCCGCGCCGACGTCGGCCACGCCCGCGGCGGGCGCGCCGAGACCGGGAACGCCTGCGGCGTCGCCCCGGAGCGCTCCACCGCCCGAGGCCGCCGCCGCGCCGGCGCAGGGTGCTCCCGCGCAGGCCACGCCGAGGCACACCACACCACCCCGGGCAGCGCCTGCCGCACCGGCACAGACCCCTCCCGCACCACCCCGGGCAGCGCCTGCCGTACCGGCACAGGCCACTCCCGCGCCACCCCACACGCCACCCCACACGGCACCCGCCGCGTCGGCGCAGGACGCACCCGCACCAGGCACCCCGGCACCCGCCGTCGGCGCACCCCCGCGCAGCGCATCGGCGCGGGACGCGCAGATCGGCAGCGTGCCGACCACCGCGCTCCGTCCGTCACCGGGAACGAACTCCGCCCAGGCGCCCGCCCCGCGCGGCGCCGTCGAGCTGGGGCGCACGTCCCTCGGGCCGCGGCCCCTGCCGCCGTTGGGCGAGCCCGTCGGGCCGCGCTTCACCGGGGCGAAGGAGACCGTCCTGGCGGGCGGACTGCGGGTGCTGGCCGTACCGGACCGGCGCGCCGGCCTGGTGGAGGTGCGGCTGAGGGTGCCGCTCGGCCCCGACGGCTGGCGCAGGCCGGCCGAGTCCGCGTGGCTGCTGCGCTGCGCCGACGCCGCCACCGGGGCGTCCGCGCGCGCCCGGCGCCTCGGCGGCGAGCTGCGGGTGTCCACCAGCGGCCAGTGGGCGGACATCGGCGGCTGGGCACCGCG
This sequence comes from Streptomyces sp. NPDC049597, assembly GCF_040675505.1. NCBI lineage: Bacteria > Bacillati > Actinomycetota > Actinomycetes > Kitasatosporales > Streptomycetaceae > Streptomyces > Streptomyces sp. NPDC049597. Next base: position 126,011 of record NZ_JBFAOY010000013.1, read on the forward strand.
TGAGGCGTACAGCGGTCTGCTGCGCATCGTCGCGGACCTGCTCGAACCGCCGCGGCTGCCCGACGTCTTCCCCCCGGCCGCCGCTGTCGCACCCCGCCTGTCGCCGGAGCAGCGGATGGACCAGGCGCTGCGACTCCACTGGCTGGGCGGCGAAGCGGACGACGTCCTTGCGCCCACCGCCCTGTATCGCCGGATGCTGTCGCCCGAGGGCACGGTGTTCGTCGTGGTCGGTGACCTGGAGCCGGAGCGGACGGTGGAGGAGGCCGCCCGGCTGCTCGGCCCCTGGGCCTCGTCGGCCCCGGCGGAGAGTGCCGACACGCCGACGACCGGTACCGGGTCTGCCTGTCGGGCGGACGCACCTGCGGTGCTGGTCGTGCGCGAGCCGTCGGCCGGCGACGCCGTGGGCATGACCCTGTGCGCACCGGAACCGGCCCACAGCGACGACGTCCCGGCCCGCTACCTGGCCACCGCGCTGCTCGGCGGCCACTACGGGGCGCGGCTGGCCGAGCGCTGCCGACGGCTGGGCCGTGCCGGGCACGTGATGTTCGCGGCGCGGGACGTCGTCGCCGACCGGGCCCGGGCCCTGGTCCGGGTGACCGCGCCGCGCGCCGAGGTGGCACAGGCCCTGCACGACGTACGGGAGGAGGCGGCCGCTCTGGCTGCCGTACCGCCGACGCGGGACGAACTGGACGTCGTCCGGCGGTACTGCGGCGCCCAGTTGCTGACGGCCTTCGACTCACCGGGGCTGCTGGCGGACGCGTTGCGGCACACCATGATCTCCGGCCGCGGGCTGGAGTGGGTGATCAGCCGGCCCCAGCTCCTCGGTGCGACGACGGGCGAGGAGGTGGCGCAGGCGGCCAAGGCCCTCTTCGTGCCGGTCACCGACACCGTCGTCGCCCTGGGAGACGTCGAACAGGATTGGCTGGCACGGGAGTTGGGGGCCGCACGGTGACATGCCGGGCGTTCCCGCCAGGGCCGCAGAAAGCATCCTCCTCCTCTTGCCACTCTGGAAAGAGAAGGCTACTGTTTCCACTATGGAAAGTGGCGGATCGCCGAAGGGGGCCACCGCCGGACGGAAGGGGACGCGATGAATGCGGAGGAGGCGCGACAAGCGCTCGCGCAGGCCGGGGCCGCCAGGGCGGGAGCCGCCGCCCGGGCCGCCGCCCCACGGTGGTACTACCCGGCGGTCGGCGGCTGCTTCCTGTTCGCCTTCGCCTCGGTCAGCATCGACTGGGACCTGATCCCGTTCGGCGTCGTGCTCGGCATCTCGCTGGGGCCGATGCTGCTGACGATGGCCGCGGGCCACGCCACGGGCGTGTCGTTCAACCGCTACTACGCCACGCCCGGCGCACGCCGGATCACCTCCGTCCTCGGCCCTCTCCTGGTGGCGCTGATCGCCCTTGGTCTCGTCCTGGAATGGGGCGCGGACCTGAGGTGGTCCATGGCGGCGTGCGGAGTGGTCGCGCTGGTCGCCACGGTGGTCGCCGGCCGCAGGCTGGACCGGGCCGTGACCGAGGAGCTGCGGGCGTGATCCAGCCGGTGTTCGACGAGGTGATCCACCCGATCAACCGGCTGCGGATCTGCTCCATGCTCGCGCCGGTGGACTCGCTCGCCTTCTCCGCCGTGCGGGACGAGCTGGGTCTGAGCGACTCCGTGCTCAGCAAGCAGGTGAAGATCCTGCAGACGGCCGGGTACGTGACGCTGCGCAAGGAACCGCTCAACTCCCGCGTGCGGGCCTGGCTGAGCCTCACCCCCGAGGGCCGCACCGCACTGGCCGCCCACCTGGCACATCTGCGGATCATCGCGGAGGCGGCGACCGCTCAGGGCGGCACGGAGAGCTGAGGACCGCGCCGCCGCACGCACCGCACACGAGGGAAGAGCTGTCCATGCACGAAGCCCCGGGCGCGCACATCGCCCTGATGTCCGTGCCGCTGCACGGCCATGTGAACCCGATGCTCGGCCTCGCGGCCGAACTGACCGCACGCGGCCACCGGGTCACCTTCGCCACCGGCGACGACTTCGTCCCGCTGATCGAGGAGACCGGCGCCGAGGCCGTCGGCTACCGCTCCACCTTTCCCTCCCTCCGCGGGGCATCCGGCGACTGGCTGCCCGCCGAGGACGACGGCACACTCGCCGTGGCCGCGTTCGACCGCGAGTGCGAGGCGGCGCTCCCCCAGCTGGCCGAAACGTACGCGCACGACGTCCCCGACCTCGTCGTGTACGACACGGTGACCGGCCACGCCCCGCTGCTGGCCCGCCGCTGGGGCGCGGGCGAGGTCCAGTTCTCGCCGACCCACGCCTTCCCCGACGCGGTCGCGGGACCCGCGGTGGGCTCGGGCGCGGCGGCACTGACACAGGAGGTGCCGTGCGTGGTGGCCATGCCGCGGTCGCTTCAGTTCCGGGCGGCGGAGATCAGCGGCCGGCACGTCTTCGTCGGGCCGGTCACCGGACAGCGGCGGGCGCACGGCGACTGGTCCCCGCCGCCCGGTGCGCGCAGGACCGCGCTGGTCTCGCTGGGGACGACGTACAACCGGCGCACGGACATCTTCCGCGCCTGCGTCCGGGCCCTGCGCGGCCTCGGTGACGGCCGGCACGTGGTCGTCGCCACCGGCCACGCCGCCACGACGGACGAACTGCGGGACGTGGCCCAGGAGAACGGCGTCGAGGTCCACACCTGGGTGCCGCAGATGAGGGTGCTCGACCACGCCGACGTGTTCGTCACCGCGGGCGGCACCGGCAGCGTGCTCGAGGGCCTCGCGCACGGTGTGCCGCTCGTCGTCCTGCCGCAGGCGGTGGAGCAGTTCGTGACCGCGGAACGGGTCGCGGCCCTCGGCGTCGGCCGGGTCCTCGCGCCCGGGACCGTCGACACGGCGTCCCTCGCCGCGGCGGTGCGGGACCTGCTGGCCGATGCGTCGGCCGCCGCCCGCCTGTCGGACCTCCGGGCGGAGATGGCGTCCGCGGGAGGCGCCCGCGCGGCCGCCGACGTCGTCGAAGCGGCGCTCGGGGGCGGACCGCGCTCACGGACACGACGGACCGTCACGGCCCGCTGACACCAGAAGAGAACGAGAACAAGCACGGAACAGGGGGAAATCCGGTGACCGAGACCGTCGAGCCGGCCGCCCCGGCGACCGGGAGCACCGCACCACTCGTCATCGATGTGCGTGACCTGCACATGCGGTACGGCAGCCACGAGGTGCTGCGCGGTGTGGACTTCCAGGTCCGCCGCGGCGAGGTCGTCGCGCTGCTGGGACCCAACGGCGCGGGCAAGAGCACCACCATCGAGATCCTGGAAGGCTTCCGGGACCGGTCCGCCGGGGCCGTACGGGTCCTCGGCAGCGACCCGGCCGAAGGAGACGAGCGCTGGCGCTCCCGCCTCGGGATCGTCCTCCAGTCGTGGCGCGACCACGGCAAGTGGCGCGTCCGTGAACTGCTGTGCCACTTCGCCGCGTTCTACGCCCCGTACGCCGCTCCCGGACACCCCGGGCCGTGGGACGTCGACGAGCTGCTCGCCCTCGTCGGGCTGACGGAGCAGGCGGGCCGGCGCATCACGACCCTGTCCGGCGGGCAGCGTCGCCGCCTCGACATCGCGATCGGCGTCGTCGGCCGCCCCGAGGTGCTCTTCCTCGACGAGCCCACCGTCGGCTTCGACCCCGAGGCACGCCAGGAGTTCCACACCCTGGTCCGGTCACTGGCCCGGGCACGGAACACGATCCTGCTCACGACGCACGACCTCCAGGAGGCGCAGAAGCTGGCCGACCGCGTCCTGATCCTCGTCGGCGGCCGGATCATCGCGCAGGGCACCGTCGGCGAACTCGCCCAACGCGTCGGCGCGGACGCCGAGGTGACCTGGACCAGCGGCGGCACCGCCCACCGCCACAGCACACCCGACGTCACCGGCTTCGTGCGGCGGCTCTTCGAGGAGTACGGAGACGAGGTGAGCGACCTCGACGTGCGGCGCGTCGGCCTGGAGGACGTCTACCTGGCCATGGTCAGGGAGGCCGAGGCGGGTCGCGAGGACGAGGCGGCCCGGCGCTTCGAGGGAGCGGTGCGATGAGCCGGACGACCCGTACGCGACCTGTCGAGCACACCCGCTCCGCGCCCGCCGCCGCCCCGGAGCCGGCCGCACCCGTGAGCCCGCTGCGGAACACGCTGCGCGAGGGGCTGCGCCGCGGCGGCCGCGAACTGCACCAGATGGCCACGACCAGGCAGGATCTGATCAGCAACCTCGTCTGGCTGGTCGGCCTGCTCGCCCCGTTGCACATGCTGCGGGACAACGAACTGGCGGGCACCGGCATGTCCGTCGCCGGATTCCTGCTGCCCAGCCTGATGAGCATGTGCGTCGCGTTCAACGGGATGCTCGGCCTGACCCAGCAGCTGATCGTGGAGCGCCAGGACGGCACCCTGCTGCGGCTCAAGGCCCTGCCCCACGGCATGCCGAGCTATCTCGTCGGCAAGCTGGTCGCCGTCTCCGGGACCGTCCTGTTCGCCTGCGCCGTCGTCACCCTGACCGGCATCGTCATGCTGCCGGACGTCTCGGCCGCCGACCCCGGGGTCTGGACCGCGCTCGCCTGGGTACTGCCTCTCGGACTGCTCGCCATGCTGCCGGTCGGCGCGATCCTGGGCTCGCTGATCGAGAGCCCCCGCAACCTCGGCCTGGTGATGCTGCCGCTGTTCGGACTCGCGTCGATCTCCGGCATCTTCTACCCGGCCTCCCACCTGCCCGTCTGGCTCCAGCACGTGGCCGAGGTCTTCCCGCTGTACTGGCTCGGTCTGGCCGCCCGCGCCGCGCTCCTGCCCGACTCGGCCGTCGCCGCGGAGATCGGCGACTCGTGGCGGCACTGGGAGACCGTCGGCGTACTGGGCGCCTGGGCGGTCGTGGGCCTGATCGTCGCGCCGATGGTGCTGCGCCGGATGGCCCGCCGTGAGTCCGGGTCGGTCATGGCCACCCGGCGCGAGCACGCGATGAAGCGGCCCGTCTGAACCCGGCGACGCCCCTGTCCCACCCACCCTCCACCCAACGGAAAGAGGCACCCATGTCCGTCCTCGCCCAGGACCTCGTCCTGCTGCTCCTCGACAACGAATCCGGCCGGAGCACGGTCGACATCGGCCGCCGCCACCGCGCGGTGGGCACCGCGATCCTGCTGGACCTGATCCGTACCGGCAAGGTCACCGTCGACGTCCCCGCCGGTGACCCGAAGGCCGCCCGGCCCGTCGTGCGCGACGCCGCGGCCACCGGTGACGCCGTGTTCGACAAGGCCCTGTCCGTCCTCGCCGACAAGGACAGGAAGCTGGGCTGGGCCGCGGAGAACATCGGCCACGCGTGCTGGCGCCCGCAGCTCGACGCGCTGACCGAACGCGGCCTGGTACGGCACGAGGAGGGACGCTTCCTCGGGGTCGTCCACACGAACGCGTGGCCCTCCGGAGACCCTTCGCACGAGGAGGCCGTCGTGGACCGCATCCGCGACGCCGTCGTCGGCGGACAGGAGCCCGACGAGCCGACCCTTCTGCTCGTGATGATCCTGAACGGGATCGGCGCCCTTCCCGCGCTGCTGCCGGACGAGGACAGGAAGGCCGTCACCGAGCGGGCTGCCCGGCTGGTGCGGGAGCACACGGAGAACGGCCCCTGGGGCGAGGTGTTCAAGGGCATGGACGCCGCTCTGTTCACCCTGCTGCTGGCAGGCTGAGCGCCGATGAGCGACGCGCACCGGGCACCCGGCACGGCCGGCGTCGTCCTCGTCGTCGACCAGCAACTGCCCCGACCGGACCAGGACTCGGGATCCGTACGGATGTCCCGGATGATCGAGGAACTCGTACGGCTCGGGCGCCAGGTGCTCGTCTTCCCGCTGGACGGCCGCACCGACCTGCCGTACGCCACACGGCTGAAGGAGCTCCATGTCGCGGTCCTCGGCGGCAGGGCGCGGCAGGTGCGGTTCCTGCGCGAGCAGGGACACCGCATCGGTCTGGCGCTGCTGTGCCGGCCGCAGCCCGCGATCCAGCTCCTCGGGGAGATACGGGACGCGGCGCCGCACTGCACGGTGGTGTACGACACCGTGGACCTCCACTTCCGCCGCCTCGGCCGCTCAGCGGATCTCGCCGAACGCGAAGGCCGCACCGACCGCTTCGCGCTGCGGGCCCAGGCCGAGTCCACGCGGGCGCTGGAGCTGTTCCTCGCCCGGACGTGCGACGTCACCCTGGTCGTGTCCGGCGAGGAGCGCGCCGCACTGCGCTCACTGATCCCCGATGCGGACGTACGGGTGCTCTCCAACATCCACGTCCCGGTCGTGGACGGCCCACCGAGCACGGCGGCCGGCTCCCGGGTGCTGTTCGTCGGCCACTACCTGCACGAGCCGAACGTGGACGCCGCGCGGTGGCTGGCCCGCGACATCATGCCCCTGGTCCGCCGGGAGGTCCCGGATGCGGAGCTGGACCTGGTCGGCGGCGCTGCTCCGGAGTCCGTCCTGTCGCTGGCGGGGGACAAGGTCACCGTGCACGGCTGGGTGGAGGACCTGTCCCCGCTGTACGCGGCCGCACGCGTGGCGGTCGCCCCGCTGCGGTACGGGGCCGGGGTGAAGGGCAAGGTCGGCGAGGCGCTGGAACACGGCCGGCCGGTCGCCGGGACGTCCCTCGCCTTCGAGGGCATGGGCCTGCGGCACGACGCCCAGGTGCTGATCGGTGACACCGCTCAGGAACTCGCCGCGCAGATCGTGCAGTTGATGAAGGACGACGCGCTGTGCGAGCGGCTGGTCAGGTCGGCGCTGCCGCACCTGACCGCGGAGTTCGGCCCGGCCAGGGCGCGCGGGACGCTGCTCGGCCTGCTGGGGTGACCCCCGCCGGCCGGTCTCCGGCTCGACCAGGACCGGCCCTGCGGTGTGCGCGGCCGCTCGCGCGTCAGCTCCGTGGCGCGCCGCTCCCGGGGCGGGAGCGCAGCAGGCGCGCGGCCTCCGCGACCGCGGGCCGGTCCTGGTCGAGCCAGTCGACGTCGTCGCTCTCGTGGGGCGCGAGCCAGCGCAGCTCGTCATGGTCCTGCAGGGCGCGGGGGCGGCCGGAGACCAGCCGCACCGTCCAGACCTGGAGCACATAGCCGGGCTTCAGCGGCCACTCGCCGGGGATGCGCTCCAGCGGCTCGGTCTCCACGCCCAGTTCCTCGCGCAGTTCGCGCACCAGCGCCTGCTCGGGGCTCTCCCCCGGCTCCAGTTTGCCGCCGGGCAGCTCCCAGCGGCCCGCCAGCTCCTCGGGGGCGCTGCGCCGGGCGGCCAGGAGCCGCCCCCGGTCGTACACGGCTCCGGCCACCACCACGCGATCACTCATGTGCCGGAGCGTACTGCGCCGGCACGCCCCGCACCCGGGGCGATCTCCCTTCTGTCTCGCACGGGCACACGCGGAGTGCCCGCCGTCAGGGACCCGTCTGCCCGACGCGCTCCACCGAGTAGAGCTGCTTGTGGCCCCGGCCGTCGAGGGTGTCGGCTATCTGCTGGGCCTCGTCGCGCGTGGCGTAGCGGCCGACGCGATAGCGGTTGCCGTTGTCGTCCTGGCGGACGACCTGCCAGGGGAGCGCGGCGCCGCCCTCGTTCATCGCGGTCCTCCCCGACTCGCCCTGTCCGCCCGTAAGTTGATGCTTGAAACCCCACTCAGCATATGCCCAAGCCTACGCCTGACCTTCACTGAGCGGATACGGGTTTTCACAAAGAGATACCTGAAGGGGGCGCATCCGGCTGGATACGCCCCCCTGTTCCGCCGTGAACGCCGGATGCCCGCCGCCCAGCCGGGCACCGGCTCAGTCGGCCCGCACCATGGACAGGGGGCAACAGGACCGGCTCCCTGGCCGGTTCCTTGCGGCAGACGTCACCGCGTGCGACGTCCGGGGAACAGCACAGCGAACAGATCGGGCCGGGGACAGAGCAGCCGGCGATGCCGGGAAGCGCGTACGCCGCCGCGCGGGCCGTGCAGTCGCGCATGGCGGTGATCTCGGCGGCGGGACGTCGGGGCCGCAGACCGTGTGCGCGCGGGCCAGGCGGTGACCGCCCCTCGTGGCCCAGGCGGTCGACGGGCGCCGTGACGTTGCGGGGAGCCGGGCCGCGATGACGCGCCGTCACAGCCCCCGGGCCGGCGCCCTCACTTCACGGGAAGGTGGTACGCGACGCGGTAGCGGTCCGCCGGCACGACCACGTCCGCCGTCTCGACCGCGCGCCCCGACGCGTAGTACGTCCGCTCGATCACCATCACCACATGCCCCGGCACGCCGCCGAGCGCGAGCAGCTCCTCCGCGAGGCCGGGCCGGGCGCCGACCTCCTCCACCACGTTGTCCACGACGACGTCGATGGCGGCCATGCGCTCGACCACACCGCAGCCGCCGAGCGGTCCCTCCTCGGGAAGCATCACCGGCGTCCGGCCCGTGACCTCCAGGGGCTCCCAGGACGTGGAGATCATCATGGCCTCGCCCCCGTCCCGGTACAGATAGCGGGTGCGCATGACCCGGTCGCCGCGCTGGATGCCGAGCCGGGCGGCGATCTCCGGGCTCGCGCCCTCCTGCTCGCTGCTGGACTCCCAGGTGCCCCGGGTCCCGTCCTCCGCCTGCTCCTGGCGGAACGGGCTCGCGCCTGAGGGCGGCCGGAACCCGGAACGGGCCACCCGTCGCGGGACGGGCCGCTCGCGCACGTACGTCCCGGAGCCGGACCGGCCCTCCACCAGCCCCTCCGCCATGAGCACCTTGCGGGCCTCCAGGGCGACCGTGTCCGAGACGCCGTACTCCTCGCGGATGCGCGCCTGCGAGGGCAGTCGGGTGTGCGGCGGCAGCGAGCCGTTCACGATCTTCTCCCGCAGATCGCTCGCAACGCGCAAGTAGGCGGGCTGCTCACCGAATGTCACTGGCCACTCCCAACAGGTTGACAGACAGCAACAGACTGGCAACCGTGGGTCGTTGACCGCAAGTGTGGGCCAAAGTTTCACTCGATGTGATGATTTGCCGGTCGGGAGCGGTTTACCGCCGGTACGTCCGGCACCGGACCCGCTCGGACGCCGGCCCCGTCGCCCTCCGGCTCGGAGGCGGCCGCGCGGCCCTGCAGGGGCCCGTGAGCTTGCCTTCGGTCGCCGAACAGGCGCAGGTCACCGTGCGGTCACCGCTCCGCCGACCGACCTCGGTGGGCGCGTAGCTGTGACCTCGGCTTGCCCCTCGGGGTCGTCGAACTCCCGCCAACGGCGCGCGGTCACACGACGGGAAGCCCCCGGGCGGCAGGTGACGGACCTTCGGGACGACCTGGCACGTGGAACGGGGCGGCCGCGAACGGCCGCCCCTCCCCTGTGTCAGGTCCCTGCGAGGGCTGACCTCAGAACTGCAGCGCCCAGGCGTCGATCCTGCCCGTGTCGTAGCGCGCGTTGTCGCTCACCCGCAGCTTCCAGGTGCCGTTGGCCACCTCGGACGACGCGTTCACCGTGTAGGTGTTGATCACGTTGTCCGCACTGCCGCCGGACCCGTAGGCCTTCAGGTTGTAGACCGAGCCGTCAGGGGCGACGAGGTCGACCTTCAGGTCACCGATGTAGGTGTGCTTGATGTCGACCGAGACGGCCAGGCTGGCCGGCGCGTTGCCCGTGACACCGCTGACGGTGATCGGCGACTCGGCGGTGGCGAAGTCGTTGATCGCGTAGTCGCCGGTGTTCTCGAACTTCGGTCCGGGCGGGGTGGTGCTGCCGCCGCCGACGTACAGCAGGCGGTTGGGCGAGCCGGTGCCCGGGTTGCCCACCACGCCGGAGGTGGCGGCGGTGGTCAGGGCCGAGGAGACCTGGGCCGGGGTCGCGGTCTTGTTGGCCGCCAGGTACAGCGCGGCCGCGCCCGCGACGTGCGGCGTCGCCATCGAGGTGCCGGAGATGGTGTTCGTCGCCGTGTCGCTGGTGTTCCAGGTCGACTTGATCGACGAGCCCGGGGCGAAGATGTCCAGCACGCTGCCGTAGTTGGAGAAGCTGGAACGGGCGTCGGTGCTGGTGGTGGAGCCGACGGTGATGGCCTCGGTCACCCGCGCGGGCGAGTAGTTGGAGGCGTTGGACCCGTCGTTGCCCGCCGCGACCGCGTAGGTGATGCCGGAGGCGATGGAGTTGCGCACGGCCGTGTCGAGGGCGGTGTCGACGCCGCCGCCGAGGCTCATGTTGGCGACGGCCGGCTTGACGGCGTTCTGCGTCACCCAGTCGATGCCGGCGACGACCTGCTCGGTCGTGCCCGAGCCGGAGTTGTCGAGCACGCGGACGCCGACGATCTTGGCCTTCTTGGCCACACCGTGGGAGGACCCGGCGACGGTGCCGGCGACGTGCGTGCCGTGACCGTGGCCGTCCTGTGCCGTGTTGTCGTTGTCGATGGCGTCGTAGCCGTAGGACGCGCGGCCGCCGAAGTCGCTGTGGGTGATGCGCACACCGGTGTCGATGACGTACGCCGTCACCCCCTCACCCGCGGTGTCGGGGTAGGTGTAGCTCTGGTTGAGCGGGAGCGCCCTCTGGTCGACCCGGTCGAGACCCCAGGACGGCGGGCTCGGCTGCGTGCCGGAGATCGTGAAGACGCGGTTCTGCACGACGGACTCGACGGCCGGGTCCGCCGCGAACTTCTTCGCCTGCTCCTCGCTGAGCTGCACGGAGTAGCCGTTGAGCGCGGCGTTGTACGTCCGCTTGATCTTCGCGCCGTACTCGGCCGCGAGAGCCTTGCCCGCCTTCGAGCCCGCGTCTGCCTCGGACTCGTCGAGCGTGACGATGTAGCTGCCCTTGATGGCGCCGGGGGCACCGGCGTTCTCGATGACGCCTTCGGCCGCCGCCGGGGCAGCGGCGGCCGGGAGGGCGGAGACCGTGCCGAGCGAGAGCGCGGCGACGGCTATGGCGCTGGCCGCGGCGAGTCTTCGCCGCGAGTCACGCATCACAGACATGTGAGGGGTCCTCCTCATTGGTGGTGCGTTGCTGTGGGGGTCATGACAGATGGACGACAGGGGCATGCCAACGATTGGGTATCAACTGGGCAACCCCCCTTGTCCGTCCGCCGAGCGAAAGATTGGCCGATCCATAGGAATCGCACAAGAGGACGGGCGGCAGTGAAACATGAGCGCCACACAACCGCCGTCAGGCGCCACAGGGCTGCCATGCTGGCGGCCCATGACGTCCTACCGCTGTCCCGATTGCACGAGTGACTGGCCGGTCGATTCTGACATCTGGTGCTGCCCGGACTGCCGGAGCCCCCTCGACCTGGACTTCCGTGCCTCAGCCGTTCCCCGTTCCGCTCTGGCGGGACGCGTGAATTCGCTGTGGCGTTACGAAGAGGCGCTGCCGCTGTCCGCGCCCGAGACCACGCTCGGCGAGGGCCGGACCCCGCTCGTTCCCCTCACGGCGAACGTGTCGGCGAAGCTCGACTTCGTCATGCCGACGCTGTCCTTCAAGGACCGGGGAGCGGTCATGCTGGCGGAGTTGGCCCGGCGGCTGGGGCCTCGCCGGGTGGTCGCCGACAGCAGCGGCAACGCGGGCACGTCCGTCGCCGCGTACTGCGCGCGGGCGGGCCTGCGGTGCACGGTGTACGTCCCCGAGGGCACGTCCGCGAAGAAGACCGAGCAGATCCGGGCGCACGGCGCCCGCCTGGAGGTGGTCCCCGGAGACCGCGAGGCCACGGCGTCCGCCGCGCGGGCAGCGGCCGGCGAACGGGGTGTCTTCTACGCGAGCCACGTCTACAACCCGTACTTCCTGCACGGCACCAAGACCTATGTCTACGAACTCTGGGAGGACCTGGGCGGCCGGCTCCCCGAGGCGGTCGTCGTGCCCGTCGGCAACGGCACCCTGCTGCTCGGCGCCGCGCTCGCGCTCGACGAACTGCTCGCCCACGGGCTGATCGACACGCGCCCCGCGCTGGTCGCCGTGCAGGCCGAGGCGGTCTCCCCGCTGGCGGCGGCGTTCCGCGCGGGCGCGCACGACCTGCTCGCTCCGGCCCGTGCGACGCCGACGCTCGCGGAGGGCATCGCGATCCCCCGCCCGCCGCGCGCCCGGCAGATCCTGCGGGCGGTACGGGAGTCGGGAGGCGAGTTCCTGACGGTGACGGAGCCCGAGATCCGCGCGGCGCAGCAGGACCTGGCGGCACGGGGCCTGTTCGTGGAGTCGACGGGCGTGGCGTGCTGGGCGGCGGCCGGTTCGTGGACCGACCGCACGGCGGTGGTCCCCCTGTGCGGGGCGGGTCTGAAAACGGGGTTCGTCGGCGGCGACTGACGCGTGGGCAGCGTGAGGCCCTGGCGACGACCGCGCCGCACGGCAGCCCGACCGGCGCGCGGGAGGCACGGCCCGTCACGTGCGGCGGCCCACCGGGGCGAGTCCCGGTGGGCCGACCGTGGCCACGCCGCCTCACATGCGTTCGAGGACCGTCGCGTTGGCCATGCCCCCCGCCTCACACATGGTCTGGAGGCCGAAGCGGGCGCCCCGGTCCTCCATGGCGTGCAGCATCGTCGTCATGAGGCGGGCCCCGCTGGCGCCCAGCGGATGCCCGATGGCGATCGCGCCCCCGCGCACGTTCACCTTCTCGTGGTCCGCACCCGTCTCGCGCAGCCAGGCAAGCACCACCGACGCGAACGCCTCGTTGACCTCGAACAGATCGATGTCCCCGATCGTCAACCCGGCCCGCGCCAGAACCTTCTCCGTCGCCGGGACGATCGCCGTGAGCATCAGCAGCGGATCGTCGCCCGCGACGGCGAAGGAGTGGAAGCGGGCACGCGGCCGCAGCCCCAGCCGCTCCGCCACGTCCGCGCCCATGACGAGCACGGCCGCGGCTCCGTCGTTGACCGGTGAGCTGTTGCCGGCCGTCACCTGCCATCCGATCTCGGGGAAGCGCTCGGCGGTGGCTGCGTCGTGGTACGCGGACCCGAGGCCCGCCAGCGCCTCGGCGGACGTCGTGGGCCGTACGCTCTCGTCCCGCTGCCCGGTCCAGGCCACCTCGCGGTCGAACTCTCCCCGCTCCCAGGCCGCGGCGGCACGGCGATGGGACTCCAGGGCGTACGCGTCCTGTTCCTCGCGGGAGATCTTCCAGCGGGCGGCGATCAGTTCGGCGCTGACGCCCTGTCCGACGAGCCCGCCCGGGTAGCGCTCCGCGAGCCGCAGCCCGAACGGATCGCTGCCCGGCAGCACGGCGGACCCCATCGGCACCCGGGACATCGACTCGACGCCGCACGCGATGGCGATGTCGTACGCCCCGCTGATGACGCCCTGCGCGGCGATGTGCGCGGCCTGCTGCGAGGAACCGCACTGCCGGTCGACGGTCATGCCCGGCACGGCCTCGGGGAACCCGGCGGCGAGCACGGCGTTGCGCGTGATGTTGTACGACTGGTCCCCCACCTGTGTCACGCACCCGCCGATGACGTCGTCGACGAGCCCCGGGTCGATCCCGGCCCGCTCCACGAGCGCGACAAGGGTGCGCGCGAGCAGATCGACGGGCCGCTCCTCATGCAGCGCACCTCCCGGCTTCCCCCTGCCGACGGGTGTACGCACCGCCTCGATGATCACCGCATCTCGCACGACAACCTCCTGAGTTGGAATTCCAAACCATCCACGACAGAGACTATTCCGGCGTCAGTTGGAATTCACAACCCACTCGGGAAGGCCGATCGCGTGTGCCCGGTCACACCACCGCGCCGACTCCCGGGACGACCCGGCACCGGCAGCACGTGAAAGGGCCGGACCCCCAAGGGAGTCCGGCCCTTTCACGCAACCCGATCAGACGTTGAAGCGGAATGTCTGCGGCCCGATCCTGACCTGCGGCGGAGCCCTCCACAGGCCCCTGACCTGGGATTTCCTTGTTGACGTGCGTTGGCTCCAGACTGCTGTTTACGGGTGTCCTGCGGACTGGCTGCGGACTGGAGGACCTCCTCACCCGGATGCCGTGGGGGGTCCGTCCGCCATACCCAGACGCGCCTGCTCCTCCTCGACGATCCGGCGGGCCAGCTCGATGTCTGACACGTCGACCGCGTCCGGGGTGGCTTCGGCTACGGCGCTACGGCGGGCGTAAGCATCGAACAGACGGGTCTTCTCCTCCAGCATCCTCACCATGCGTTCATCCACTCCCCTGGTGGCGAGAAGGCGATGCACGTGAACCGACCTGACCTGTCCCATGCGGTGAGCCCGAGCCACTGCCTGGTGTTCGATGGTCGGCTTGATCTGCGGTTCGCAGATGATGACAACGGAGGCAGCCTGCATATTGAGGCCGACACCGGCCGCCTGGACCTGTGCCAGGAGCAGCGCTGGTCCCGAGACCCCGGCGAAGTCGTCGACGATCTGCTGCCGTCGCCCGGCCGGGACGCTGCCGGTGAGCGGACCGAACATCGGAGTACCGGCAGTAGGACCCGCAGCGAGCGCCGCCTTTACCACGCCCAGCACGTCCTTGAAGTTGGAGAAGATCACTGTCTTCTGCCCGTTCTCGCCGGCCTCCTGAACGATCTCGCGGAGCCGGTCCAGCTTGGCCGACCTCTCGGGGCGCATGTACGCGGCCCTGCGCATCGCCATGAAGTTGCCTGCGCGCACGGCTTCGCGGTACGCCACCTCGTCCGACGCGCTCAGCTCCTCCCACTCGTCGGTCTGCTGAAGACTGGGGAGTTCCGTCAGCACGTCTTCCTGGTTGCGCCTCAGGTAGACCGGGGCGACCGCCTTGCGGAAGGCGACCGATCCTGCCAAGGCGTCCCGCTCGCCAAGGGAGTCCGCCACCCCTCCATCGAGAATCCGGACCAAGTTGCGGAACTCCACGACCCGGTTCTCCATCGGGGTTCCGGTCATGAAGAGGCTGCGCTCACAACGCTCCGTCCACAGGGCGACCGACTGAGACCGCTTGGTCTTCGGGTTTTTCACGGAGTGAGCTTCGTCGACGACGAGCAGTCCGACCTCTCCGCCGCCCGGCGCCGGAAAACCGCGCAGCGCGTCGAACGTGGTCACCCCCACCCCGCCCCGCCCCTTCCAGTCGGCGAACGCGTAGTGCCGGTCGGGTCCGTGAAGCACCACGACGCGAAGGGCGCTGCGGGCCTCGATCTCCCGAGTCCAGTTCACGAGAACACTCGCCGGGCAGACGACCATGAAATGGCTCTGCCCCTCGGCGGCCAGGTGTGCCAGCACGGCAATCGCCTGGATGGTCTTCCCAGGACCCATCTCGTCGCCGAGTATCACCTTGCGCTGCGCAAGGACGAATCGCGCGCCGAACGCCTGGTAACCGCGCAGGGAGACCCGTCGGTGCGAGTCGTCGAGCTGTTGCGTCCGTACCCGCTCGGCGATCTCCTCCGGCAGGAACCCCTCGGCGGCTGCCGCGTCCGGCAGCCGCCCGGAGATCTCGGCGAGCAGGCTGTAGTACTCCGCGGAGCGGAGTTCGAAGTCCACCCATGCCGCGATGTCGGACGAAGATCCACGCAGCAGGTCCACCGAGGCTTGGGCGAGCAGCTCAGGCAGGTCGGCCTGGTCTGCTTCGTCCACCAGTGAGCGGATCTCGGCGACCGCCGCCAGGGCACGTGCCTTCTTCTCCTGGCCGGCCAGGAGCATTCTGAAACGCCCGACGGCGGGCCTCGCGTCGACCAGCAACGGGCCGAGCCGTTCCGACAGGGCTGCGGCGCGATCCACCGCGCGCCGGGCGTCCGGGCCGGCTTCCACCAGTACGTGCAGGGCCATGACGAGCGCGGTGGTGCTCGGCTCCGGCCGGTCCACGTCAATGTGGACGGCCACCGTCTCGTGCACCGCTTCGGAAAGCCGCCGAGCAGCGGCAAGGATCTGATCAACCGTGCGCTGCCCGACACCGGGAATCTGCCGCAACCGATAGGGGCCCGCTTCGAGAACACGGCCCACCGTGCCAAGGCCGCTCTTCTCGACGTTCCCCAGCCGCAGGCGTCCTTCAGTGGCGTCCTGCAGCCGGGCGACAGGGATGGCGTCGAGCTCCCGCGTGACCGCCGCGTCATGAATCGGCTTCAGCGCCGCCCGCACCGCCTCGACTGCCCTGGCGTGGTCACCGGCCACTGCCTGCGCCGCCTCGTACAGTCGCGCTCCCGTTGCGACCGTGTCCCGCTCACCACGCCCCACGCGTCCCGCCCCTCTCTCGCAGTCGCCGCATCCTCCCACCGCCCAATCCGACCCTGCACGGGGTGCCCGTCCAGTCCGGGCGAGATGCCGATGTCCCATCGGACGGGGGCGCCTGACCTGCGCTGCCGCAGGTCAGAGGCCCCCTTCTCGCGATCTCGGGGATGCGGGAGAACTCGGCGCAGAAGTCGGACCTGCAGGAGCTTTTCACCACCGAAGGCTTACGACCGCCGGTAGGATCAGCGGCATGAGCGGTAGCAGGAAGTACTCCATCAGTCTCCCCGAGGACCTCGCCGAGGCCGTACGCGCCCACGTCGGCCCGGGCGGCTTCTCCGCCTACGTCGCTGAGGCCCTCGAACAGCGGGTCGCCATGGACAAGCTCCGGGAGATCGTCGCCGACTTCGAGACCGACAACGAAGCTCTCACCCGCGAGGAGGTCGAGGCCGCCCGGGCGCTGCTGCGCCACGACCACCGGCAGGCAGGCGGGGCCGCCGCCTGATGCCCGGCACCCTACTGCTCGACAGCGAAGGCCTCTCGAAGCTCTACCGCAAGGACCGTACCGTCGTGGCTCTGGTCCAAGCGGCGTCGGAAGAGGGCATCCGCGTCGCCACCAGCGCCATGACCACTCTTGAGGCCGACTACGAGCGTATCCGCCCAGCCCGCATCAAGTGGGTCCTCTCCCGGGTCGACGTTCACGACGTCACCAAGGCGATCACCGACCAGGCTGCCGCGCTTCTTCGCACCCATCACCTACACGGCCACAAGTACGCCATCGATGCCGCCTTCGCCGTCATCGCCCGCAACGCACCCCGGCCGGTCACCGTCCTCACGTCCGACCCCGAGGATCTGACACTCCTGTGCGGCCCTTACGCGGAGGTCGTCAAGGTCTGAGGCAGCCTCACGCCGACCAGACCTGCCACTGCCCCAAATCACGAGGCGAGGACTCCCTGCGGACAGAAGCTTGTGCCCGACCCACCAACAGGCGGGTCGGGCACAGTTCTTGACGAGACGTCAGACGTTGAAGCGGAACTCCACCACGTCGCCGTCCTGCATCACGTACTCCTTGCCCTCCATGCGCGCCTTGCCCTTCGCGCGGGCCTCCGCGACCGAGCCCGTCTCCACCAGGTCGGCGAAGGAGATGACCTCCGCCTTGATGAAGCCCTTCTGGAAGTCGGTGTGGATCACGCCGGCCGCCTCGGGGGCCGTGGCGCCCTTCTTGATCGTCCAGGCGCGGGACTCCTTCGGGCCCGCCGTGAGGTAGGTCTGCAGGCCGAGGGTGCGGAAGCCGACGTGGGCCAGGGTCGCCAGGCCCGGCTCCTCCTGGCCGACGGACTGGAGGAGTTCCAGGGCCTCGTCCTCGTCGAGCTCGGCGAGGTCCGCCTCCAGCTTGGCGTTGAGGAAGATCGCCTCGGCGGGGGCCACCAGGGCGCGCTGCTCGTCCTTGAAGGCGTCGTCCGTCAGCTCGTCCTCGTCGACGTTGAAGACGTAGAGGAACGGCTTCGTGGTGAGCAGGTGCAGGTCGTGCAGCAGCTCGGCCTTCTCGGAACCCTGGACGATGCCCTGCGAGAAGAGGGTGTCGCCCCGCTCCAGGATCTCCTTCGCCGCCTCGACGGCCGCGACCTTCGGCGCCACGTCCTTCTTGATGCGCGCTTCCTTGGCCAGCCGCGGCAGGACCTTCTCGATCGTCTGCAGGTCCGCGAGGATCAGCTCGGTGTTGATCGTCTCGATGTCGTCCTTCGGCGAGACCTTGCCGTCGACGTGCACGACGTTCTCGTCCTTGAAGGCGCGGATGACCTGGCAGATCGCGTCCGACTCGCGGATGTTCGCCAGGAACTTGTTGCCCAGGCCCTCGCCCTCGCTCGCGCCCCGCACGATGCCCGCGATGTCGACGAAGTCGACCGTCGCCGGGAGGACCCGCTGCGAGGAGAAGATTTCGGCCAGCTTCGTGAGGCGGGCGTCCGGGACGCCGACGACGCCCACGTTCGGCTCGATCGTGGCGAACGGGTAGTTGGCCGCCAGCACGTCGTTCTTGGTCAGGGCGTTGAACAGGGTCGACTTGCCGACATTCGGCAGACCGACGATTCCGATCGTGAGCGACACGTTGGCGACTTCCTGAGTGGAGAGTGAGGACTGGCGGGGGGCCGTACGGCCCGGCATGGGCGGGCCGATCCACCAGTTTACGGGCGGGCCGTGCCGGACAGCGACGGCCGCCGGGAGTCGAACGGAGGGCCAAGGTCGCCCAAAGGGCGTGTCTGGTACCTCCCTACCGCCTCCCGGCAACCTACGTTGGTCGATGTGGAGCAGCCCAGAACTCGTCGCCCCCAGTCCCGGCAGCGTCCGCAGGGCACCCTTCCCGCCCGGGGTGCGCTCGCCGACGGCACCGTCTACCCGGTGCCCGCCCGGCCCCCGCGGCCGGTGCCGCCGGTCGTGCTCGCGCTGCGCCGGCTGCCGAATCCCCGGCTGACGGGGCTGGGCGCCGGGCTCTTCGGGGCCGCGGTGATGCTGGCGCTCGGCAGCCTGGACCGGCTGCTCCTGGACGGCTCGCCGGTGGCGTACGGGCTGCTGTTCCTGCCGGTGAGCGCGCTGACCGCGCTGTGGGTGCGCGAGGCCGACCTGGTGATGGCCCCGGTCATCGTGCCGATCGCCTTCGCCGTGGGGATCGTTCCGATCTCCGGCGGCGACGGCGGCTTCGGCGGGCAGACCATGGCGGTCGTCACCGCCCTCGCCGTGCACGCCGGCTGGCTGTACGGCGGGACGCTGATCGCCGGGCTGATCACCTGCGTGCGCAAGGTACGGACGATGGGGCGGCGACGGCGCCGTTCCCGTCCCGGCGGGCCGGGGCAGCCGGGCGGGGCAGCCCGCCGCTGACGCGCCGGCGGCGGGCCATGCCCCCTCAGCGCCCCGCAGCCGCCATCGCCGCCCCCACGATGCCCGCGTTGTTCTGCAGCTCCGCGGGGACGATCTCGGCCCGCACGCCCTCGATCAGCGGCAGGAACTTCTCCGCCTTGCGGCTCACCCCGCCGCCGATGACGAACAGCTCCGGCGAGAACAGCATCTCCACGTGCGCCAGGTACTTCTGGACCCGCCGCGCCCAGTGCGCCCAGCTGAGGTCCGCGTCCTCCTTGGCCTTCGTGGAGGCGCGCTTCTCGGCGTCGTGCCCGTCCAGTTCGAGATGGCCGAGCTCGGTGTTGGGGACCAGGCGGCCGTCGACGAAGAGGGCGCTGCCGATGCCCGTACCGAACGTCAGCAGGATCACCGCGCCCTTGCGGCCACGGCCCGCGCCGAACGTCATCTCCGCCACGCCCGCCGCGTCCGCGTCGTTCAGCACGGTCACCGGCAGCCCGCCGAGGCGGTCGCCGAGGAGGCGTGCCGCGTCCTGGTCGACCCAGCCCTTGTCGACGTTGGCCGCGGTGCGGGTGACGCCGCCGGTGACGACGCCGGGGAACGTGATGCCGACCGGCCCGTCCCAGCCGAAGTGGGCGACCACCTCGGCGACGCCGTCCGCCACCGCGTCCGGTGTCGCGGGCTGCGGCGTCAGCACCTTGTGGCGCTCCGCGGCCAGGTCGCCCCGCTCCAGGTCCACGGGAGCGCCCTTGATCCCGGAACCGCCGATGTCCACTCCGAAGACGTTCATGGGCACCACGTTAAGGGGGCGGGCGGAGCGGGACGAGCGTGTCGGGACGACCGCCGGCCGGTTACTGGCCCGACAGCCGTGCCGCCTCCGCGCGCAGGTCGCGGCGCAGCTCCTTGGGGAGCGAGAACGTGATCGACTCCTCCGCGGCCTTGACGATCTCGACGTCCTCGAAGCCGCGCTTCGACAGCCACTCCAGCACGCCCTCGACGAGCACCTCGGGCACGGACGCGCCGGAGGTCACGCCGACCGTGAAGACGCCCTCCAGCCACGCCTCGTCGATCTCGTCGGCGAAGTCGACCAGGTGCGCGTCACGGGCGCCCGCGCCGAGCGCCACCTCGACGAGCCGTACCGAGTTCGACGAGTTCTTGGAGCCGACGACGATGACGAGGTCGGCCTCGGCGCCCATCTGCTTGACGGCGGTCTGGCGGTTCTGCGTCGCGTAGCAGATGTCGTCGCTCGGCGGGGAGATCAGGCCGGGGAACTTCGTCTTCAGGGCGTCGACCGTCTCCATCGTCTCGTCGACCGAGAGCGTGGTCTGGGAGAGCCAGACGACCTTGTCGGGGTTGCGGACCTCGACGTTCGCCACGTCGCCGGGGCCGTCGACGAGCGTGATGTGGTCGGGCGCCTCGCCGGAGGTGCCGATGACCTCCTCGTGGCCCTCGTGGCCGATCAGGAGGATGTCGTAGTCCTCCTTGGCGAACCGCACGGCCTCCTTGTGGACCTTGGTGACCAGCGGGCAGGTCGCGTCGATGGTCGCGAGCTTCCGCTCGGCGGCCTCCTCGTGCACGATCGGCGCCACGCCGTGGGCGGAGAACATGACGATCGACCCCTCCGGGACCTCCGCCGTCTCGTCGACGAAGATCGCACCCTTCTTCTCCAGGGTCTGCACGACGTACTTGTTGTGGACGATCTCGTGGCGGACGTAGATCGGCGCCCCGTACTGCTCCAGGGCCTTCTCCACGGCGATCACGGCACGGTCCACGCCCGCGCAGTAGCCGCGGGGAGCGGCGAGGAGGACGCGTCGGGCAGGCGGCGTAGCAGTCATGCGTCCCATCGTAAGGCCCCCCTGCGGACGGGTGATCTCCTGTGGACAGCGGCCCGGGACACGGGCGGCGGCGCCGGGTGGACCGCCCGCGGGGCAGGCGGCCGGTTCGGGTCGCCGGAGTTGTCGTACCCGGCCGTTACGCTCGCCCGTATGGCTCTCAACACGTCCGCGGAAGCTCCCCTGCCCGTCGGCGAGGTGTCGCGGCTCATCGGGGGGTGGATCGACCGGCTCGGGGCGGTCTGGGTGGAGGGGCAGATCACCCAGCTGTCGCGTCGGCCGGGTGCCGGGGTCGTCTTCCTGACCCTGCGCGATCCGTCGTACGACATCTCGGTGAGCGTCACCTGCTTCCGGCAGGTGTTCGACGCGGTCGCGGACGTGGTGTCCGAGGGCGCGCGGGTCGTGGTGCTCGCCAAGCCGGAGTGGTACGCGCCGCGGGGGCAGCTGTCGCTGCGGGCGTCGGAGATGAAGCCGGTGGGCATCGGTGAACTGCTCGCGCGGCTGGAGCAGCTGAAGCGCTCGCTGGGCGCCGAGGGACTGTTCGCGCCGGACCGCAAGCGGGCGCTGCCGTTCCTGCCGCACCGGGTGGGGCTGGTGTGCGGGCGGGCGTCGGCGGCCGAGCGCGACGTCCTGGAGAACGCGCGCCGGCGATGGCCGCACGTCCGTTTCGAGGTGCGCAACGTCGCGGTGCAGGGCGTCCACGCTGTGCCCCAGGTCGTCCAGGCGGTGAAGGAGCTGGACGCGCTGGAGGACGTGGACGTGATCATCGTGGCGCGCGGCGGCGGGAGTGTGGAGGACCTGCTCCCCTTCTCCGACGAGCAGCTGGTGCGTGCGGTGGCCGCGTGCACGACGCCCGTCGTGTCGGCCATCGGGCACGAGCCGGACTCGCCGCTGCTGGACCTGGTGGCCGACCTTCGGGCCTCCACGCCGACCGACGCCGCGAAGAAGGTCGTCCCGGACGTCGGCGAGGAGCTGCAGCGGGTCCGCCAGCTGCGGGAGCGCGCGCTGCGCACGGTCCAGGGGCTGCTGGACCGCGAGGAGCGCGGCCTGGCGCACTGTCTGGCCCGGCCCTGCATGGAGCATCCGCACCGGATGGTCGACCAGCGCGAGGACGAGGTGGACGCGCTGCTGGCGCGCAGCCGGCGGGTGCTGGGCCACCTTCTGGACCGCGCGGACTCGGAGCTCGCGCACACCCGCGCGCGGGTGGTCTCGCTCTCCCCCGCGGCGACGATGGAGCGGGGCTACGCGGTGCTGCAGCGCGCCGACGGCGCGGTGGTGCGCTCGCCGGAGGACGTGAGCGCCGGCGAGGGGCTGCGGGCGCGGGTCGCCCGGGGCGAGTTCGCGGTGCGGGTCGAGGAGTGAGGGCTCCCGCCGCCTGGGGAAGTGCGTTCGTTTCTCACACATAGGGTGGTTGGCATGGCTGCCAAGACGGAAGAGGCCGCGCTCGGTTACGAGCAGGCGCGGGACGAGCTGATCGAGGTCGTGCGCCGCCTGGAAGCGGGCGGTACGACGCTCGAGGAGTCGCTCGCCCTGTGGGAGCGCGGCGAGGAGCTGGCGAAGGTGTGCCGCCACTGGCTGGAGGGCGCCCGGGCGCGCCTGGACGCGGCGCTGGCGGAGTCCGAGCCGGACGGGGACGGCGGCGAGAGCTAGTCCCCTGGGGCAGCCGGCGTGGCGGTCCGCGGGGCCGGGCAGGCCGCAGCCGGCCCGAGGAGGACGGATGGGGCGTCTGTGAGTCGGCTCACGGGGGCCAGAATTTTGTTGAAACTTGAACCGCATGCGTTGTACGGTGAATTCATTGGTTGACCCATAATCCGTTTCGGAAGGTATGCCCGTCATGTCGCTCGTTCTCGACCCCACCGCCCAGGACCTCCTCTTCCGCGAGGCCCGCACCGCCAACACGTTCACCGACGAGCCGGTGACCGACGAGCAGGTCCAGGCGATCTACGACCTGGTCAAGTACGGTCCGACCGCCTTCAACCAGACCCCGCTGCGCGTCGTGCTGGTCCGCTCCGCCGAGGCCCGGGAGCGTCTGGTCACCCACATGGCCGAGGGCAACCAGGCCAAGACCGCGACCGCCCCGCTGGTCGCGATCCTGGCCGCCGACAACGAGTTCCACGAGGAGCTCCCCACCCTGCTGCCGCACTTCCCGCAGGCCAAGGACCTCTTCTTCAGCGAGCGCCCGGCCCGTGAGTCGGCCGCATCCCTCAACGCCGCGCTCCAGGCCGCCTACTTCATCGTCGGCGTCCGCGCCGCCGGTCTGGCCGCCGGCCCGATGACCGGCTACGACGCCGCGGGCATCCAGAAGGAGTTCCTGGACGACGACCACACCCCGCTGATGGTCGTCAACATCGGCAAGCCGGGTGAGGACGCCTGGTTCCCGCGCTCGCCGCGCCTGTCCTACGAGGACGTCGTCACCACCGTCTGAGCCGCCGCCGCACGGCACGTGAAAGGCCGCCGCACCCCATGCAAGCACCGGGTGCGGCGGCCTTCGCCGTACGCGTCGCAGCTGCGGCTACGGCTTCGCCGACCCGGTCGCCGGGGCCGAGGACCGCACGGCCTCCTCGGGCTCGCCCGGCCGGGGGCTGAGCGCGGCGGCCATCTCGGCCAGCCGCGCGGGCGGGGCCGTCCCCGTGACCACCGTCGTCGCGCCGCCGGCCGTCAGCACCAGGGCGTCGTACTTCGGCCCCTCCCACAGCTGCCAGGTCTCGCCGGCCACCTGCCGCGTCCTGCCGGTGTCGGCCGCCTGGTGGGTGACCTCACGCACGTACTTGTCGGCGGCCTTCGCCGTGGACTGCTCCACCGCCACGTACTGGTTGTCCGGGTCGAGGAAGCCGAGGTGCCAGGCGTGGGCGTCCGCGCGGTCGAAGGTGACCGACGTCGCCCGCCACTCCTTGCCCAGCCCCTCCGGCACGGCCACAGGGTAGGGTGCTGCCCGCTGCGCCGTCACCAGCTCGACGCGGTAGTCGACCGTCCTGATCGGGTCCGCGTGCTCGTCGTGCGGAACGAGCATGTAGATGCCCGCCACGACGACGCCGATCACCGCCATGGACTGGAACATGCCACGGATCGTCTGCTTGCCTCGCATACCTGCCACGCCCCCCATGGTCGCATCATGGTGTTGTGCTCATACGTGGGCCCCTCTGCTCAATTTGTCGATGTACCGATAGAGTCGCAGCACCCTCCTTATCCCCGGCCGTCGCCGTACAGAAAGGTGCGCTCCGATGACCGAGCACCATCTGCCGTCCGAGCTCGAGGTCTCCCCCGAGGCCCCCGACCGCAACCTCGCCCTCGAGCTGGTGCGGGTCACCGAGGCCGCCGCCATGGCCGCCGGCCGCTGGGTGGGCCGCGGCGACAAGATCGGTGCCGACGGCGCGGCGGTCAACGCCATGCGGACCCTCGTCTCCACCGTCTCGATGAACGGCGTCGTCGTCATCGGCGAGGGCGAGAAGGACGAAGCGCCCATGCTCTACAACGGTGAGCGGATCGGCGACGGCACCGGCGCCGAGGTCGACATCGCCGTCGACCCGATCGACGGCACCACGCTCAACGCCAAGGGCATGCCGAACGCCATCGCCGTCCTGGCCGCCGCCGACCGCGGCACCATGTTCGACCCGTCCGCGGTCTTCTACATGGACAAGCTGGTGACCGGCCCCGAGGCCGCCGACTTCGTCGACATCAACGCTCCCGTCTCGGTCAACATCCGCCGGGTCGCCAAGGCCAAGAGCATGTCCCCCGAGGACGTCACCGTCGTGATCCTGGACCGGCCCCGCCACGAGGGCATCGTCAAGGAGATCCGCGAGACCGGCGCCCGGATCAAGTTCATCTCGGACGGCGACGTCGCCGGTTCCATCATGGCCGTCCGCGAGGGTACGGGCGTGGACATGCTGCTCGGCATCGGCGGTACGCCCGAGGGCATCATCTCGGCCTGCGCGATCAAGTGCCTGGGCGGCGTGATCCAGGGCAAGCTGTGGCCCAAGGACGACGCGGAGCGCCAGAAGGCGATCGACGCCGGGCACGACCTGGACCGGGTGCTGTCCACGAACGACCTGGTCAGCGGTGAGAACGTGTTCTTCGTCGCCACCGGCATCACGGACGGCGAGCTGCTGCGCGGCGTCCGCTACCGCTCGGAGACCGCGACCACGTCGTCGCTGGTGATGCGCTCGAAGTCCGGCACGATCCGCCAGATCGACTCCACGCACCGGCTGTCGAAGCTGCGCGCGTACAGCAAGATCGACTTCGACCGCGCGAAGTAGCGGCCGGCCGTCGGACGCGTGACGTACGGGAAGGGGCGCCCCTCGCCGGGGGCGCCCCTTCCCGTATGTCGTGTGCCGTATGCGGTGTGCGGCCGCGTCGTGCGCTCAGGCAGCCGAAGGGGACTTCTTCAGCTCCACCTCGCGCCTGCGTCGCCGGGCCAGCACCACGCGGCGCTCGGCCGCCGTGAGGCCGCCCCACACCCCGTACGGCTCGGGCTGGAGGAGGGCGTGCTCCCGGCACTCGACCATCACGGGGCAGCGGGCGCAGACCCGCTTCGCAGCCTCTTCGCGCGACAGGCGCGCAGCCGTCGGTTCCTTCGAGGGGGCGAAGAAGAGCCCGGCCTCGTCGCGGCGGCACACCGCCTCCGCGTGCCAGGGACCGGCCTGATCCTCCCGAGCAGGGATGCGCTGAGGCGGAACGGCGGCTACCTGCAAGGACTGATGCGGCAGTTGCAGCACGGTCTACTCCTGACGACGGATTCGCGAGCGAGAGACGATGCAGCAGTCCCTACCCGCTGTGCGCACTCCTAAGCACTGAGTGGCACTGAGTTCCGACGTACGGAATTGCGGATCGGCGCGCGCGGCGGAAATCCTTCGGTGCGCGCGGCCGTCAGCCGAGGTGTTTGCGCAGGCGGTCGTGGAGATCGGAGATGCGGCGGCCCCGCCTGGGCTTGGCCTCGACATTGCCGAAAACCGAGTAGCCGTTGACGACGACCACCGGCGCCTCGGGGTCGGCGGCCTCCAGCGTGACGACCTCGAAGCTCCCGCAGAAGCCGGTGCCGCTGCCGCGCAGCGTGATGTTCTCGGGGACGCGGACCTCCACGTTGCCGAAGATCGACGTCGCGTTGATCACGGTGAGGCGCTGCCCGAACAGGGCCTCGGTGAGGTCGATCTCGACGCTGCCGAAGAGGGAGAACGCGTTGGTCCGGCGGCCGACGCGCCAACGCCCCTTGCGGGTGGAGCTGGAGAAGACGGCGACCATGTTCTCGGCGGGGCCGGTGGGCTCGTCGGTCTCCGGCCCGTACGGAGCCGCGCCGGTGCGCCGGCCCGCCGCGGGCAAGTCGGCGACCAGCGGCTCCAGTTCGCCGAGGGTCTTGGCGCGGTAGACGGCGTCGATGCGCTCGGAGTGCTCCTCGGCGTCCAGCCGGCCTTCGGCCAGGGCGTCCCTGAGGATGTCCGCGATCCGGTCGCGGTCGGCGTCCGAGGCGCGGAGAGCATGGTCGGCGCGGCGGGTCTCCACGGGCACGGCCGGCTTCTGGGGCTGCTTCTCGAGGTCCACGTCGTCAGCCTAGCGAAACGCGATAGATCGCGACCAGGGGCGGCACGGACGGAACCGGCCGCAATCGGACGATTTCCCACCCGAGGGAGCCCACCGACGCCGCGGCGCGTGGCCCGTCACCCCGGACCCCCGCCGCATCCGGGAAGTGAGCCTTACCTCACACAATCGGGGCAGCAGGGGCGTTCTACGCTGGAGGGCGCTGCCAACGGAGGCCAGCCGCTGTCTGTGAAGTGAGGAATGGGCGAAATGCCGGAGTTCGCGTATACGGATCTGCTCCCCCTGGGAGAGGACACCACCCCGTACCGGCTGGTGACCTCCGAGGGTGTCTCCACCTTCGAGGCCGACGGGCGCACGTTCCTCAAGGTCGGGCCCGAGGCGCTGCGCAAGCTCGCGGCCGAGGCCATCCACGACATCCAGCACTACCTGCGGCCCGCCCACCTCGCGCAGCTGCGGCGCATCATCGACGACCCCGAGGCGTCGTCGAACGACAAGTTCGTCGCCCTGGACCTGCTGAAGAACGCGAACATCGCGGCCGCCGGCGTGCTCCCCATGTGCCAGGACACCGGCACCGCGATCGTCATGGGCAAGCGCGGTCAGAACGTGCTGACCGAGGGCGGGGACGAAGAGGCACTCTCCCGCGGCATCTACGACGCGTACACCAAGCTCAACCTGCGCTACTCGCAGATGGCTCCGCTCACCATGTGGGAGGAGAAGAACACCGGCTCCAACCTGCCCGCGCAGATCGAGCTGTACGCGACCGACGGCGGCGCCTACAAGTTCCTCTTCATGGCCAAGGGCGGCGGCAGCGCCAACAAGTCCTTCCTCTACCAGGAGACGAAGGCCGTGCTCAACGAGGCGAGCATGATGAAGTTCCTGGAGGAGAAGATCCGCTCGCTCGGCACGGCCGCCTGCCCGCCGTACCACCTGGCGATCGTCGTCGGCGGCACCAGCGCGGAGTTCGCGCTCAAGACCGCCAAGTACGCCTCCGCGCACTACC
Organism: Streptomyces sp. NPDC049597; assembly: GCF_040675505.1. Taxonomy (NCBI): domain Bacteria; kingdom Bacillati; phylum Actinomycetota; class Actinomycetes; order Kitasatosporales; family Streptomycetaceae; genus Streptomyces; species Streptomyces sp. NPDC049597. The sequence goes on from NZ_JBFAOY010000013.1 coordinate 153,257, forward strand.
TCGACGAGCTGCCGTCCGAGGGGTCGGAGCTCGGCCACGGCTTCCGCGACGAGGAGCTGGAGAAGAAGGTCTTCGAGCTCACCCAGAAGATCGGCATCGGCGCGCAGTTCGGCGGCAAGTACTTCTGCCACGACGTGCGCGTGGTGCGTCTGCCCCGGCACGGCGCCTCGCTGCCCGTCGCGATCGCAGTCTCCTGCTCGGCCGACCGCCAGGCCGTCGCGAAGATCACGGCCGAGGGCGTCTTCCTGGAGCAGCTGGAGACCGACCCGGCGCGCTTCCTGCCGGACACGACGGACGAGCAGCTCGCCGAGGACGGAGACGTCGTCAGGATCGACCTCAACCGGCCGATGGACGAGATGCTCGCCGAGCTGACGAAGTACCCGGTCAAGACGCGGCTCTCGCTGACCGGCCCGCTGGTCGTCGCGCGCGACATCGCGCACGCGAAGATCAAGGAGCGGCTGGACGCGGGCGAGGAGATGCCGCAGTACCTGAAGGACCACCCGGTCTACTACGCCGGCCCGGCGAAGACCCCCGAGGGATACGCCTCCGGTTCCTTCGGTCCGACGACGGCCGGCCGGATGGACTCCTACGTCGAGCAGTTCCAGGCGGCCGGCGGCTCGAAGATCATGCTGGCCAAGGGGAACCGGTCCCAGCAGGTCACCGACGCCTGCGGCACGCACGGCGGCTTCTACCTCGGCTCGATCGGCGGCCCGGCCGCCCGCCTCGCGCAGGACTGCATCAAGAAGGTCGAGGTCGTCGAGTACGAGGAGCTCGGCATGGAGGCGGTGTGGAAGATCGAGGTGGAGGACTTCCCGGCGTTCATCGTGGTCGACGACAAGGGCAACGACTTCTTCCAGGACCCGGCGCCTGCGCCGACGTTCACGTCGATTCCGGTGCGGGGGCCGGGGCTGGCGTAGCGGTTCCCCTCCCCGCCCCTCTCCGAACCGGGGGCAGGCCCCCGGACCCCCGTGGCCCTGCGTCGTGCCGGACGTGGGGCTCGGGGCTCGGGGCTCCGCCCCGGGACTCGTACCGCGCTTCGCGCGGTGTCCTCGAACTCCCCTGCGGTCTGGCGGCCGTGGGGCCCGGACGGGCTGATGTCGCGCAGCGACGTCGGCCCGTCCGCCGCTTGCGGCGCGGGGGCACGGGGTGCGCAGCACAGGGAGCCTGGGGCGACACCCCAATTCCGGCAGCCCGCGGCCCAGTGCGGAGCCCCGCCCCCGCGAAGCGTCAGGCCACTGCCCTGAGGCGGAGCACCAATTGCCCGCAGCCCAGGAAGTCCCGGGCTGAAACACCAGTCCCCGCGGGCCACGGGACCCGGGGGACCCCAACTGCCTGGCCCAGCGGCCCGGGGGCCGGAGCCCCAACTGCCCACAGCCCAGGAAGTCCCCGGCTGAAACACCAGTCCCCGCGGCCACGGACCCGGGGGACCCCAACTGCCTGGCCCAGCGGCCCGGGGCCGGAGCCCGCGGCGGCCGAGGCGGATCCCGCACTTGTGCAGCCCAGGGGCGGAGCACCCGATACCCACGCCAGGCCCGGGACGGAGATCCGGGCCTGGCGAGTGCTGGCACAGGCAGAGCCCCCGTCGCGCGAAGCGCGAGGGCCCTGGGCTATGCCAAGCGTTGGGCCGGACTGTCGTCGCACGGCTGCAGCGCCGCCCTCGCCCCCGGCGACGGCAGCGTCACGCACAACGACTGCGCCGCCGACGGGCGGATCGTCCCCGACGTGCGGACGAACTGCTGGTTCGCGCCCCCGTGGCAGTCCCACACGATCAGTTCCGTGCCCGGCCGGTACGCCCCGTCCGGGACGTCCACGCACCGGTCCTGGCTCAGTTCCGTGTGCAGCAAGCGGCGCTCCGGGTCGTACCACCAGGCCTGGTTGCGGCCGCCGTGGCAGCCCCAGGCCAGCAGGGCCGTGCCGTTGCGGGTGACCGCCCCCGACACGTCCAGGCACGGCCCGGACGCCGCCTTCAGCGGGCGGTACGCGTCGTCCCACGCCAGCGGGAGCAGCACCGGCCGGCCCGTGGACGCCACATCCGCGCAGCTCGCCTCCCTCGCCGCCGAGGCGTAGAGCTGTGTGAGGCACGACGCGAAGGCCGCATGACCGCGGGCGTTCGGGTGGAAGGACTGGCGGACCGAGTTCGCGTCCGGTGGGAAGGGGTTGGTGACGTCCACGTACAGTCCCCGCGCCCACGGGTCCTGGTAGCAGACCTCATGGCCGTGGAAGAGGCGGGAGTTGTCCAGGTACACCGCGCCCGCGCCGCGCGCTGCCGCGCGCATGCCGCGTTCGAAGGCGGGGACGGCGCTGTTGCGGCCCCACACGGTGTCGGAGTCGTAGCCCATCCCTCCGCAGGCCAGCTTGCCCGGGAATGCCGGATTGTCGCGGAAGTCGGGGCCGACCGGGCTCGGGTAGCCCATCACGACGAGCTTGTAGTCGCCGTCGGCGTAGCCGGCGTCCCTCATGACGGTCCGCAGGTCGCGCACGGTCTGTTCGACCTTGGGGACGAGGCCGTCGACGCGGGCCTGCCAGCCGGGTGCGTACTTCGGCTCGCACGGGCCCTGGAAGGTCATGTACCGCACGACGCAGTCGGTCATCACGGGGCCGAACTGGAGGTCGTCGTTGGCGCCCGCCACCAGCAGCACCATCTTGATGCGGGTGTTGCGGGCCTTGATGGCGAGGTTGTCGCTCTGGACGAGTTCGTCGGCGTACTGCTTCGATCCGCCGATGCGGATGTTGCCGGTGGACGCGCCGGAACAGGAGACGTTGAACGTCAGGTCCGCGGCGATGCCCGTGCGGTGGATCGCCGCGTCGGGTGAGCGGTGGCACCAGTTGTCGGGGCCGTTGGTGCCGGGCTCGTAGGTGCCGACGCCCTCACCGGAGATCTCGCTGTCGCCCAGCGAGATCAGGCCGGTCTTGCGGAGGGCCGGCGGGCGTTCCTCCGGGCTGCCGTAGAGTGCGGTCGCCTCGGCCGCGCGGACGGCTTCGAGTCCGGGCGGCAGCGGTACCGACGACACAGCCGGGGTGCCGGCCGCGGCGGGGGCGGTGAGCGTCGTCCCGCCCAGGACGGTGGCGAGTACCGCGGCGGCGGCCACGGTACGAGTCAGTGTGCGAAGTCTTGGGCCTGTTCCCTTCATTGCGCCTCCCCGAGTTGTGGTTACTCCCGGTATTTACTGGCGGGTAGCGCAGTTGGGAACAGACGGAACAAGACAACTGCTCAACTTTTCGAGACGTTCGGGAGGAAGGACAGCGATGAGCGACGCGGACGGGTTCCGGATCGAGCACGACTCGATGGGTGAGGTACGGGTGCCCGCGCACGCCAAGTGGCGGGCCCAGACCCAGCGTGCCGTGGAGAACTTCCCGGTGTCCGGTCAGCGGCTGGAGCGCGCGCACATCGCGGCCCTGGCCCGTATCAAGGCAGCCGCGGCGCAGGTCAACGCCCAACTGGGCGTCCTGGACGCGGACATGGCGCGGGCCGTCGCCGAGGCGGCGGCCGAGGTCGCCGACGGCCGGTGGGACGACCACTTCCCGGTCGACGTGTTCCAGACCGGCTCCGGCACGTCGTCCAACATGAACGCCAACGAGGTCATCGCGACGCTCGCGAGCGAGCGGCTGGGCCGCGACGTGCACCCCAACGACCATGTGAACGCCTCCCAGTCGTCGAACGACGTCTTCCCCTCCTCCATCCACATCGCGGCGACAGCGGCGGTCACGGGCGACCTGATCCCGGCCCTGGAGTACCTGGCGGCGTCGCTGGAGCGCAAGGCGACGGAGTTCGCGACGGTCGTGAAGTCCGGCCGTACGCACCTGATGGACGCGACGCCGGTGACGCTCGGCCAGGAGTTCGGCGGCTACGCGGCCCAGGTCAGGTACGGCGTCGAGCGCCTGAAGGCGTCCCTGCCACGGCTGGCCGAACTGCCGCTGGGCGGCACGGCCGTGGGCACCGGCATCAACACGCCGCCCGGCTTCCCGGCCGCGGTCATCGCCGAGGTCGCGCGCACGACCGGGCTGCCGCTGACCGAGGCCCGCGACCACTTCGAGGCACAGGGCGCGCGCGACGGTCTGGTGGAGACGTCCGGTCAGCTCCGCACGATCGCCGTGTCGCTGACCAAGATCTCCAATGACCTGCGCTGGATGGCCTCCGGGCCCCGCACGGGACTCGCCGAGATCACCCTGCCCGATCTCCAGCCCGGTTCGTCGATCATGCCGGGCAAGGTCAACCCGGTGATCCCGGAGGCCGTTTTGATGGTGGCCGCCCAGGTGACCGGCAACGACGCCACCGTCGCCGCCGCGGGCGCGGCGGGGAACTTCGAACTCAACGTGATGCTGCCGGTCATCGCCAAGAACCTGCTGGAATCGGTCAGGCTGCTCGCCAACGCCTCCCGGCTGCTCGCCGACCGCACGGTCGACGGCATCACGGCGAACGTCGAGCGGGCGCGCGAGTACGCGGAGTCCTCCCCCTCCGTCGTCACCCCGCTCAACAAGTACATCGGCTACGAGGAGGCCGCGAAGGTCGCCAAGAAGTCGCTCGCCGAGCGCAAGACGATCCGGGAGGTCGTCCTGGAGTCCGGCTACGTGGAGCGCGGCGCCCTGACCGTCGAGCAGTTGGACGAGGCGCTGGACGTGTTGCGTATGACCCACCCGTGACCTGTGTCGCAGCAACCGGGGTGCCCACCTCCTAAGATCTGCTCATGACAGGCACGGAACGCATCGCACGCTGGACGCCCGGGGACCAGATCCTCTGGCGCTACCGCGGCCATGCCCCGGATCTGGACGGCTGCGGCGTGCACATCTGCCGGCCGGTGACAGTCGTCCAGGACACCGAGGAACTGCTCGCGGTCTGGATGGCGCCGGGGACGGAGTGCGTGAAGCCGGTCCTGGTGGACGGCACCCCCGTTCACCAGGAGCCGCTCGCGACCCGCTACACGGCCCCGCGCACGCTCACCCGGGACCGCTGGTTCGGCTCGGGGGTGCTGAAACTCGCCCGCCCCGGCGACCCGTGGTCGGTCTGGCTGTTCTGGGAGACGGGCTGGCGGTTCAGGAGCTGGTACGTCAACCTCGAGGAGCCGCGTACGCGTTGGTCGAACGGGGTCGACTCCGAGGACCACTTTCTCGACATCTCCGTGTACCCGGACCGCAGTTGGCTGTGGAGGGACGAGGACGAGTTCGCGCAGGCGCAGCGGGTCGGGCTGATGGACGCCAGGAAGGCGGCGCGGGTGCGCGCGGCGGGACGGGCGGCGGTGGAGTCGATCCGGGCCTGGGAGGCGCCCTTCTGCTCGGGCTGGGAGCACTGGCGGCCCGATCCCTCCTGGCCGGTCCCGGAGTTGCCCGCCGACTGGGCCCGCACTCCGGCCCGGCGGCTGGCCTCCTGACCCGCGCCGGCGGGACAGGCGGCGCGCCGCAGAAGGCCGACGCGGAACGAAGCTGGCCGAAACCTTGCGTTTCTCCGACCACTCCGCCCGATCTCTCCACCCCTGTGACATCTCGTGTCACGTCCGGGTGTCCAATTCGGATCAGTGAACGCGCTCCGGCGTATACGACCTCGTGAGACTCTTGATGCGCCCCCTGGGGGCAACCGTAGGATCGTCGTCCGCGAGGCTGTGCCGTACGAGGGAGAGCTGAGCGCAGGCCGAGGACCGCACGTCAGCACGAGTCACCACGAGTCAGTACGAGTCATACAGGGGGTTGAGCCGTGCCGGATGCCCGCCACCCTGTCGACGCCGCCTCCAGAGCGGGTATACCGCCCCACGAGGCGGTTGCACCGCACAACCGGCCCGGACGGACGGAATCCCACGCGTGACGGAGCATCCCACCTCCCACGAAGGCCGGCAGCCCCTGGCTGCCCGGTCCCAGGAACGCACCCGGCCGCGGGCGGAGGCGGCCGGGGCCGCAGCCGTGCCTTCCGGACCGCCGCCGAAGCCGCAGCCCCAGACGCACTCCGTGCCGGCCCAGGTCGCCCAGGCCCAGGACATCGCCGGCACCGCGCGCCGTGAGGGCGACCGGCTGCGTTTCGTGGGGGCGGCGACCCGGCGGATCGCGCGCGGCATCGACCTGGACGAGATCGTGCTCGGTCTGTGCCGGGCGACCGTGCCGACGTTCTCCGACGCGATCCTGGTCTACCTGCGCGACCCGCTGCCCGTGGGCGACGAGCGGCCCGTGTCGCCGTTCGTGCTCCGGCTGCGCCGCAGCGACCGGCTGCGTCTGAACGCCGACGACGCCGACCAGGGCACGGGCCTGTCCGTACCCCTGCTGGACCCGGGGACCGACCTCGCGCCCGCCGCCGAGCTGTGCGAGGTGCTCTCGGGCGGCGCGCTGTCCGAGGTGCTGCGCGGGGTCCGGCCGGTCTTCGGTGACTCCGCGGCGGCCCGCGCGGCGCTGCCCGAACTCCTCGGCGACGGGCGCAGCGTGCCGAGCGGCCATCGGGCGATACTCGCCCCGCTCCGCGGCCGTCGCCGCGTGATCGGTGCCGCCGTCTTCCTGCGCCGCCCCGACCGTCCGGCCTTCGAGCCGAACGACCTGCTGGTCGCGGCCCAACTCGCCACGCACACCGCGCTCGGCATCGACAAGGCCGTGCTCTACGGGCGCGAGGCGTACATCGCCGACGAGCTGCAGCGCACGATGCTGCCCGACTCGCTGCCCCAGCCGACCGGCGTGAAGCTCGCCTCGCGCTACCTGCCGGCCGCCGAGACGGCCCGCGTCGGCGGCGACTGGTACGACGCGATCCCGCTGCCCGGCAGCCGGGTGGCGCTGGTCGTGGGCGACGTGATGGGCCACTCGATGAAGTCGGCTGCGATCATGGGCCAGTTGCGGACCACCGCGCAGACCCTCGCCGGTCTCGACCTGCCGCCGCAGGAGGTGCTGCACCACCTCGACGAGCAGGCCCAGCGGCTCGGCGCCGACCGGATGGCGACGTGCCTGTACGCGGTCTACGACCCGGTCTCGCACCGCATCACCATCGCCAACGCCGGACACCCGCCGCCCATCCTGCTGCACCTGGGCGGGCGTGCCGAGGTGCTGCGGGTGCCGCCCGGCGCGCCCATCGGTGTCGGCGGCGTGGACTTCGAGGCGGTGGAGCTCGACGCCCCCGCCGGAGCGACGCTGCTGCTGTACACCGACGGCCTCGTCGAGTCGCGGCTGCGCGACGTCTGGACGGGCATAGAGCAGCTGCGCGAGCGCCTGGCCGACACCGCCCAGCTGACCGGCCCGGACCACTCGCCTCCGCTGGAGGCGCTGTGCGACGACGTGCTCGACATGCTGGGCCCGGGCGACCGGGACGACGACATCGCGCTGCTCGCGGCCCGTTTCGACGGAATCGCGCCCAGCGACGTCGCGTACTGGTTCCTGGAGCCTGAGGACGCGGCGCCGAGCCGCGCCCGTCGGCTGGCACGGCGCGCGCTTGCCCGCTGGGGCCTCGAGGAACTGTCCGACTCGGTGGAGCTGCTGGTCAGCGAGGTCGTGACCAATGCCGTGCGGTACGCGGAGCGTCCCGTCACGCTGCGGCTGCTGCGCACGGACGTGCTGCGCTGCGAGGTCGGCGACGACTCCCCGCAACTGCCGAGGCAGCGCAGGGCCCGGGACACCGACGAGGGCGGCCGCGGCCTGTTCCTGGTGAACAGGCTGGCGAGGCGGTGGGGGGCGACCCGGCTGTCGACCGGCAAGGTCGTCTGGTTCGAGCTGCCCGCCCGGTCCTAGCGGTCTGCATACGGCTGCGCCCCGGGATCCGGCCGGATCCCGGGGCGCAGCCGTATGGGCCTATGGCCGTCAGTCGTTCGGCCTCAGTTGGTCGTTGCTTCCTTCGTCGGTGCCGTCACCGGGCTCGACGGGCGGCGTGAACGTCGTGCCGTCCGTCGGGGCCGGGCCCTCGGTCTCGCTCTGGGTCGGCGTCGGGTCGGGGTCCAAGGTCTCGGTCCGGGTGGGCGTCGGGTCCGGGTCCTCGGTCTCGGTCCGGGTCGGCGTCGGGTCCGGATCCTCGGTCTCGGTCTCGGTCCGGGTCGGCGTCGGGTCCGGATCCGGGACCGCGATCTCCGCCAGGTCCAGGTCGAACCTCGCGTCCGAGCCGCCGCCGAGTGCGCCCAGCGTGTAGTCCGCCCAGATCCTGGCCGGGAAGCCGCCGCCGTTGGCGCGGCCGGAGTTCGCGGTGCCGGTCAGCGACACCTGACCACCGCCGTCCTTCGGCGACTCACCGAACAGAGCCACCACGGTGACGAGTTCGGGCGTGTAACCCGCGAACCACGCCGAGCGGTTGTTCTCCGAGGTACCCGTCTTGCCGGCTGCCTGGTAGGCGCTGCTGGCGGCCGCCTGGCCGGAGCCGTTCCTGACCACACCGGTCAGGCCGGCGGTGACGGTGTCGGCCGTCTCGCGGCTGATCACCCGTTCGCCGATCGGGTCGGGCAGGTCGACCTGGCGGTCCTTGTGCTCGGCCTTGGCGACGATCGCGGGCGTGACCTTCTTGCCGTGGTTGTCGAGGGTGGCGTACACCCCGGCCATGTCCCACGTGGACGCGCCCATGGTGCCGAGCGCGATCGCGGGCCGCAGCGGGAAGTTCTTGTCCGGCACGCCGAGATCGAGCGCCGTCTCCTTGACCTTGTCGAGGCCGACGTCCACCGCCATCTGCGCGAAGGCGGAGTTGATCGACTTGTTCAGCGAGGTCTGGACGGTGACCGGACCGTGGCTGCGGCCGAGGTCGTTCTGCGGGGCGAACGGGGTGTCGCTGCCGACGACCGGTCGCCTGCTGGTGCCGTCGTAGACGGTGTTGAGGCCGATCGGGACGCCGTCCTGGGTCGTCGAGCCGTTCTCCAGCGCGGAGGCGAAGACGACCGGCTTGAAGGTGGATGCGGGCTGGTAGTCGGAGCGGGTGGCGTTCGACAGCCAGTGCTGCGTGGCGTCCACACCGCCGTAGAGCGCGAGGACCTTGCCCGTCTCGGGGTCGACCGAGGTCGCACCGGCCTGCACGGTGGCGTCGACCTTGTTTCCCTCGCGGTCCAGCTCGTCCTCGAGCTGCTCCTCGACGGCCTTCTCCAGCTCCTTCTGCTTCTTGGAGTCGATGTTCAGGGTGATGGTCCAGCCGCCGGCGTCGAGGGCCTCCTCGTCGAGCCCCTGGCGGGCCAGTTCCTTCTTGGCCGCATCGACGAGGTAGCCGGCCTGACCCGCCATGCCGGGTGCGGCCTTGGGCGCCTTGGGGACGGGGAACTTCAGGCCCGCGCGCTCGCCCGCGTCCAGCCAGCCCTCCTCGACCATGTTGTCCAGGACGTAGTTCCAGCGCTCGGTCACCAGCTTCTTGCCGGTCTCCGAGGCGATCGCCCAGTCGTACTGGTTGGGCGCCTGCAGGAGGGCTGCGAGGTAAGCGCCCTGAGCGACCGTCAGCTTGTCGGCGTCGACGCCGTAGTACGCCTGGGACGCGGCCTGGATGCCATAGGCCGACCGGCCGTAGAAGCTGGTGTTGATGTAGCCGGCGAGTATCTCGGGCTTGCTCTTCTTCTGGTCGACCTTGAGCGAGATCACCAGCTCCTTGAGCTTGCGGGTGACCGTCTGGTCCTGGTTCAGGTAGTAGTTCTTCACGTACTGCTGCGTGATCGTGGAACCACCCTGCTTGCCCTGGCCCGTGAGGGTGTTCTTCACGCCGCGGAGGGTGCCCTTGAGGTCGACGCCCGAGTCCTCGAAGAAGGTCTTGTTCTCGGCCGCGACGAAGGTGTACTGGACGTCCTCGGGGATCTCGTCCAGGCCGACGATCTCCCGGTTGACCTCGCCCGTACGGGCGAGGATCTTGCCGTCGCTGTACTTGTAGACGTTGCTCTGCATCTTGGCCTGGGCGTTCGCCTCGGGCACCGGGACGATCAGGTAGATCACGAAGAACGCGCCCATGGCCAGCAGGCAGAGGCCGAAGAACGCGCCCAGCAGCTTCCTCCAGGTGAAGAAGCGGCGTATGCCCGTGGGTCTCGCCCTGCCGGCCCGGCGCGCACCGCGCTGCCGAGCCTGTCGCTCTTCCGCTCGGCCCATCGCTTCGTCGCTCCGCTTCTTCGGTCGGTCGCCGGTCCCCGCCCGTGCCCGCACAAGGACGCGGGCCGGGAATCAGCTCAGAAAGGTAACACCGGGTGGACGGACAAAGAGGAACTGATCCGCCCTTTTCCTGACGTGAGAATGAGCACCCCGTCTCAAGGAACCGACTCACGAGAGGCCCGAAGGGTTGCCGCGTGCGTTAAAGTGATATCACTTTGCTAGACCATCGAACGGGGAGTGGAGCATGTCCGGGACGAGCAGGACGAGCGGGGCGAGGCCACAGGGAACGCCGGCGGCGAGCGGGGGACCGTCCGGGGCGGCGGACGGCGCGGGGGCCGAGGTGCCGCACATGCCGGCGCCGCGGGTGCGCGAGTTCCCCGCACACAGCATCGGCGGCGGTCTCGCGCTGCTGCTGGGACTGCTCGGGCTCGCCGCGGGCGGGGCCCTGGTGGTCGCCGGGGCGGCCTACGCGTCGGGCGGGACGAAGGCGCTGCTGATCGTGGGAGGGGTCCTGGTCGGGCTCGCCGCCTTCCTCGCGATGTGCGGGCTGAACATGGTCGCGCCCGGCGAGGCGCGGGTGGTCCAGTTGTTCGGCCGTTACCGGGGCACCATCCGCACGGACGGCCTGCGCTGGGTCAACCCGCTGACGTCGCGGGAGAAGATCTCGACCAGGGTGCGCAACCACGAGACCGCGGTCCTGAAGGTCAACGACGCGTACGGCAACCCGATCGAGCTCGCGGCCGTCGTGGTCTGGAAGGTCGAGGACACCGCGCAGGCGATGTTCGAGGTGGACGACTTCCTGGAGTTCGTCTCGACGCAGACGGAGGCGGCCGTACGGCACATCGCCATCGAGTACCCGTACGACGCCCACGACGAGGACGGTCTGTCGCTCCGCGGCAACGCCGAGGAGATCACCGAGAAGCTCGCGGTCGAACTGCACGCGCGGGTGGAGGCGGCGGGAGTCCACATCATCGAGTCCCGCTTCACCCACCTCGCGTACGCTCCGGAGATCGCCTCCGCGATGCTGCAGCGCCAGCAGGCGGGTGCGGTGGTGGCGGCGCGCCGGCAGATCGTGGACGGCGCGGTGGGCATGGTCGAGGCGGCCCTGTCCCGGCTCACCGAACAGGACATCGTGGAACTGGACTCGGAGCGCAAGGCGGCGATGGTGTCGAACCTGATGGTGGTGCTGTGCGGCGACCGCGCGGCGCAGCCGGTCCTCAACACGGGCACGCTCTACCAGTGACGCCGCCGCCTCCGCCCGAGCGCAAGCAGGTTCTGCTGCGGCTCGACCCCGCGGTGTACGAGGCGCTGGCCCGCTGGGCCGGCGACGAGTTGCGCAGCACGAACGCGCAGATCGAGTTCGTGCTGCGCCGGGCGCTGGCGGAGGCCGGCCGCCTCCCGGGCGGCCTCGGGCCGGTGGCCCGCCGCGGCCGTCCCAGGAAGACGGCGGAGCCACCGGGCGACGGGTGAGCAGGGCGAACGGGGCGCTGCCCTACGCCCGGCGGGTGGGCGCAGCGGCCCGCCCGCCTCGCTGAACACCCCCGTGTACCGTGCCGCCCATGTCCATCGGCCACACCCTCCTCGCCCTCCTCGAATCCGGTCCCCGCCACGGGTACGACCTCAAGCACGCCTTCGACGAGCGGTTCGGGCAGGACCGGCCGCTGCACTACGGGCAGGTGTACTCCACCATGTCCCGGCTGCTGCGCGACGGGCTCGTCGAGGTCGAGGCCGTCGAGACGGGCGGCGGCCCCGAGCGCAAGCGGTACGCGATCACCGGCGCGGGAACCGCGGATGTGTCCGAGTGGCTCGCCCGGCCCGAGAAGCCCGAGCCGTATCTGCAGTCGATCCTCTGCACGAAGGTCGTCCTCGCGCTGCTCACGGGCCGCGACGCCGCCGACCTGCTCGACGCCCAGCGCGCCGAGCACCTGCGGCTGATGCGGGACCTCACGGAGCGCAAGCGGCACGGTGCCCTCGCCGACCAACTGGTCTGCGACCACGCGCTGTTCCGCATCGAGGCCGATCTGCGCTGGATCGAACTGACCGTCACCCGGCTCGACGAGCTCGCCGAAGCGGTCACCGGCGGTCGCAGATCAACAGTCTGAGCCCAGCAGGGGGACGATGTCTCCCACGACAACTGGGTCGTTCGACCGCCGGAGCACGAGGCTCGGGATGCGGGCGCACCGGGAACTCAGCTCACCACCCGCACCGGCAGCTCTGCCAGCGCCGCTCTGAGCGCCTCGGCCAGTTCCTCGAACTCCTCGCTCCGCGCCGCGCCCGCCCGCATCGCCAGGGCGATCCGGCGCGAGGGGGCCGGGTGCGCGAAGTGTCCCGCCCGCAGGCCGCCGCGGGACGTCTCGACGTCGACGGCGGTGTGCGGCAGCAGCGTCACGCCGAGACCGCCCGCCACGAGCTGCACCAGGGTCGACAGCCCGGCCGCCGTCGTGGTGACCGCGGCGCCCTCCGTGCGGCCGGCCTCGCGGCAGACGTCGAGCGCCTGGTCGCGCAGGCAGTGGCCCTCGTCGAGGAGCAGCAGATGGAGGTCGCGCAGCGCCTCCCTGGGGATGTCCGACCGGTCGGCCAGCTCGTGGTCGCTGGGGGTGACGAGCACGAAGTCCTCGTCGAACAGGGGGAGTTCGACGACGCCGGGGACTCCCAGCGGCACCGCGAGCAGCAACAGGTCCAGACGCCCCGCCGCCAGACCGTCCAGCAGTGACGACGTCTGTTCCTCGTGGACCTGCAGGTCCAGTTCCGGGTAGCGCTGGTGCACCAGGCGCAGGACCGCCGGCAGCAGATAGGGCGCGACCGTGGGGATCACCCCGAGCCGGAGCACACCCGTGAACGGGGCGCGTACCGCCTCGGCCTCCTCCATCAGCTCGCCGACCGCGTCGAGCACGGCCTTGGCCCGCACCGCGACGCGCTCGCCGGCCGGGGAGAGCAGCACCCTGCGCGTCGTGCGCTCCAGGAGCTGGACACCGAGTGCCTCCTCCAGGGCGGAGACGGCCCCGGAGAGTGCGGGCTGACTCATCCCGATTGCCGCCGCCGCGTCCCGGAAGTGCAAATGCTCCGCCACGGCAGCGAAGGCACGCAGCTGCGCGATGCTCGGCTGTTTGACCCTGTTTGCCGTACCCACTGATAAGCACCTCCGATCGTCATGACCGAGTCTAGCTATTTCCGCGATCAATGCACTCTGTGCCACCATCAAGATCCGTCCAACCCCCTGGAAGACCTCAAAAGGGATCTTCCTCCCAAGCAAGGAGAGCGCGTGCTCACTGTCGGTGACCAGTTCCCCACGTTCGAGCTGACCGCCTGCGTCTCGCTGGAGAGCGGCAAGGAGTTCGAGACCATCAACCACAAGTCCTACGAGGGCAAGTGGAAGGTCGTCTTCGCGTGGCCCAAGGACTTCACCTTCGTCTGCCCGACCGAGATCGCCGCGTTCGGCAAGCTGAACGACGAGTTCGCCGACCGTGACGCCCAGATCCTCGGCTTCTCCGGCGACTCCGAGTTCGTCCACCACGCCTGGCGCAAGGACCACGCGGACCTGCGTGACCTGCCCTTCCCGATGATGGCCGACTCCAAGCACGAGCTGATGCGCGACCTCGGCATCGAGGGCGAGGACGGCTTCGCGCAGCGTGCCGTCTTCATCGTCGACCCGAACAACGAGATCCAGTTCACCATGGTGACCGCCGGCTCCGTCGGCCGTAACCCCAAGGAGGTCCTGCGGGTGCTGGACGCCCTGCAGACCGACGAGCTGTGCCCGTGCAACTGGACCAAGGGCGAGAACACCCTCGACCCGGTCGCGCTCCTGGCCGGTGAGTGACCATGGCACTCGATGAACTCAAGTCCGCCATCCCGGACTTCGCCAAGGACCTGAAGCTGAACCTCGGCTCGGTCATCGGCAACAGCGACCTTCCGCAGCAGCAGCTGTGGGGCACCGTGCTGGCCTGCGCGATCGCGTCGCGTTCGCCCAGGGTGCTGAGCGAGCTGGAGCCGGAGGCCAAGGCGAACCTCTCCCCCGAGGCCTACACGGCCGCCAAGTCCGCCGCCGCGGTCATGGCGATGAACAACGTCTTCTACCGGACCCGGCACCTGCTGTCGGACCCCGAGTACGGGACGCTGCGCGCCGGTCTGCGGATGAACGTCATCGGCAACCCCGGTGTGGAGAAGGTCGACTTCGAGCTGTGGTCGCTCGCCGTCTCCGCCATCAACGGCTGCGGCCAGTGCCTCGACTCCCACGAACAGGTGCTGCGCAAGGCCGGCGTGGACCGCGAGACGATCCAGGAAGCGGTCAAGATCGCCTCGGTGATCCAGGCCGTCGGCACGACGCTGGACGCCGAAGCCGTCCTGGCCGGCTGACCGCGCACGCGCACGGCGAAGGGCCCTGCCGAACCGCGAGGTTCGAGCAGGGCCCTTCGCGCATCCCGCTCCCCCGCCCAGCCGGCTGCGGCGCCTCGCCTCAGCTCCTGAGCCTGTCCATCAGCGCCTGCATGTCCTGCACGAGCAGCCCTTCCAGCTCGGTCACGTCCGTCGCCGGGTCCCCGCTCGCCGGGTCCCAGTCACCGGTCACCGCGATGCTCAGCTCCGCCTGCCCGTCCAGCACGTCGAGCGTGATCGTCGAGCCGTCCTCGCCGCGCGCGACATGGGCCCGCTCGCCGATGCCGGTGACCGCGGCTGTCTCGGGGTCGGCGCCCCAGGCCTCCTGCCGGGCGAGGACCGTGCCGTCGAACTCGGGGCCCGGATCGGTCTTCTTGTGCAAGGTGTAGGTGAGGTGGACACCGGGGAGCGAGGTCACCTCGTTGCCCTCCTCGTCGACCTCGGGCTCGTAACCGGTGGGCTTCAGTTCGACCGAGCAGTGGGCCTCGTCCCTGGTCGCGTGCTCGAACTGCGCCGGCATCCCCTCGACCTCGCGCTTGCCCAGCGCCGTCTGCAGGTTCTTCAGCTGTGCCGCCGCGCACAGGTTGTCCGTGGCCCGGTACCCGCCGAGGTCCGGGTCCTGGCCGCCGAGCGCGTACAACCCGCCCGCCCACACCGCTGACGCGGCGACCGCGCCGCCGAGCGCCCACAGCCACGCCGGGCGCGGGCCGCGCGGTCCCAAAGAGGTCACGGCGTCGTCCGTGACGCCTGCGCCGTCCGGTCCCGGAGCGGACACCGCGCCAAGGGTCTGCGGCGCGGCGAACGACTCCTCCCCCACCAGTTCCGGCTCGGATATCACTGCTGCTCCTCGGGTTCGTCGCGGCGCTGCTCGGACGGCTGTTCGGACGGCTGTGCGGGGGCGGCAGGCGGGGTGGTGGGGGCGGGGCCCGCCGCGGGCGCCGCGTCCAGGGACGTGGAGCCGTGCGGCGGCGGGGAGTACCGCAGCGCCTGCTCCTTGCCGTACGCCCGCAGGTAGCCGACGACCGTGTTGGTGACCGCGACCAGGGGTACGGCGACGACCGCGCCGCCGATGCCGGCGGTCAGGCCGCCCGTGGCGACGGCCAGGACGACGGCCAGCGGATGCACCCGCACCGCGCGGCCGAGGATGAACGGCTGCAGCACATGGCCCTCGATCTGCTGCACGGCGAGGACCACGACGAGCACCATCAGCGCCGTGAACACGCCCTGCGTGACGAGCGCGACGACGACCGCGAGGGCACCCGAGACGACGGCACCGACGAGCGGGACGAAGGCGAAGAGGAAGATGAACACGGCGAGCGGCACGGCCAACGGGACGTCGAGGAACCACAGGCCGAGGCCGATGAAGATGGCGTCGATCAGGGCCACCAGGACCGTGCCGCGCACGTACGCCGTGAGCGTGCGCCACGCCCGCGGCCCGGCTCCCGCCACTCCCGGACGGGCCTGCGCCGGAACGAGTTTGAGCGTCCACTCCCAGATGCGCTTGCCGTCGTAGAGCAGGAAGAGCGTCGAGAACATCGCCAGCAGTATCCCGGTCAGGACCTCGACCATCACGGACACACCCTGCAGACCGGCGGAGGTGATCTCCTCGGTGTTGGTGCCGATCGTGTCGCTGAGGTTCTGCGCGATGTCGTTGATCTGGCTCTCGGTGACATGGAAGGGACTGTCCAGCAGCCAGCGCTTGAGCTCCTCGATACCGTCCCGGACACGGTCGGACAGGTTGTCGAGGTTGTCCATGACCTGCCAGACCACGAACCAGCCGACGAGGCCCATGACGACGAAGCCGAGGATGGCCGTGACGGCGGTGGCGAGCCCGCGCGGCAGACCCAGCTTCCGCAGCCTGCCGACCGTGGGCTGGAGCATGGCCGTGACGAGCAGGGCGGCGGCGAAGGCGAGCACCACGAGCTGTACGGCGCTGATGGCACGCATCAGCACCCAGAGCGTGCCGGCGAGGACGAGCAGACGCCAGCCGGCCTCGGCCGCGACGCGGATGCCCCAGGGGATCGCGGCGACCGGGTCGGGCCGCGCCGCGACGGCGGGCGCGTACGCGGGCGGTGGCGGGACGCTGTCCGGCCCCGGCACGACGGCGGGCAGGTCGTCGTCCGCCACGGCCTCCTTGCGGCGCTCCTCCAGGCGCTCCCCGATCCGGGTCAGCTCGGCGCCCACGCGGCCGAGCCACCCTGGAACCTTCGACATGATGCTCCCTTTTGTCCCCACCACACTCTCTCCCCCTGCGCCCCGGGGGCGCGGGCGGTACCCCACCAGCGCCTGGGGGCGCGGGCGGTGCAGCCGACCCGGGAGTAACGGACACCGACCGTACACGCACGGAGCCCCTCACCGTAGGACGGTGAGGGGCTCCGAGAAGTTGAGCGCCGGGCGAAATCTAGTACCAGTGGTTCGCCTGCCAGAACGACCACGCGCCGCACGGGCTGCCGTAGCGTCCGTCCATGTAGCTCAGGCCCCACTTGATCTGGGTGGCCGGGTTCGTCTGCCAGTCGGCGCCGGCCGACGACATCTTGGAGCCCGGGAGCGCCTGGACGAGACCGTACGCACCCGAAGAGGGGTTGGACGCACGGTAGTTCCAGCTCGACTCGTGGTCCACGATGTTGCTGAAGCACTGGAACTGGTCGGCGGGGACCATCTGGCGTGCGATCGCCTGGACCTCGGCGACCGTGTACGAGGCCTGCGCCGAGAAGCTGGACGCCGAGCGGACCGCGTCGCGGTTGGCGCGTGCCTCCGCCTCCTCGCGCTCGCGCTCCGCCTGCTCGTCGGCCGCCGCCTTCTTGGCCTTGGCGGTCTCGGCAGCCTGGATGCGGGCCGACTCCTCGGCGGACTTCTTGGCGGCCGCGTCCGCGGCAGCGGCCTGTGCCTCGGCCTGCTGCGTCAGGGACGAGACCTGCACCTGGGCCTGCTCGCCCATGGGAATGTCCGCGAGAAGCGTCGCGTCGGCTGCCGTCGCCTCGAGGTTGTCCCCCGACGGCTGGGTGGTGCCCGACGCGACGCCGACGACGGCGCCGACGGTGGTGACCGCAGTCGCCGAGGCGACTGCGAATCCCCGGACCGAGATCCGGCTCACACGCTTTCCTTCCAGCATCGCCCGCATAGGTGACCTCGCGAGCGCAATCGTGCCCCTGGCGCTGGCCTCCCCACTGCTTGGGTCACGGGAGGCGCGGGCCCGGTGGGCAACTCCTTTACGGAGGTGCCTCGTGGTACTCGCGGGCGGCATGCGGCGGCATGTCTTGAGTTGTGTGTTGCTGTGCACCACGGATGGTGCGAATGTGCCGCATGCGGGGCCTGACGGAAGCAAGACTCTGCCGGAAGCCGGCACCGCAAGGCAATTCTTCGTTGCGTGTGAAAGCTCACACCCCGTTGGCACCAGGGGTTTTGAAGGAAACGCCGGACAGCGCGACGCCGCCCGGCTACGCTCTTGCGCTTCGCCGGGCGGCGTCAACTGGCTTGTCCCTTTTGCCGGACAGGCCCCCAGGGACGTGTCCCGCTAAATGTGTCCGTCCTCCAGCATTTCGGTCACGAGTGCCGCGATCTGCGAACGCTCGGAGCGGGTGAGGGTGACGTGTGCGAAGAGCGGATGGCCCTTCAGTTTCTCGACGACGGCGACGACTCCGTCGTACCGGCCGACGCGCAGATTGTCCCGCTGTGCCACGTCATGGGTGAGCACGACCCGGGAATTCGCCCCGACCCGGGACAGAACGGTCAGCAGGACGTTCCGCTCCAGCGACTGGGCCTCGTCGACGATGACGAACGCGTCGTGCAGCGAGCGGCCGCGGATGTGCGTGAGCGGCAGCACCTCCAGCATGCCGCGGCCGAGCACCTCCTCGATCACCTCGCGTCCCGCCACGGCCGAGAGCGTGTCGAACACCGCCTGAGCCCACGGGCTCATCTTCTCGGCCTCGGTGCCCGGCAGATAGCCGAGCTCCTGGCCGCCCACCGCGTACAGCGGCCGGAAGACCATCACCTTCTGGTGCTGCCTGCGCTCCAGAACGGCTTCCAGGCCGGCGCACAGCGCGAGCGCCGACTTGCCGGTGCCGGCACGCCCGCCCAGCGAGACGATGCCGACCTCCTGGTCGAGGAGGAGGTCGAGCGCGATGCGCTGCTCGGCGCTGCGGCCGTGGATGCCGAACGCCTCCCGGTCCCCGCGCACCAGCCTTACGCTGCCGTCGGCGGTGACGCGGCCGAGGGCCTTGCCGCGCTCGGACTGCAGCACGAGACCGGTGTGCACCGGCAGCTCGGCCGCATCGGGGACGTACAGCGTCTCCTCCCCGTACAGCAGGTCCACCTGCTCGGCGGACAGGGACAGCTCCGCCATGCCGGTCCAGCCGGTGTCGGTGATGGCCAGCTCCGCCCGGTACTCCTCGGCGAGCAGACCGACGGAGGACGCCTTGATGCGCAGCGGCAGGTCCTTGGAGACGACCGTGACGTCGTACCCCTCGGCCTGGAGGTTGCGCGCCACGGCGAGGATGCGGGAGTCGTTGTCACCCAGCCGGAAGCCGGCCGGAAGCACGCCGGGATCCTGGTGGTTGAGCTCCACGCGCAGCGAGCCGCCGAGGTCGCCGATCGGCAGGGGTGCGTCGAGACGGCCGTACCGGATGCGGAAGTCGTCCAGCAGACGCAGGGCCTGCCGGGCGAAGTAACCGAGCTCCGGATGGTGTCTCTTGGCCTCCAGCTCCGTGATCACCACGATCGGCAGTACGACCTCGTGCTCGTCGAAGCGGCTCATGGCGTGCGGGTCGGCCAGCAGGACGCTGGTGTCGAGAACGTAGGTGCGCCTGTCGGGCATGCGGCGCTTTGTGCTGTTCACCACGGAAGGACGTACCCCCTCGGACGAGGTCGGGGTGCGACGGCGTCGCGGACCATTGCGTCTTCCGCCGAGGCGGACGACGGGCCGGGCCGGCCTGCTGCACGGGCCGAGCGCCGGCCCTCCGCGTGGTCCGCACCAGAGGTGCAGTCCTTCGTGTGCAAAGGGCCTCCCGGGTGAGCGGTGTCGGCCGCTCACTGAGATACGACGTTCGTGGATCGGACGTCGACCTGGAGTGGGTATTCCCTCGAACACGTGCGGCCATGCCAGGGCATATGTCGTCGCGACGGTGAACACCGGGTGACACGCCCTGCGCCACCCCCGCGTCCGGGTCGCTGCCCCGGTCCTCCCACGCCTCAGACTTCGGCGGGGCGCTTGTACGCGGTGCACCCGTTCGGACTCCGCGTCACGCGCCGACGGGGCTGACTGGCGCGACTCGCCCGTTCGGCGCCCTGCCTCCGGCGCCGACGCGGCCACTTGTGCACGACCCACCCGTTCTGACTCCACCACTCAAGCGCCGGCGAGGCTCGGATCCCGCCGCCTCGGGCTCCCCCCGGCGCGGCACAGGGCCCTGGGTGAAGCCCCGAAGCACGCGCCCGCCAAGGCGCAGGCCCACGGGGGCTGGGGGCGTGCCCCCAGTCACGGGAAGGGGCGGGGTGGGGGAATGTCACGCACCCGTCGGATTCCATCCCACGCCCCGCCCCTCAAACGCGCCAGACCGCAGGGGGTTCAAGCGACGCCGCGCGCAGCGCGGCACAGGGCCCTGGCGAAGCCCCGAAGCACGCGCCCGCCAAGGCGCAGGCCCACGGGGGCTGGCGGCTTGCCCCCAGTCATGAGAAGGGGCGGGGTGGGGGAATGTCACGCACCCGTCGGATTCCATCCCACTCCCCGCCCCCCAAACGCGCCAGACCGCAGGGAGTTCAAGCGACACCGCGCAGCGCGGCACAGGCCCCCGGGTGAAGCCCCGAAGCACGCGCCCGCCAGGGCGCAGGCCCACGGGGGCTGGGGGCCAGCCCCCAGTTACGGGAAGGGGCGGGGTGGGGGACATCTACGCGCCCGCCGCAGCGGACCGGGTCGGGCCCGGCCCCGCCAGCCATCGAAACCCGGGGCCCGGGGCCGGAGCCGGCAGTAACGGGAGGCGTCCCCCGGCGTACGGGACCCCGGGGCGGCGCCCCGGGAGGTCAGGCGCCGTAGCGGCGGTGGCGCGCCGCATAGTCGCGGAGCGCACGCAGGAAGTCGACCTTCCGGAACGCCGGCCAGAAGACCTCGCAGAAGTAGTACTCCGAATGCGCGCTCTGCCAGAGCATGAAGCCCGACAGCCGCTGTTCCCCGCTCGTGCGGATCACCAGGTCCGGGTCCGGCTGCCCGCGCGTGTACAGGTGTTCCGAGATGTGCTCGACGTCCACGATCTCGGCGAGCTCCTCGAAGCTCGTCCCCTTCTCCGCGTGCTCAAGCAGCAGCGAGCGGACCGCGTCGGCGATCTCCTGCCGGCCGCCGTAGCCGACGGCGACGTTGACGAGTATTCCCTCGTTGTCGAGCGTCGCCTGCTCGGCCTCCTTCAGCACGGACTGCGTATGGGCCGGCAGCAGGTCCAGCGTGCCGACGTGGTGCACCCGCCAGCGGCCGTCGGCGGCCAGGTTGCGCACCGTGTTCTCGATGATGCGCAGGAGCGGGGTGAGCTCTTCCTCGGGGCGGTCGAAGTTGTCCGTGGACAGCAGCCAGAGGGTGACCACTTCGACGTCGGTCTCGGCGCACCAGCCGAGCAGTTCGGAGATCTTGTCCGCACCCGCCTGGTGTCCCTGTGCTGCCGTGCCTCCGGACGCCTTGGCCCAGCGGCGGTTGCCGTCGAGGATCACGCCGATGTGCTTGGGCACCTGGGCGTGGTCGAGGCGGCCCTCCACCCGGCGTGCGTAGAGCCCGTACACCAGGTCGCGCAGGTTCACTGTTCTTACACCCCTCCATGCGGCAGTCCCCGAAGGCGCCACACTACTGCGGACGGGCCAATGCGGCCCAACCCGGTATGTCACAAGTCCGTGATAAGGAGTGATGCGTGACTGATTCAATTTTCTACCGCGCAGCCGACGACCGTTACGCGTCCATGGAGTACCGGCGCACCGGCCGTTCCGGGCTCAAGCTGCCGGCGATCTCGCTCGGCCTGTGGCACAACTTCGGTGACGACCGCACGCTCGGCTCGCAGCGGGCGATCCTGCGCCGCGCCTTCGACCTGGGCGTGACGCACTTCGACCTGGCCAACAACTACGGCCCGCCGCCCGGTTCCGCGGAGCTGAACTTCGGCAAGATCTTCGCCCAGGACTTCGCCCCTTACCGGGACGAGCTGGTCATTTCCACCAAAGCCGGTTATCTGATGCACCCCGGGCCGTACGGCGAATGGGGTTCGCGCAAGTACCTGCTGTCGTCGCTGGACGCGTCCCTGAAGCGGATGGGCCTGGACTACGTCGACATCTTCTACTCGCACCGCTTCGACAAGGACACCCCGCTCGAGGAGACGATGGGCGCCCTCGCCTCGGCGGTGCAGCAGGGCAAGGCCCTGTACGTGGGTGTGTCCTCGTACAGCGCCGAGCAGACCGCGGAGGCGGCGGAGCTGCTGAAGGAGATGGGCGTCCCCGCCCTCATCCACCAGCCGTCGTACTCGATGATCAACCGCTGGATCGAGGACGACGCGCTGCTCGACACCCTGGAGAACGCCGGCATGGGCTGCATCTCCTTCGCGCCGCTGGCCCAGGGGCTGCTCACCGGCAAGTACCTGAAGGGCATCCCGGAGGGCTCGCGGGCCACGCAGGGCAAGTCGCTCGACCCGGGCCTGCTGTCGGGCGAGGTGCCGCGCCGGCTCAACGGCCTCAACGACATCGCGGCCCGGCGCGGCCAGTCGCTCGCGCAGCTGGCGCTCACCTGGGTGCTGCGCGACCCGCGGATGACGTCGGCGCTGATCGGCGCGTCCAGCGTGCCGCAGCTGGAGGAGAACGTTGCCGCGCTGGCGGGGCCGCCCCTGACCGACGAGGAGCTGAAGGACATCGACGCCTTCGCCGTGGACACGGCAGGGACGAACATCTGGGCCGCACGGAGCTAGTCGCGGAGCACCCGAAGGCCGCGGAGCCAGTCGCGGAACACCCGAAGGCCACGGAGCCAGTCCCGGAGCCCCCGAAGGCCCGGACCGGCGGCTCCGGCGGCGGGACACCGGCGGACATGAAAAACGGGCCGGTCCGTGGGGGGGATACGGACCGGCCCGAGGGGGGGTTTCCACCATAACCCTTCGTAAGTGGTGCTGGGTGCCACGCCATGCCGCCATCGGGTGCCGAATCGCCTGGCGGTCAAGGCGCCGGCCGCGCGGATGCGCAAAGCCGGGGGTCAGGGGCTCGGCCGGGGCTCCGTCCGCTACTCCCGACGGGTGACCCGGGACGGCGGGCATCGCGTTGACGAACACGTGACGTGACGTCAAGCGACCGACGCGCGCTGCTTGTTGGCGATGATCTCGCTCATGAACGCCGTCCCCCAGGCGCCCAGCGGCTCCAGAGCGGTGTTGAGCGCCTTGCCCAGCTCGGTCAGCGAGTACTCCACGCGCGGGGGGACCTCCCCGTAGACCTCGCGGTGCACGATGCCGTCCGCCTCCAGCTCGCGCAGCTGCTGGATCAGCACCTTCTCGCTGACGCCTTCCACCTGCCGCCTCAGCTCGCCGAAGCGGCGCGTGCCGGCGTTCAGAGCCCACAGGATGAGCGGCTTCCACTTGCCGCCGACGACGTCCACGGCGGCGTCGATGCCGCAGTGGTAGGAGGTCCTGCCCTTGGCCATGCCCACTCCTCGCTGAAGCTGAAGGTTGCCCGTCCGCCGTCGGCACGCCGCCGATCCGCAGGTACGCCGGGCCGCGTCCACCCTAGGCAAGGGGTCCGACAGCGACGGTGACAGCGGACAGCTCTGGCCTGTATGCGCCCCTGGCGGGGGCGTACGGCGTGACGGCTCAGCCGAGGGCGTGCCCGGTCGTGCTGTGTCGACCCCTTGCCGCGATGTCCGGCGATTCAGGCCCCCAGCGCCCCCAGCAACACCCCCAGGAGCGCTCCGGCGATCATGAAGGGGCCGAAGGGGATCGCCGTCCTGCGGCCCGCGCGGCCGAGGAGCATCAGGGTCAGGCCGTACAGGGAGCCGAGCAGGAACCCGGCGAAGGCCCCCAGGAACAGCACCACCCAGCCGTACCAGCCGAGCACCACGCCCAGCGAGAGCGCGAGCTTCACGTCACCGAAGCCCATGCCGTTCGGGTTGACGAGGAACAGCAGGAAGTAGACCGCGCCGAGCGCGAGGCCGCCCAGCAGGGCGGTCGGCCAGGAGCCCCCGTCGTGCGGCAGCAGTTCGGCGAGGCCGAGCAGAGCCGCCGATGCGGCGGCGAGCGCCAGGGTGAGCTGGTCGGGCAGCCGGTGGACACGGCGGTCGACGAGCGCGAGCAGGACGGCGGCCGGGGTGGCCAGCAGCCAGACCGCCAGCTCGGGGCGCGGCCCCGTGGAGGCCGCGAGCACCAGGCAGACCAGGGCCGTGACGGCGGGGACCAGGACGGACGGGCGGTACGAGACGGGTGCGGGGCCCTCGTCACCGACCCCGGCCCCGGGCGCCGCCGGAGCGCCGGCCATCACCGCAGGCAGCCCCGCGGCGCAGCTCGCGCACCGGGCTGTCCCCACCCAGCCGCGCAGCGGGCCGCCGATCGGATGCCCCGCGGGGCAGGCGGCGCGCCAGTCGTCCTCCGGCTCGACCGACAGGCGGTACGCGGCGCGTGGCACGAGCGTCCCGGCTACGGCCCCCCACGCGGTGGCTACGGCGATCAGCGTCACGTCCACGGTGCCGACCCTAGGCCCGGCCCGCTCCGCGGTCATGGGCCCGGGGGCCCACTGTCTTCGGACCGGGGGCCATTGCCGTACGGATCGGGTCCGCGCGGCGCGGCCCGGCACTACGGTCGGGGCCATGGGTACATGGCAGGACGGAACAGCGGAGTTGACGGTCCCCGGCCGGGACACCCCGGTCGGTCTGCGGATCGCCGCCTCGTACCGGGCACGCACCCGCGGACTGCTCGGCCGGGACGGGATCGACGGCGCCCTCATGCTGACGCCGTGCGCCGGCGTCCACACCTTCCGGATGCGCTTCACGATCGACGTGGCGTACCTGGACAGGGAGTTGACGGTGCTGGACGTGGTGACGATGGAGCCGGGACGCCTCGGCCGCATCCGCTTCCGTTCCCGGCACGCGCTGGAGGCGGAGGCCGGGGCGATGGCGCGGTGGGGGGTGCGGCCGGGCGTGCGGCTCGGCATACGGCCGGCGGGGGTCCAGGCCCTCCCGGGACCCCCGCGCACTGAACCTGCCTGATCCGCAGGAGAGGGCCTATGGCAGCTTCGCCGTCTGGGCGCGGATCAGCTCGGCCGGGACCTCGGGCGTCCTCGCGTCGACGAAGTTCGCCGTGTAGAAGGTGACGACACTCGCGCCCCGGCGTACGACGTGGAAGACGAGTGGCACCTTCGCGCCCGTGACCGCGCCCGTCACCTGGTAGGCGAGGGACTCGTCACCGGCCGGCGGCGCGGGCAGCGTCCGGACGTCGGAGTAGGCCGAGACCGAGCCCGCGCCGCGCGTGGTGAAGCCTCCCCCGCAGGTGTCCACGGCGGTGCGCAGCGAGGCGATGACCTGCCGGGCGCCGCCGCCGCGGTGCGAGGTGAGGATGAGCGTGACCACGGTCTGCGTCGCCTGGCCCTCCTCCTCAAAGTCCACGGCGGTGCGGTACACGGTCGCCGCGGCGGCCGGCTCCGGCGTTCCGTTGATCACGGCGGCCAGCGGGGCGCAGGCCGGCTCGTCGGCCTTCTCCGTGCCGGGCTCGTCACCGCCCTGGAGGGGCGTGACCTCGTAACCGGGCACGTCGCCGGTGGCCAGTGCGGCCTCGGCCAACTCGGCCCCGGTGAGGGTTCTGCCCCTGCTCGGGGGCTCGGCGGCGGGCGGCGCGGCGGAGCCGGACGGGGTGGGTGCGGTGCCCTTCCCGGCCGCGGCGGACGGGGGTGCGGACGCGTCGGCCGCCTTCCCGTCGCCCCCGCCCCGCGGTTCCTCCTCGCAGGCGGTGGCCGTCCCTGCCGCGAGCGCGACGGCCAGCGCGGCCGTCGCGACGCGCCGTGCCGCCCTGGCCCGGATCCCCGAGTTCATTGCGCCCACCCCGCTCGCCGATGTGGGCGGCACGCTAACAACCCGAAGGCGCACGGCACATGGGCCCACGGGCCCATGCCCTCCGCCCCGCGCGCTCTAGCCGTGTGCGGGCACCGGAGGACGCAGCGACTCCAGCACCGTGTCGCCGCCGTGCTTCACCACCCAGTCGGCCTCGTCCGCCCTGTTCCCCATACGGATGCCGAAGGTCCAGGCCGGGTCCAGGAACAGGCTGCGCCCACCGGCGAAGTCGAGCGCGAGGCCCCGGATGACCGGGGTGCGCGTGCCGCCCGCGTGTCGGGGGCCCGACACGTACGCCCGTACGGCCGTGCAATTCCACTCGTCCCTGCCGTCGCCGAACAGCTGCTCGCCGTACGACGCCAGCACGACCTCGTCCTCGGCCTCGGCCAGCAGCTCCACGTCGGACCAGTCGGCGGCCGTGACCCGCCGGGCGGTCAGGTGGTCGTACTGGCCCTCGGACGCGAGCCGCACCAGGCCCTCGTCGAGCCGCAGCCACACGACGAGCGGCTGCGGCCGGAACTCGGGGACGGAGTCGTCCCGGTCGATCCAGCCCGGGACGAGGACGTCACGCACCCGGCGTCCCGTGAGCATCGAAGCGACCTCGCGTGCCATGCTGCTCATGAGGTCAGCCCTTCTTCTTCGGCACCTTCTCGGTGATCCGGATCCCGGTGTCCAGGCCCTCGCCGGTCGTGAGGGCGGTCCAGAAGTCACCGTTCTCCCGCAGGACGATCGTCACGCCCTTGCCACGATAGATCAGCCCCTCCGGCTCGCCCTTCTTCAACGTGCCCTTGCCGACGAGTTCGAACGTGCCGTCCTTGATCGCGTTCGCGATGTCCTCGCGGAAGTGAGGGCCGTCCTCCTTGAGCTTCTTGTACGTCGTGCCGAGAGCGTCCTCGACGAGCTTCTTGTGCCGCAGGAAGTGGTCCTTGAACTTCTTCGGGTCCCCTTCGCCGACGTCCGGGTTCCGCGCCGCGTCGACTTCCTCGGCGGACATGTCGCAGTCGTTGTTGTGCACGAGGGCACTGGCGGGCCCCACTCCGACGAAGTACGTGTGCACGCCGGCCACGGCGAGGTCGTACGTCGTCTGCCGCTGCACGTGGTGCCGGGCCGCCAGCACGGTGAGGCTGCCGCCGGTCTCGGTGCGCAGCCGGGCGCCGGGCCGGATGTCACCGGCGTTTTCCCAGCGGTGCTCACCGGCGAGCCAGAACGGGTGCGTGTCGGTGGCGGTGACGACGGCGGGGCCGGACGCCGTCCGCACGGTCAGCCGGGTGAACTCCTTGTCGTCGTACGTCGTGAACGTCCGGTTGACCCGCCTGCCGACGCTCTCCCCCGTACCGGGGTCAGCGGCCGCCACGCGCATCCCGGTGCGCACGGTCTCGATCGGCACCCGGCGTCCGTCGGCGAGCAGGACGGGTGTGCCGGCCAGGAAGCTGTGCCGGACGGGGCAGGTCGTGGGTCTGTCGTTCGGTTCGTCCCGGTCCGGTTTCTTCTGATGGGGGTCGTACTTCTTCTCGGCGTCCTCGAGCGCCTTCTCCGCGTCCTTGACACGCTTGCGGTTCTTGAGGAGACCGGTCAGCCCGTCGTAGAGGTCGCCGCCGTGTCTCCTGAGCCGCTGGATGAGCTCGTACGCCTTCTTCCACTTCCACGGCGCTCCGTACTTGGCGGCGAGTTTGCCGACCGCGCCGCCCACGAGGCTGAGCAGCACATTGATCAGCGTCTCGGTGCACGCCCCCATGTCGCCCTCGGTGATGCAGTCGAGGGCGTCGGTGATGCCGAGTTCGTCGGCGAGGATCCTGGCCAGTTCCTTGGCGGCCCGGACCGCCTTGTCCCGGTCGGCCTTCTCGGCGGCCCGGGCGTCCTGGAGCTCCTCGAGGGCCTTCTCGTAGACGATCTGCTCGGGGGTCCTGGGCACGGAGGTGTCGTCGGCCGGCAGGTCGGCGGGGCCGTCCTCCGCCGGTCTGCCGGCCTGCGCCTCGCTCTGCCGCCCGCCGTCGCCGCAGTCCCCGCCGCCGGTGAGCCGGCAGACCTGCGCGCTGATCTTCTGCGTCAGCTCGGCGCCGATCCCGGTGGCCACCAGTGAGCCGATGATCGCCACGACCACCAGGCCCAGCCCCACGTACTCCAGCGTCGTCTGACCACGGTCGTGCCGACGGCGCCTGCGCAGCCCGAGCAGCCGCGCATCGGTCCGGGGGATGATCCCCCGCAGCAGCCTGCGGCCGTGTCGGCGCGCGTCCCCCAGTACGGACATGGCTGTGAAGCTACGGGCGGCAGGGATGCCCGTCATGGGCCCAGGGGCCCACCGCAGGGCTCAACGCGCTTGTCGCGACCAGGGGTTGGGCCGGGTCACCTCCGGCGGGCGCGGACCGGCTCGCGTGCGTCGTGCTCCGCCCGCGCCTGCTCCACCTTGTCCAGATGCAGGGCCGACCACTCGGCGAGCGTGGCGAACAGCGGTGCCAGGGTGCGTCCCAGCTCGCTGATCTCGTACTCCACCCGCGGGGGCACCTCGGGGTGGTACGTGCGCACGACGAGCCCGTCGCGCTCCAGTTGCCGCAGCCGCTGGGTCAGCACCTTGGGCGTGATGGTGGTGATGCGGCGCTCCAGCTCGACGAAGCGGTGCCGGCCGTAGGTGTGGAGCGCCCACAGGATCGGCGTGGTCCAGCGGCTGAAGACGAGGTCGACCACGGGTGCGATGGGGCAGGCCTGTTCCGGGTCAACTCCCGGACCTGCCCCATGGATTGTGCTGTCGGTCACAACGAGCCCCTCTCCCCATTGCTTTCCTCTAGGTACCTACTGTCCCCGCGCCGATAGCTTCCTTCAGTCCGCAGAGAACCCGACGACGGGGAGCGATTACGTGATGGTGGTAACTGGTGCGACGGGCAATGTCGGTAGCCCGCTCGTACGGGCACTCGCCCAAGCGGGCGAGCAGGTGACGGCGCTCTCACGCGGGGGGTCGGCGCCGCCGGACGTGCCGGCCGGGGTACGGCACCGGCGGGCCGATCTGGCCGAGCCGGAGAGTCTCAAGCCCGTGTTCGACGGGGCCGACGCGCTGTTCCTGATGTACTCCGGCGACATGCAGGCCGCCGGCATCGATGCGGGAGCCGTCCTCGACGCGGCGCGGTCCGGTGGCGTCCGCCGGGTCGTCTTCCTGTCCTCCCAGGGAGTCGGAACGGGCCGCCACTCCGCTGAGTTCGAGGACGGCGTCAAGGGATCGGGGCTGGAATGGACGGTGCTGCGACCGGGCGGTTTCGCCTCCAACGCCTTCCAGTGGGCGCAGACCGTCCGCACGCGGCGGACGGTGACCGCGCCGTTCGGTGACGTCGCACTGCCGGCCGTCGACCCCGACGACATCGCCGCGGTCGCCGGGGCCGCACTGCGCGAACCGGGCCACGGCGGCGCCACGTACGTGCTGACCGGGCCGGAGCCGGTGTCGCCTCGACAGCAGGCCGCGACGATCGGGAACGCGCTGGGCGAGGAGGTGCGGTTCGTCGAGCAGAGCCGTACGGAGGCGCGGCAGCAGATGCTGCGGTTCATGCCCGAGCCGGTCGTGGAGGCGACGCTCGGCATCCTGGGCGATCCGTCGCCCGAGGAACAGCGGGTGAGCCCGGACGTCGCACGCGTCCTCGGCCGCGAGCCCGGCACGTTCGCCGGGTGGGCGATGCGCAACGTGGCGGCCTTCAGGTGAGGGCTCCTGAGCGGATCGCCTCCCATGGCCGGTGACGCACGGAGCCGGGCCGCGTCGTAGCGCGCGGCACGGCCAGTGCGGCGTCAGCCCTGGGAGCCGCCGCGGGGGTAGGAGACCTCCACGCGCCGGTTCTTGGTGCGGCCCTCCTCGTTGGAGTTGTCCGCGATCGGGAACTGCTCGCCGTAGCCGCGGACCTCGTAGGTGATCCCCGCGTCGCTCAGCGCCTTGGACAGGACCGAGTGCACGGCGTCCGCCCGCTGCTTCGACAGGACGTCGCCGTGGGCGGAGGAGCCGAGGTTGTCGGTGAACCCGAAGATGCGGACCTGCTTCGCGTTCTCCTTCTTGATCTCGTTGGCGATGGCCTGGATCCGGCCGTTCGCCGCGGGACTGAGCTTCGCGCTGTCCTTGCCGAAGAGGACCTCGGCCTGGAGGGCGTACTTCACGTCCGAGTTGGTGTCCTCCCGGCGCTCCTCACCGCCCTCGGACTCGATGACGGACTTGATGTCCAGCACCTTGGCCGGGGCGAGCGTGGCGCCGTCGACCATCTTGAGGCCCGGGTCGTCCGCGTCCACCTCGACGGGCGGTGAGGCCGACGCCTCGGTACCCGGCGGCACGCTCGGCTTGTCGTCGGCCAGCGCTTCGGTCGCGGACAGGACATGGGAGCCGACGAGGAGGGCCGCGGCGGTGAACGACGTGAGTGCGATACGGGTGGACGGCCG
This sequence comes from Streptomyces sp. NPDC049597, assembly GCF_040675505.1. Lineage (NCBI taxonomy): Bacteria > Bacillati > Actinomycetota > Actinomycetes > Kitasatosporales > Streptomycetaceae > Streptomyces > Streptomyces sp. NPDC049597. The sequence continues at coordinate 183,048 of NZ_JBFAOY010000013.1, forward strand.
GCGCACGGGGGTGTGGGTCATGGCGGCACTCACCCGGAGATCTCGACCGAGACGGTCGGGAACGTGGGGAACTGGAAGTCCACTTCCGTCGTGGTGTCCGGAGGTGCCGGGAACTGCATGAAGACGGGCAGCTTCTTGCCGGCGTCGACTTGGGTGAATCCGGAGGTGCACAAGCAACGTCCCTCGGTGTCACGCAGCACGTAGTAGCGCTTCTTGCCCACCTTGTCGACCAGCGTGGCGCCCCCTACGGACTGGCCACCGCCTTGAAGTTCCTGCTCTGTCCCCCGCCAGGCGGGCGTTTCGTAGAAAGCCGCAGAGCCCGTGTTCTCCACCTGGCCGTTGACGGTGACAAAGCCACCGGAATCGCGCTGGATCGAGTTGATCGTGAGAACGAGTCCGCTCGGCCCCTGGGAAGTGGCGATCACCTTGCTGGTGTCCGGCTGAGCCGAGGCGCCACCGGAGCCCTTGTCCCCCTTGTCGGACGGCTTGCTGCTGGACGAGCTCGGCGGCTCCTCCTTCTTGTCCCCGTTCCCTCCACAGCCGGCCACTGTGAGGGCCAGGGTGGCGGTCATCACCACCGCTGCCGCCCCCCTGCGGGCCTTCAGGATGCGCCGAATGCTCATGAATCGCGTTCCTTCTCTCGTCGTTCGCTGTCAATCAACCAACTGGACGTCGAAGAGGTCCTTCGCGTCAGGCAGGTCCGTCGGGTCGTCCTCGAGGTCCCAGCTCTTGGTCTTGCAGGTGAGCGTGGGAAGGACCTGGGCGTCGTCGGCGAGCTCGAACGTGCACCGAGGCTTGACCGCGGCCTTGGCGTCGGCCGTGGCGTACTCGCTCTCCGTGCCGGGGATGATCGAGTCGCCGATGGGCTTCTGCGTCCTGACGTCCGCGGTGAACGTCAGCCCCCACGGCTCGAACGTGCTGTAGCAGCGTTCCCCGTCGAGAACAGCGCCGTTCTTCGCGGCAAACTGGGCTGCCGCCCCGCACGACGCAGTGATGTCCGCCTTGCCGTCGAAGATGTCCTGCCACCTGGTCGGGTCTGCGAGGGAGTCGAGCCACTCGGCCGAGAGCTTCTCCCGAGCGTCCTGTGCCGCCGCTAGCGCCGCGGCGTCCGCCGCGCCCTGCGCGGTGTTCCTGGTGGCCGACGCCTGACCCACTGCGAAGAAGGCGAACGCGAGGAAGAGCAGGCTCCCCACCATCACCACATAGATGGGGAATGCCTGCCCTTGGTCCTTCGTGCTGCGTTCCGCCAAGCGGCTCAGCCGGCCTTGATCTTGTCGATCTGCTCGTTGATCTTTGCCGTGATCTTGCCGCCGATGCCCGTGCCCACGATCGCACCGATGATCACGACGACCACCATGATGATGCCCAGGTACTCCAGCGCGGTCTGCCCCTTGGAGCGCTCGCGGTCCGTCATGCGGCTGACGACGGTGTTCTTCCAGCCGTTGACGCGGACCTGCGTGCCGACCGCGGCCTTCAGCAGCGTGTCGTTCGACATGTCGTCCCCCTCCGGGTTCGGCCGGCCGATGGCCGGCCGACTCGTACGTCTCTCGTGCGACGCCGGAAACGTACGCTGGGGGCACGGTCTCCGAGGAGGGCCCCAGGGCCCAATCCTGGGCCCAGACAACGCGCCGGGTCCTGCCGTGTTCAGCCACGGCCCCTCCCCGGAACGCGATCGCCGCGTGCCGTGCCGATCCACACGGCGATCGCCTCGCTCCTGCTGACACTGTGCAGCTTCGCGAAGATGCGATTGATGTGGTTCTTGACCGTCTTCTCACTGATGAAGCAGGTGGCGGCGATCTGCTGATTGCTCATGCCCGACGCGATCAGGTCCATCACCTCCGCCTCCCTCGAACTCAGGCCGAACCGGTCCTTGTCACAGGCAGGTTGGGGCACGCCGGCCGAAGACCCGGCGTCACCCCCGTGCCGCACGGACGACTGTCCCATATTCGATTGCAGATGCGAAGCATCTTCGCCCGGATTCCGTGAAGTCGAGACAATCGGAGCGGCCGGATGCGGCGGCGGGGCCGGATGGCCGCCCGGGGGCGGAGCTGGTGGTGCGTACGCCGTGCCGAGTCCGTCCGGCAACGGCTGCCCGCCCCGCGGGCCGGGCGCGTGGCCGACGCGGAACTCGGCCAGGAGCGCGTTCGCCGCGGTCGCCGTGAAATGGGCGCGGCCCTCCCTCACGTCCCGTACGGCGGCGACCAGCTGGTCCGCGGTGAACTCGCCGTGCACGAGGTAGCCGCCCGCCCCCAGTCGCAGGGCCTCCTGCACGACCGCGCTCTCCCGGCTGTACGTCAGCATCATCACCGGTGCCGCCTGCACCAGATGGGGCAGGGCCGAGATGCCGTCGACGCCGGGCATGCGGACGTCGAGCAGGATGACGTCGGGCCGGTGCCGCTCGGCCGCTTCCATCGCCTGCCTGCCGTCGGCGGCCTCGGCGACGACGTGGATGTCGTCCCGCCCGCCGAGCAGGACCGTCAGCCCGGCTCTGACGACCGGGTTGTCGTCGGCGACCACCACGCGCAGGGGTGCCGGTGGAGGGAAGGGCGGGGCGGACTGCGGACCATGACCCTCGGCCCCGCCCGGCGGGTCCGAGTGGAGCGGAGTGGCGTGCGACGACGTGTGCTGCGAGGCGTGGGGGGCGATGAACTGACCCGACGTGCGTGAACTCTCGTCCGGCATCGTGCGGCCTCCTCTCGGTCGGTGCTTCGTGGCGATGGGGTGGGGGTGCGGTGTCAGGGGCCGGGCCGGTCCGGGGGCGGGCCGTCCCCGGGCAGAACGGCCGCCAGCGGCAGGTCGAGGCGTACCTCGGTGCCCGCGGCCGTCGTGCCGCGCCCGATACGGATACGGGCGCCGATGCCCGCCGCGCGTTCGACCATCCCGACGAGGCCGAAGTGGCCGGCCTTGCGCAGGGAGTCGAGCGTCGTTCCCGCGGGCAGGCCGGTGCCGTCGTCGAGGACGCTGATGCGCAGCATGCCGTCGACGATCCCGGTTTCCGCCCGCACCCGGGTGGCGTGGGCGTGGCGGCCGCTGTTCTCCAGCGCCTCGCCGGCGATCGTGAGCATCTGCCGGGCGACGGCGCGCGGGACCGGCGGTACGGGCGGGCCACCGAGCCTGCGGAACTCCGCGCCGATGCCGGTGCGCCGGGCGAAGTCGTCCACCGCGGCGTGCAGTTCCTCGGTGACGTCGACCCCGTCCGAGTGGAGGTCGTCGCTGCGGCGCAGGTCGCTGAGCAGTTCGCGGGACTCGGCCGCGGCGCGGCGCGCGGAGCGGGCGACCAGTTCGGCCTGGTGCCTGACGGTGAGGGGGTCCATGCGGTCGGCCGTGGAGGCGAGGCCGTCGGCGGCGAGTGCCAGGCCGTGCAGGGTCTTGGCGACGGAGTCGTGCATCTCCCGGGCCAGCCTGGCGCGTTCGCCGCCGACCGCCTCGTTGACGGCGAGCCGGGCCCGGGCCTCGGTGAGGGCCTGGCTCGCGGCGCCGAAGCGCAGGAGCAGATTCCGCAGGGTGACCCCTACGGCGCCGGCGACGACGCAGAAGCCCGGCAGCAGCAGGGAGTTGTTCGCGGTGGCGACGGCGTCGGAGTCCGCGCCGTACACGGTGAACAGGATCAGGGCCTGGAGGCACGCGAAGAAGGCCGCACCGCGCCACCCGTAGGCGAGCCCGGCGAGCAGCGGCGTGCAGACGGTGACATAGCCGAGGGTGCTGTCGGGACCGGCCGTGATGAGCAGGAGGGAGCCGAAGAGGGCGTCGAGGGCGAGCAGTGCGGGGTGCCTGAGCAGTAACGGTCCCCAGCGTTCCCAGTCCCGGAAGAGCCCGTAGGAGAACATGAAGGTGACGAGCACGCCGGAGGCCACCAGGTAGGTGGGCACGCCCGGGTTGGCCGCGCCCAGTGCCAGCGGGGTGGCCAGGCCGATCATCGCCAGCCGGAAGCCGAAGACCTGGCGGCACAGCGCCTGCAGGGCGTTGATCTGGAGGGCCAGGGTCGGCGTCCGGTCGGGATCGGCGGCGGCGCGGGCCAGGGAGGCCGGTCCCAGGCCTCCCGTTATCCTCCCGATGTGCAGGGCCACTGCGGTCCCCCCTCCGGCGGCGACGGCGTCACGGTGTCAGCCACCGACCGAGCTGAAGTCGGCGTCGGCACCGAAGACGAAGGCCGCGACCAGGAGGACCATGGTCGCCGGGACCATGATCGACGTGATGGTCAGCGTGGCCTTGGGGACCGCTTTGGACGCCCTGCGGCGGGCGTTCTGGGCGTCGGTGCGGCGCATGTCGGCGGCGATCTGGATCAGGGTCTCGGTGATCGGCGCGCCCAGCTCCTCGCCCTGCTGGAGGGCGGTGACGAACTGGGCGACCTGCTCCGAGTCGTTGCGCCGGCGGAGCTCGTCGAAGGCCTTGCGGCGGCCGACGCCCATGTCCATGTGGCGCAGGGTGATGCGCAGTTCGTCGGCCCAGGGGCCTTCGTACTTGTCGGCGACGCGTTCCAGTGCCTCGCGGAAGCCGAGTCCCGCGCTGACCACGACGGCGAGGACGTCGAGGAAGTCGGGCAGGGTGCGCTCGATCTGCTCCTTGCGCTGCCGGACGGCGGCGAGGATGCCGACCTCCACCCAGAACAGCCCGAACGCGACCATGAAGAGGGCGAGGAGGGGCTGGCCGCGCAGGATCATGGCGAAGGCCCCGAAGAGACCGAGGAACGCGTAGACGGCGCGGCGGGCCGCGTACCGGTCGATGGTGAGGCCGCCGGGGTTTCCGGCGAGGTCGATCCTGCGGCGGACCTTGTTGACCCGCGCGGGGCCCATCATCCGCAGCACGGCGGGTGCGTAGCGCATGCCGAGGCGGTCGACGGCGGAGCCGACCGCGGTGGTGCGGGTGGCGCCGACCTCCAGGGCGACGGCGAGGTCGCCGGGGAGCTTGGCGTCGGCGCGGTACATGCGGATGCCGTGGAAGGCTCCGACGACGCAGAGCGCCACGGCGAGGGCCAGGCCGAATGCGATCATCGGGGTGCGCCTCCTCCTCAGACGTCGATCTTGGACAGCCGGCGGATGACGAAGACGCCGAGCCCGTAGAGCACGAGGGCGACGACGACGGCGGCCTGGCCGATGAACGAGCTGGTCATGCGGTCGATCGCGCCGGGCATCACGCGGTCGAGCAGCAACAGCGCGCCGAGTCCCATGGCGGGGACCGCGTAGGCGGTCACGTTGACCTGGGACAGCTGGGTGCGGACCTCGCGCCGGGTCTCCTTGCGTTCCTCCAGCGTCTCGGTGAGGTTGCGCAGGGAGCCGACCAGGGTGCCGCCGGCCCGGTTGGACAGGACCAGGGTGGTGACGAGCACGACGAGTTCGCGGGAGGGGAGGCGTTCGGCGAGTTCTCCGAGGGCGTCGTCGAGGGAGTGGCCGACGGCCAGCTTGTCGGCGACCCGGCCCAGTTCCTCGCCGGCCGGCGCCTCCAGCTCCTCGGCGGCCATGGACAGGGCGGTGCGCAGGGCGAGGCCGGCCTGGGTGGCGTTGGCGAGGATGCGGGAGAGCTCGGGCAGCTGGTTGATGAACTTCTCGGTGCGTTTGGTGCGCTGCCAGTTGAGGAAGGCGAACGCGGCCCAGATGCCGAGCAGTCCCGCGATGGGTCCGAAGAAGGACGCGAAGAGTGTCTGCGCCGTGATCCACAGGCCGGCCGTTCCGGCGACCATGTACACGAAGAACTCGCCGGGCGTCAGGTCGAGACCGGTCGCGGCGAGGCGCAGCTCGATCTTCCTGCCGAGGCCGGTCCCCCGCAGTCTGCGGTCGACGGCCCGGAAGCGCCGCCGGCGGCCGCCGGTCTCCTCGGTGCCGCCGGTGTGGGAGAGCCGGTCGAGCAGCGTCTGGTGCCGCGAAAGGCCCGAGGACCAGGCGTGGACGCCCATCACCCCGAGCAGGCCGCACAGCAGCGTGCCGCCGATCGTGAGCAGTGCGGTACTGGTCATGCGCGCTCCCTACTTGGCCTCTCGGACGGCGAGCTGGTCCTCGTGCGCGGCGACGCCGAAGGCCTGCGGGACGGGCTGGCTCGCCATGAAGAGCCGGTCGGCGATGCGCCGTGGCAGGGGGAAGTGCTCGTACGTTCCGTGGATGCGTCCGTCCGCGCCCATCGGCCGGGCGTCGAAGCGGGCGACGGTGGCCAGCCGGTACGGCTCCTGGCCCCGGGAGTGGAGGACCGCGATCTCGCTGATCTTGCGTGCGCCGTCGGCGTGCCGGGTGAGCTGCACGATGCAGTCGACGGCGCTGTTGATCTGGTCGCGCAGCGCCTCGAAGGGGATCTTCACCTCGGACATGGAGGCCAGCGTCTGCAGCCGCATCAGCGCGTCCTCGCCGCTGTTGGCGTGGACGGTGGCGAGCGATCCGTCGTGACCGGTCGACATCGCCTGGAGCATGTCGAGGGTCTCGCCGCCGCGGACCTCGCCGACGACGATGCGGTCGGGACGCATGCGCAGGGAGTTGCGCACCAGGTCGCGGATGGTGATCCGGCCCTTGCCCTCGACGTTCGCCGGGCGGGACTCCAGGCGGATCACGTGCTGCTGCTGGAGCTGCAGTTCCGCCGAGTCCTCGATGGTGATGACCCGCTCGCCCTGCGGGATGAGTCCGGACAGCGCGTTGAGCAGGGTCGTCTTGCCGGTGCCGGTCGCTCCCGAGACGATGATGTTCAGCCTGGCCTGGACGAGCGCGGAGAGCAGATGGAGCATGTGCTCGTCGAGCGAGCCGAAACCGATCATCTCCGACAGCGTGAAGGCGCGAGGGAAGCGCCGGATGGTGAGCGTGGGGCCGGAAAGCGACAGCGGCGGGATGATGACGTTGACGCGCTCGCCCGTCGGCAGGCGGGCGTCGACCATCGGGTGGGACTCGTCGACCCTGCGGTTGACCGTCGACACGATGCGCTCGATCGTCTGCATCAGCTGCTCGGTGGAGGCGAAGCGCAGCGGCAGCAGTTCCACGCGGCCGCCGCGCTCCACGAAGATCTGGTCCGGCCCGTTCACCATGATCTCGGTGATCGACGCGTCCTCCAGGAGCGGTTCCAGTACGCCGAGGCCGAGCGCCTCGTCCACGACCCGGCGGATGAGCTGGGAGCGCTCGGACGCGGAGAGGACCGGCCCCTCACGGCTGATGATGTGCCCGAGCACACGCTCCAGCCGCGCCCGGCGTTCGGCCGCGGCCAGCCCCGACATCTCCGCGAGGTCGATCTCCTCGAGCAGCTTGGCCCGGTACGTGGCCACCAGATGGCCGTCGTCCCGTCCGCCCCCTCGGTCCTCGGGGGCCGTGATGCGTGCCCGCAGGCTCATGTGCGACTCCTTGGCGTACGGCGTACGGCGGTCTCAGTCCTTGGGCATGGTGGAACTGCGCTCGGCGTAGCCCCAGTCGCCGATCCCGGGCACGACGGAGGGGATCCTGACCCGGACGGTGGCGGTCACCTCGCCGCCTCCCGGCCGTGCGCTGTAGTCGAAGTCCCCCGGGCCGTCGGACAGCCAGTCGCTGACGGCGCTGCGGCCCGCGTGGCCGCCGTCCGTCCGCCCGTTGTCGTCGCTCTCGGCGCGTGCGGCGGCCCGTGCGGCCGTGCCCGCCTGGGCGGTGGCGTAGGCGGCGACGCCGAGCTGGACGGCGGCGAGCGCGAGGATCAGCAGCAGCGGCAGGAATCCCGCGAACTCCAGCGCCACCTGCCCGCGGTCGCTCCTCTTCGCCCCCCTCACGGCGCAGCCCCCTCGTCCACCGCACTGGCGTGGCCCTCGACCTCGAAGGGGAGGTCGACGAAGCCGGGGAACAGGACGGGGACCTTGAGCGTCACATCGGCCGCGTACATCCCGCCGGACGCGGGGCCGCAGGCGATGTCCCCGTTCCAGCTGCCCAGGTCCTCGCGGGCCGCGGACCGGCACCGCTGCTGCGACGACTGCCCGTAGGCGTCGGCCGCTCCCTGCCGCGCGCCCTCGTCGGCCGCGTTGCCGGCGCGGACGTACGTGTAGCCCAGCAGGGCCGACTGCCACAGCAGGACGCAGACGGCCGCGATGAGCGGCAGCATGCCCAGGAACTCGACCGCCACCTGCCCCCGGTCGCCGCGGCGACCGCGGGCCCGCGGAGGCTGCGGCGACCGCGGGTCACGGTCCGGCGCGGTACCGGTCCGTCCCGTGCTCGGTGGTGCGCTCAGCGGGCGCATCGCTCAACTCTCCCCCTTGAGACGGCCGCCTCGCCGGCGGCGTACGCCGATGGAGCCCCGGTCGCCCCGGAACCTGCCCGCCTTCTCCTTCCCTTCGGGCGCCTTGACGATGCCCAGCTCGCCCGCGAGGCCCCACAGCGCCTGTTTCACCGCGGACTTGGCCTCCAGGTCCTGCATGCGGCCGGCGTCGACGGCGCCCTGCAGTTCCTTGAAGTTCGCGGGGACGACGGATCGCGCGACGCGGGTGCCGGTGATCCGTTCGATCAGGGCGGGCTGAATCTCCGTGTTGCGTGTGAACCGGTTGACGAGCGTGATCGTCTCCTCGGCCTTGCGGATCTGCAGCCGGTCCCAGAGCCGGACCATGCGCTTGGCGGCCCGGACCGCCACCACGTCCGGGGTCGTCACCAGCACGGTCGTGTCGGCCATCTCGACGGCCGCCGCGTTGGCGCTGTTCATCTGGGTGCCGCAGTCGACGACCACGACCTCGTAGCGGTTGCGCAGGGCGCTGACGACCTGGCGCACCGCCCGGTCGTCGACCTCCTCGCCGCGTTCTCCGTCGGCGGGGGCGAGCAGCAGTCCGATGCCGGTGTCGTGGGTGAAGACGGCGTCCTGGAGCACGCGGGGCGATATGTCCTGGATGCCGGCGAGGTCGACGATCGACCGCCGGAACTGCACGTCCAGGTAGGAGGCCACGTCACCGGCCTGCAGGTCCATGTCCGCCAGCGCCGTCGTCATGCCCGAGGCGCGGGCGGCCAGCGCGAGCTGGACCGAGGCGAGCGTGGTGCCGACGCCTCCCTTCGCCCCGGACACGGTCACCACGACCCCGCCGGGTCCGGTGAACACGTCGCCGCTGTGGCCGAGATGGCGGCGCACGCCGAGCGACCAGGTGGCCGCGGCCTGGACGCGCTGGGTCAGTTCCTCGTACGAGAGCGGAAGCGCGACCAGTCCGCGCGCGCCGGAGTCCATGGCCGCCGAGTACAGTCCGGGGCTCGCGTCGGCGGTGACCAGGACGACGCCGACCGCGGGGAAGCGCAGCGCCACCTCCCGGATCAGCTCCAGCGCCGGCACCGGCCCGATCCGTTCGTGCACCAGCACGACCTCGGGCAGCTCGTCCAGCGACTCGCCCGCCAGGCGCGCGAGCGTGTCGAGCAGTGAGGTCGAATCGGGCACCGGCGCGGCCGGTTCGGCCTCGGGCAGCTGGCTGAGCAGGGTGGTGATGGATCGAGTGGCGTCGGCGTCGCCGACGGCCGGGAGGATGCGTGTGGTCATCCGGCCCTCACTTGTTCCTGTCCTCGTCGAGGGTGTACGTGCCTTCACCCGGACGAAGCGTGGTCGGACTGCCCTTGGCGATCAGGGCCAGGCGTACGTGGACGGCGAACGACTCGGCGAACGCCACGCGCTGGGCGTCCTGGGTGTTCAGGGCGAAGGTGATGGGCACGGCCTGTGTCGCGGTGGCGTCGCGGTCGTCGACCCTGGGCTCCAGGGCGGTGAGCCTGCCGACGTCGATGACCTTGGCGTTGGGGACGATGATCCGGGACTCGGCGACCTGGCCCTTGCCCTGCCCCTCGTCGTCGAAGGTCGCGAAGATGTTGACCAGATCGCCGGGGGTGATCTTGCCCGCGACACCGGTGGCCGCGTCGATCATGATGGCGATCTCCTGCTCGCCGTTCCCCAGGGCGGGGCGCTCGACCATCATGTCGACCTGCAGCAGCGACCCTTTGCGCAGCTGGGTGACGGCGATCTTCCCCTCGACCGCGGATATGTCGGTGACCGCACTCGGGGAGAGCCAGCGCTCGGGCATCGTGATCTTTTCGAACTGGCTCGGCTGGAGTTCCGTGTACGGCGCGACGTCCGACCTGATCCGGTAGGCCGTCGCTTCCGGCCCGACCTTGGAATTCACATCGCTGATCACCGAAAGCACGCCGACGAACGCGCCGAAGGCGCACAGGACGGACAGGAGCAGAAGAATGACACCGCGGCGCTGCCGTGAATTCATGAGCGGGACGACCTCGTGGGGAGACGGACGGTTGGCGGACGGTGCGGGGACGGCCGGTTCCGTTTCCGGGATCTCTCCCGTCACCGAGTCCGGACGACCGCCCTGGTACGGCTACGACCCTGGACGCACAGGCATTTCGTGGCTCGGGGCAGCGGGGCTCGGGGTTCGGTTCTCCGCACGCGCGAGCGGCGCCGAACAGAATCCACAGCGGTCACCGATGATTTCAAGGCCGCACCAGGAGCACTTCTCCCTTTTGACCGACGAGACGAGCTGATGGACAAGGGTGATGTCGGGCAGGTAGGCGGCGAATTCGATCATTTTCGAGGTGCCCCACCAGCGGGGCGAATCACCCGGCAGCGCCGCCTCGTGCAGCGACTGGCAGCGCCATGCGGGGGCGAGCGTCGCGGTGACCCACTCGCTCTGCAACTGCCCTTTCGCGACCATCAGCCGGTTGCCGAACTCGGGCCCGGCGAGCTCTCCGCCGCCGATCCTGATCAGGTGCGGCCGCGGATTGGCCAGGACGGCGAACTGGGAGCCCGGCACCCACGACTTGGCGTGCGAGGTGAGGCTCACCGGCACCCGGTCGAGCCTGGCGACGGAGTTCAGCAGGGCCCCGGCGTAGACGTAGTGCGCGAGGAGCCGGACCGCGGAGGCGACGATGCCCGCGCCGAAGTCGCAGACCGACAACTGGCGCAACTGGCGGACGAGCACCGCCACACCGAGCGGCGGCAGCGCCAGCTTCATCAGGGCGATGCGGTCGCTCTCCAGGACGGAGCGCACGGTGTGCAGCCTGCGTTCGTGGGCGACGGGGATCGAGTCGGGGTACGGCGCCACCACATAGCCGTGCTGGTCCAGCAGCACCTGCATGTCGACGAGCGCGGCGTCGAGGGACTGCGCGTGCGGAGGCGGCAACAGCGCGGCGGTGGGAGTGTGTTGGTCGGTGGGTGGTAGCACCAGGTCAGCACTGGTGACAGCGATCGCGGTCTGCACGCTCGTTTCCCCGTTCGAATCCGGTCGCCGAACGCACGGCGACCGCTTCCTCACTGCTCGTGCTGCTGCATCAGCACTCTAACCACGTCCTGTGAGGCAGAGAACACCTTTCAGGTCCCCCGCCGGCAACCCGTGCTCCTCACGCCCAGCCAAAGGCGGACGAAGTCGTCACTTGCCGACTCCCGTCACACCGGACGAATTGCCAGGCCCACAGCCCCCTTTGGGCCCTTGATGGGGTCCACCGGCCACGCCGGACCTTCAGCGCCGGGGACGACGTCAACGGCGAACGGCAAGGTCGACGACAACGACCAGAGGTCACGACGACCTTCACCGACGCCGCGTCGGTGGCCGTCAAGAAGGACTGGAAACCCGGTGCCGAGTGGGCAGGTTCGGCTCCGACAAGGTCGAGCTCGGGGCCGGTATCAAGGTCACCAGGTCACCCTGGTGTACGACACCCTCGGCGCCCCCGGCCGGGCTCGGGTCCTTCGGCGGGCGGCTGCTGCTGAGCCACCTGCCGAACGCGCTGTGCGTCGTGCTGTCCGTCTGGGCCGCCGCGCGGCTGCACCGGCCGCCCTTCCGGTGCGTGACCGTCCGCCACCTGACGGTGGCTCTGTCCGTCCCCGTGGCGGCCCAGGTCCTCGACGTCGCGGTCCAGTGGCGTCACCTGACCGCCGAGGGGGTGCTGATGTCCCATGCCGTGCCGGCACTCGGCTGCGTGGCGGGGTGGGCGGCCGACCGGCTTCAGGAAGGGGACTGAAACGGGCGGCCCGGAAACCGCCTTCACGCCATAGGCCTTGACAACACAATTGGTCTGGACCAACTTGTACCTCCACGGTGGCCACCGTTCCGGGTCTCGGCGCCGGATCCTCCACACCCCCCAACTCCCCCACCGGAGGCTGCAAGTGGACCGCACCACACGCGCACGCAGATGGCTAGGCGCCGGACTGGCGCTGGCCGTCGGCACCGGACTCGGTCTCATGGGCACGACCGGCACCGCGGAGGCTGCCGACGTCAACGTCGCCAGGAACGCGGGCTTCGAGGCGGGACTCGCCGGATGGAGCTGCTCCGCGGGCAGCGGGACCGCCGTCTCCTCCCCCGTGCACGGCGGCGCATCGGCTCTCAAGGCGACGCCCACCGGCCAGGACAACGCCAAGTGCACCCAGGCCGTGACCGTGAAACCCAACTCGACGTACAGGCTGAGCGCCTGGGTGCAGGGCGGCTACGCCTATCTCGGCGCGAGCGGCACCGGCACGAACGACGTGTCCACCTGGACGCCCGCGACCGACGGCTGGACCCAGCTGTCCACCTCCTTCACCACGGGCGCGAACACCACCTCGGTGACCGTCTACACCCACGGCTGGTACGGCCAGGCCGCCTACCACGCCGACGACATGAGCGTCTTCGGCCCCGACGGCGGAGGCGGCTCCGACCCCGACCCGGTCGTCCCCGCCGCCCCGGCCGCACCGACCGTCGGGACCGTGACGTCCTCCTCCGTGGCGCTGAACTGGCGGGCGGTGACCGGCGCGACCGGCTACAACGTGTACCGCGACGGAGTCAGGGTCCAGTCCGTGAGCGGCACGTCCGCCACGGTGACCGGCCTGGCCGCGAACACCGCGTACCGGTTCCAGGTGACGGCGACGAACGCGGCGGGCGAATCCGCGAAGTCGGCCGCGGTCACCGGGACCACGGCCCCCGGCGGCAACCCGGGCAACCCAGCCGTGCCCCGGCACGCCCTGACGGGCTACTGGCAGAACTTCGACAACGGCGCGAGGGTGCAGAAGCTGCGTGACGTGCCGGCGCAGTACGACATCATCGCCGTGTCGTTCGCGGACTCCACGGCCACCCCGGGCCGGATCACCTTCAACCTCGACCCGGCCGTCGGCTACTCCTCCGTCGCCGACTTCAAGGCGGACATCGCCGCCAAGAAGGCGGCGGGCAAGTCGGTGATCATCTCGGTCGGCGGCGAGAAGGGCAACGTCACCATCAACAGCGACGCCTCCGCGACGGCCTTCGCCGACAGCGCGTACGCCCTGATGCAGGAGTACGGCTTCAGCGGTGTCGACATCGACCTGGAGCACGGCATCAACGCCACGTACCTGACCAAGGCGCTGCGCCAGCTCTCCCAGAAGGCGGGCTCGTCCCTGGTGCTGACGATGGCGCCGCAGACCATCGACATGCAGAACACCGGCACCGAGTACTTCAGGACCGCGCTCGCCGTGAAGGACATCCTCACGGTGGTCAACATGCAGTACTACAACAGCGGTTCGATGCTCGGCTGCGACGGCAAGGTGTACGCGCAGGGCTCGGTGGACTTCCTCACGGCGCTCGCCTGCATCCAGCTGGAGGGCGGCCTCGACGCCTCTCAGGTCGGCCTCGGCGTCCCCGCATCGACGCGCGGGGCGGGCAGCGGCTATGTCGACCCGTCCGTCGTGAGGAACGCGCTGGACTGCCTGACCCGCGGCACCAACTGCGGCTCGTTCAAGCCCTCGAAGACGTACCCGGCCCTGCGCGGCGCCATGACCTGGTCCACCAACTGGGACGCGGCGGCCGGCAACGCCTGGTCCAACGCCGTCGGCCCGCACGTCCACAACCTGCCGTAACAGCACGTCGACCGACGAGGGCCCGTGCCGCCGTTCCCCGGCGGCACGAGCCCTCGTGGCACCCCGCTGAGCTCACCAGGGCAGGTCCCGCACCTGCTGCACGCACAGCACCACGAACAGCAGGCCCGCCCCCACCAGCATCGTGTTGCTCAGGATGCCGTTGCGCCACTGGGCCGGTGTCCGGGAGGAGTTGAGCAGCCAGAACAGGGTGAGCGCGAGGAAGGGCATGAAGAACGCGCCGATCACGCCGTAGACGATCACCAGGCCGAACGGCTGGTCCAGGAAGAGCAGCGCGATGGGCGGGAAGGTGAGCCACAGCAGGTACGCGCGGAACGGCAGCGACTTCTCCCGGCTGCCGGACGCCACCTCCGCGCCCGTCGTCGCCTCGCCCCTCTTGCGGTAGTTGGAGACGAAGTCGGCGAACATCAGGCTCACGCCGTGCCAGACACCGATCAGCGAGGTGAAGGACGTGGCGAAGAAGCCGATGAGGAACAGCTTGGCGGTGGCCGTCCCGTAGCGGTCCGCGAGGACGTCACTCAGGTCGAGCAGACCCTTGTCGCCCTTGGCCAGCGCGATGCCGGAGGAGTGCAGCAGCTCCGCGCCGACGAAGAGCATGGCGACGACGAAGATGCCGGTCGTGATGTAGGCGACGCGGTTGTCCAGGCGCATCACCTTCATCCATCCGGTGTCGGTCCAGCCCTTGGCGTTGACCCAGTAGCCGTACGCGGCCAGCGTGATGGTGCCGCCGACGCCGCCGATCAGGCCGAGCGTGTAGATCAGCGAGCCGTCCGGCAGGACCGGCGCGAGACCCGCGAAGGCGTCGCCGAGGTTGGGGGTCACCCGGACGGCCAGGTAGACGGTGACGACGAACATCACGCCGACCAGCACCGTCATGACCTTCTCGAACACGGCGTACCGGTTGAACCAGACGAACACCAGCCCGGCCAGGCCGCACAGCACGGCCCACCACTTGAGGTCCATGGTGCCCGGGAACAGGGCGTCCAGCGGGAGCGCGCTGGAGGACATCGCGGCCGCGCCGTAGACGAAGCCCCAGATGACGACGTAGACGACGAAGTAGACCGTGGTCCAGGACCCCAGGCTGCGCCAGCCGTCGAAAAGGGTCCGCCCGGTGGCGAGGTGCCAGCGCCCGGCCGCCTCCGCCAGGGAGATCTTCACGAGGCAGCCGATGACGGCGGCCCACAGGAGTGTGTAGCCGAACTTGCTGCCGGCGACGAGGGTGGCGACCAGGTCGCCGGCCCCGACGCCGGTCGCCGCCACGACGATGCCCGGTCCGATGTACCGCCAGCTCGCCTTGCGCGGGCGGGAGATGGCCTCGCCCGTGCTCTCTTCGGTGGTGCCTGACATGCGCAGCCGCCTTCCCGCTCGTCCCTCGATGTGACTGGGTTACCCAAGCCGGACGCCGGTGATCCCACAAGGGGCCCGGCAAGGTGTTCGACATCCGGCGCGCGGGCGTATGGCCGGGAGTTGCTATTGACCGGAGCATGCCAGGGACGCACCATGAGCGCGCGAGCCACCGCCGCCGTGACCGCACACGCGCACACCCGTACCCCGCGCACCCACACCCCGCACCGCACTGAGCAACCCCCCACACCTCAGGAGCAGTTGCATGCGAATCAGCCCCCTGGGCAAACGGTCCGCCGCATTCGCGGCCGTCGTCGCCCTCGCCCTGGCAGCACCCCTGACCGCGAGCGCGTCGCCGCCGGCCGACCGGCCGGCGCCGGCCACCGCCGGTGAGGAGGACCGCACCCGGCAGTACCGCATCCACGGCCCCGACAGCGCCGCCGACCGCACGGCCGTCGCCGCCACCGGGGTGTCCGTCGACGAGGTCGACGACCACACGATCGTCGTCAGCGCCACCGCCGACCAGGCGAAGCGGCTGCGCGCCCTCGGACACACCCTCACGGCCCTGCCCGGGCCGCCGGACCGCTCGGCGAGGGCCGGCGTCAAGCCGTTCGACTTCCCCTCGGCCGACGCCAAGTACCACAACTACGCCGAGATGACGGCCGAGATCAACCAGCGCATCGCCCAGTACCCGTCCATCATGAGCAAGCGCGTCATCGGCAAGAGCTATCAGGGACGCGACATCGTCGCCGTCAAGATCAGCGACAACGTGGCGACCGACGAGAACGAGCCCGAGGTCCTGTTCACCCACCACCAGCACGCGCGCGAGCACCTCACCGTGGAGATGGCGCTCTACCTGCTGCGCGAGTTCGGCGAGGACTACGGCAGCGACGCGCGGGTCACGAACGCCGTGAACGGCCGCGAGATCTGGATCGTGCCCGACCTCAACCCGGACGGCGGCGAGTACGACATCGCCACCGGCTCCTACCGCAGCTGGCGCAAGAACCGGCAGCCCAACTCCGGTTCGTCATACGTCGGCACGGACATGAACCGCAACTGGAACCACAAGTGGGGCTGCTGCGGCGGCTCCTCGGGCTCCCCCGGCTCCGACACCTACCGGGGCGCCTCCCCCGAGTCGGCGCCCGAGGTGAAGGTCGTCGCGGACTTCGTCCGGTCCCGGGCCGTCGGAGGCAGGCAGCAGATCAGGACGGCCATCGACTTCCACACCTACAGCGAGCTGGTGCTGTGGCCGTACGGGTACACGTACAGCGACACCGCCGCCGGCATGACGCAGGACGACCGCGACGCCTTCGCCGCCGTCGGCCGGAAGATGGCGGCGAGCAACGGCTACACGGCCGAGCAGTCGAGCGACCTCTACATCACGGACGGCTCCATCGACGACTGGCTGTGGGGCAACCAGAAGATCTTCGGCTACACCTTCGAGATGTACCCGTCCGGCTTCGGGGGAGGCGGCTTCTACCCGCCCGACGAGGTGATCGAGCGCGAGACCTCCCGCAACCGGGACGCCGTGCTCCAGCTGCTGGAGAACTCGGACTGCATGTACAGGTCGATCGGCAAGGAGTCCCAGTACTGCACCGGCTGATCCCCTGACACCGGCTGCTCCCCGGCCGGAGCGCCCCGGGGCCGACGGCCCCGGGGCGCCCGTCCGTACGCCCCGCCCGCTACAGGACGAGGCTGAGCGCCGCCGCCACCGCGAAGCCCGCGACCGACAGCACGGACTCCAGCACCGTCCAGGACTTCAGGGTGTCCCGCTCCGAGATGCCGAAGTACTTGGCGACGATCCAGAACCCGCCGTCGTTGACGTGCGAGGCGAAGATCGAGCCCGCCGAGATCGCCATGATGACCAGCGCCAGGAACGGCTGCGAGTGGTCGCCGTTCTCGACCAGCGGCACGACGATGCCCGCGGTGGTGACGATCGCGACGGTCGCCGATCCCTGCGCCACGCGCAGCACCAGCGATATGAGGTACGCGAGGACGATGACGGGCAGGCCCACGTCGTTGAAGGTGTCCGACAGCGCCTGGGCGACGCCGCTGGCCTTGAGCACCGCGCCGAAGACGCCGCCCGCGCCGACGACGAGCAGGATGTTGCCGACTGGCTTGAGGGACTGCGTGGACACCGATTCGAGGGACCTGCGGGTCCAGCCGCGCCGGATGCCCAGCAGCCAGTACGCCATGACCAGCGCGATCGTCAGGGCGACGAAGGGGCTGCCGAAGAACTCGATGACCGAGCGCGGGGTGGAGGGGGCGAGCGTGATGGAGGAGAACGTCGCGGCGAGGATGAGGATCAGCGGCGTACCGATGATGGTGAGCACGGTCCCCAGCGAGACCGGCGCCTCCTGGGGGGTCCGGCCGGCGGCGGCCTGCTCGGCGTGGACGGCGGCCCTGGCGTCCTCGGCGGCCTCCACCATGTCCTGCGGGACCTCGACGAACAGCCGCTTGCCGATCCAGGCGGCGTAGCCCCAGGCCGCGAGCACGGCGGGGATGCCGACCACGATGCCCATGACGATGACCCAGCCGAGGGAGACGCGGAACAGGCCGGCGGCGGCGACCGGACCGGGGTGCGGAGGCAGGAAGGCGTGGGTCATCGACAGACCGGCGAGCAGCGGCATCGCGTAGAGGATGATCGACTTGCCGGACCGCTTGGCGGCCGCGTAGACGATCGGCGCGAGGACGAAGATGCCGACGTCGAAGAAGACCGGGATGCCGAAGATCAGGCCGGTGAGGCCCATGGCGAGCGGGGCGCGCTTCTCGCCGAACAGGCCGAGCAGGCGCGAACTCAGCACCTCGGCGCCGCCCGACACCTCGAGTATCGCGCCGAGCATCGTGCCGAGGCCGATGATGATGGCGACGTGGCCGAGGATGCCGCCCATGCCGGTCTCGATGACGGAGACGGCGGCCGACCGCTGGACGGTGCCGAAGAGTTCGGTGACGGACAGGCCCGCGGCGAGTCCGACCGCGATGGACACGGCGAGCAGCGCGACGAACGGCTGCAGCCGCACCTTGATGATCAGTACGAGAAGCAGGGCGATGCCGAGCGCGGCGACGGTGAGCAGGCCTGCGGTGCCGTCGATGAGGGTGAGCAGACCACCGGTGTGCGGGGTGGGAGGTGGGGGTGCGTCAGCGGCGATGAGCATGGGCGGGGTGTCCGTTCCGGGCGGTTTCGGGCAAGGGGGATCGCGGCACGGCGCGTCGGGGAGGAGCGCCGTGCCGTACTGCGGGGGGTTCAGAAGGATCAGTCCAGGACTGCCAGGGCGTCGATCTCGATGAGCAGGCCGGCGGGGAGGCCGACGTAGACCGTCGTACGGGCGGCGGGGGCCACCGTCAGGTCCTTGAAGTACTCGTTGTAGATCTCGTTCATCTCGGCGAAGTGGGCCGTGTCGGTGAGGTAGACGCGGATCATCATCACGTCGTCCCAGGACGCGCCGCCCTCTTCGAGGATCGCCTTGACGTTGGCGAGGGTCTGCAGGGTCTGCTCGCGCAGGGTCGGTCCGGCCGGGGTGGGCGCCTGGCCCTCGACGGCCGGGAGGAAGCCGACCTGTCCGGCGACCTGGAGGATGTTGCCCTTCCTGACGCCATGGGAGAACTTCGCGGGCGGCGCGGTGTGGGTGCTCGGGGTGATCGCGGTCTTCTCGCTCATGCGCGTGCTTCCTTCTGAGGGGTGTGGCCTGAGTACTCCCGCGTGATGACGTCGGCGGTGCGCCGCACCAGCGGGAGAAGGGTGAGGAGTTCGTCGGCGGTGACGACGACGTTCGGCGCGGACACCGACATGGCGGCGACGGCCCGGCCGTCCGCACCGCGGATGGGGGCCGCGATGCAGTTGATCGACTCCTCGTGGCCGCCGAGGTCGGTGGCCCAGCCCTGTTCGCGCACGGCTGCCAGCTCCTTGAGGAAGGCGCCGGCGTTCGGCGTCGAACGGGGCGTGTACATGGGGTAGTCGAGCTTCTCGGCGACGGCGCGCCGCTCGGGCTCGGGGAGGTCGGCCAGCAGCAGCTTGGCCACGGCCGCGACGGTGATGGCGACGGGCTTGCCGATCCGGGAGTACATCCGGACCGGGTAGCGGCTCTCGACCTTGTCGATGTAGAGGACTTCGCTCTCCTCGTGCACCGCGAGGTGGACGGTGTGCCCGATCTGCTCGTTGAGGGCGACGAGGTGGGGGTGCGCGATCTCGCGTACGTCGAGGTTCTCGACGGCCTCCTGCGCGAGGGCGATCAGCCGGGCGCCGAGGCGGTAGCGCTGGTCCTGCTGGCGGTAGACGAGGCCGTGCTCGTGCAGCGTGCGCAGCAGGCGCAGCGCGGTGGACTTGTGGACGCCGAGCCGGTCGGCGACCTGTCCGAGGTCGGCGGGGCCCTGCGCGAGCAGCGGCAGGATGCTCAGCGCGCGGTCGACTGTCTGGCTCATGGTGTACCTACCTCCTGGTCCGCCCCCGTCCACCCGGGGCCGAGGTGCAGTTTCCCCCAGGCGTCGTCGTCGAGGGCGACGAGCCGGTCGGTGTGCGCGGCGGCGGGAGGGGTGCCCAGGTCACCGGCGACGGTGAGGGCGGCGGCGGCGTACAGGTGCCCGTGCCGGAGCCGGTCCCTCACGGACAGCCCGCGGAGGCTGCCGCCGAGGAACCCGGCGGCGAAGGCGTCCCCGGCCCCGGTGGCGGCGACGACGCGTACGGCCGGGGCGGCCACGTGCGTGACGCTGTCGCCGTCCGGAGCCGTTCGCCTCCCCGCGCCTTCCCGGGACCGGGCTTCGCCCGCACCCGTACCGCCCTGCGGGCGGTGTTCGGGAATCCGCCCCGGACCCCGCCCCTCCGTCTCCCCCGACGGCCTGGCGGCCGTGGGAGGTGCCCCCGCCGGGGCCGGATCGCGGCCCGTCCGGGGGTCCCCCCAGGCAAGGGCACCACGCGAAGCGCGGTACGGGTCCGGGGCGTGCCCCGGTTCCGGATGAGGCAGGGAGGGGAACGGCTCACCACGCGTGAACGCCACCGCGCCCGCCGCGCCCCGCTTCACCACCAGCACCGACGGCTCCGGCAGCACCGCGCGGATCGCGTCGGCGCCCCGCAGGCCCCACGCCTCCTCCGCCTCGTCCTCGCCCACGAACACGATGTCCGCGCCCCGGGCGAGCTCCAGCAGCACCCGTGCGCCGGACGACGGGTCGCGCCACAGGCCCGGCCGGTGGTTCACGTCGAAGGAGACGGGCGGACGGCCGTCCCGTCGTACGGTCAACTCCCGCATCAGCGCGAGGCAGTCGGGGGACAGGGCGGCGGTGATGCCCGAGAGGTGGAGCACCCGCCCGGACCACACGTCCTCGCCCCGCACGTTCGCCGGCGACATCGCCGACGCCGCCGAGCCCGCCCGGTAGTACACGACCTCGTGGCCGTCCGCCGCCCGGTCGCCCGCCGTGCGGAAGTACACGCCCGTGGGGCGCTCGGCGTCGCGCGTGACGGCCGAGGTGTCCACCCCGTACGCCGCGATCGCCTCCACGAGGTGGTCGCCGAAACCGTCCGCGCCCACGCGCCCGACCCAGCGCGCCCGGTGGCCCGCCGCCGCGAGCGCGCACGCCACGTTGGACTCCGCGCCGCCGATGCCGCGGACGAACGACGGCACATCGGCGAGGCGGCCCTCACGGGAGGGCAGGAACGTGACCATGGACTCGCCGAGACAGACGACGTCCACGGGGGCCTGCACGCTCGCGGTCATGATCGCGGGGGCTCCTTGCCGGTCGGTCGCCGGGCACCATTGACCCGGCGTTGGCTCGGATGTTAGACAGCGCTCAGCGAAATACGCAATGGCCGTTGCAGATAATGCAACGACGCAGAGGAGGGCCCCATGGCTGCCGACAACGCGGTCGCACGACTCGCCGACGAACCGGTCGACCACCGCTTCAAGGGGCTTCCGCCCGGAGCCGAGGGCCGGACCGTCGGCGAACTCGCGGCAGCCCGGCTCAACCTCTTCACCGGCGGCTTCACCACCCCCGTCCTCGCGCTGTCCGCCGAGTCGGTGGAGCACAACCTGGCGCTCCTGGAGACGTACGCCGAGCGCCACGGCCTCGCCTTCGCCCCGCACGGCAAGACCTCCATGTCGCCGCAGCTCTTCGCGCGCCAACTGGAGTACGGCGCCTGGGGCATCACGGCCGCCGTGCCGCACCAGGTCCGCGTCTACCGGGCGTACGGGATCCAGCGGATCTTCCTGGCCAACGAGGTGGTCGACGCGGCCGCCCTGCGCTGGATCGGACAGGAGCTCGACGCCGACCCGGGCTTCCGCCTCGTCTGCTACGTCGACTCCGTGCGCGGCGTCGAGCTGATGGACCAGGCGCTGCGCGGCACGTCGCGCCCGCTGGACGTCGTCGTCGAGCTGGGCGCGGGCGAGGGGGCGCGCACGGGCGCGCGCACGGAGGCGGACTGCGCGGCGGTGGCCGACGCCGTGGCCGCCACCCGGACGCTGCGGCTGGTCGGCGTCGCCGGGTACGAGGGCGAGGTCCCGCGGGCCGACGCCGAGAGGGTCCACGCCTGGCTGCGTCGGCTGGTGGCGCTGGCGGTGGACTTCGACAAGGCGGGCCGGTTCGCGGACTCGGGCGAGATCGTGGTCAGCGCCGGTGGCAGCGCGTGGTTCGACGCGGTGGCGGACGTCTTCGCCGAGATCCCCGAACTGTCCGTGCCGGTCCTCAAGTTGCTGCGCTCCGGCGCGTACGTCTCGCACGACGACGGCCACTACCGGCATCTGACCCCCTTCAACCGGGTGCCGGACGAGGGCGCGCTCCAGCCCGCGTTCCGCCTGTGGGCGCAGGTCGTCTCGCGTCCCACCGCGGAGCAGGCGTTCGTGAACGCGGGCAAGCGGGACGCGGCGTACGACCTCGACCTCCCCCGGGCGCAGGTCGTCCGCGACGCCCGCACCGGCGAGATCCGCCCGGCCGACGGCCTGACGGTCACGGCCCTGTCCGACCAGCACGGCTGGCTGCGGACCGAGCCGGGGGCGCGGCTGGAGGTCGGCGACTGGGTGGGGCTGGGACTGTCGCACCCCTGCACGAGCTTCGACAAGTGGCAGCTGATTCCGCTGGTGGAGGCGGACGGCACGGTCACGGACTACATCCGCACGTTCTTCTGAGCGGGATCCGTTCCGCCGGCCCCGAGAGGACCCCCATGGACCTGGTCATCCGCGACGTGCGCGTCATCGACGGCAGCGGCGGCGCCTCCTACCGCGCCGACGTCGGCCTCGCCCGCGGCCGCGTCGCCGCGATACGCCGGGAGGGCGACCCCGCCCTCTCCGGCGCCCGCACGCTCGACGCCCACGGCCTCGCGCTCTGCCCCGGCTTCATCGACATGCACGCCCACAGCGACCTCGCCCTGCTGCGCGACCCCGACCACAGCGCCAAGGCCGCCCAGGGTGTGACCCTCGAAGTGCTGGGGCAGGACGGTCTGTCGTACGCCCCCGTCGACGACGCCACGCTCGCCCAGGTCCGCACGGCGATCACCGGCTGGAACGGCGGTGCGCCCGGAGACACGACCGTCGACTTCGACTGGCGCACGGTCGGCGAGTACCTCGACAGGCTCGACCGCGGCATCGCCGTGAACGCCGCGTACCTCGTCCCGCAGGGCACGGTCCGCATGTACGCCATGGGCTGGGAGGACCGTCCCGCCACCGACGCCGAGCTGGCCCGGATGAAGCAGCTCGTCGCCGAGGGGCTGGAGCAGGGCGCCGTCGGCCTCTCGTCGGGGCTGACGTACACGCCAGGGATGTACGCGAACGACTCCGAACTCACCGAGCTGTGCCGCGTCGTGGCCGCGTACGACGGCTACTACTGCCCCCACCACCGCTCCTACGGCGCGGGCGCCCTCGAGGCGTACGAGGAGATGGCGGCGCTCACCCGCGAGGCGGGCTGCGCGCTCCATCTCGCCCACGCCACCATGAACTTCGGAGTCAACAAGGGCCGGGCCCCGGAGCTGCTGGCCCTTCTCGACGACGCGCTGGACGCGGGCGCGGACATCACGCTGGACACCTACCCGTACACCCCCGGCTGCACGACGCTCGTCGCCGTGCTGCCGAGCTGGGCGGGCGAGGGCGGTCCCGACGCGGTGCTCGCCCGGCTCCGGGACGACGAGACCGCGGAGCGGATCCGCCACCACCTGGAGGAGATCGGCTCCGACGGCTGCCACGGCGTGCCGGTCGAGTGGGACACGATCGAGATCTCGGGCGTGAGCGACCCCGCCCTGACGGACCACGTCGGCCGCACGGTGCTCGAGTCCGCGAAGGCGCGCGGCGAGGAGCCGTGGGTCACCGCCCGGCGCCTGCTGATCGCCGACCGGCTGGGTTCGACGATCCTGCAGCACGTCGGCCACGAGGAGAACGTCCGCGCGATCATGCGCCACCGCGTCCACACCGGCGGCAGCGACGGCATCCTCCAGGGTCTCAAGCCGCATCCGCGCGCTTACGGCACCTTCCCGCACTACCTGGGCCGGTACGCCCGTGACCTGGGCATCCTGTCCCTGGAGGAGACGGTCGCCCATCTGACCTCGCGCCCCGCTGCCCGCCTGCGGCTGCCCGACCGCGGCCTGGTGCGCGAGGGGCACCGCGCCGACCTCGTCCTGTTCGACCCCGACACGGTCGCGGCCGGCTCCACCTTCGACGCCCCGCGCACCCTTCCGACGGGCATCCCGCATGTGCTGATCGACGGCCGGTTCGTGATCGAGGACGGGGTCCGTACGGATGTGCTCGCCGGCCGCTCCGTACGGCGCACCCCGCGCTGACGCGCACGTCCGAGGAGCCGGGGACAGCGGCTAGTTCACGCCGCGCGGGCGGAACTGCACGCTGATCCGCGGTCCCACCGGACGCGCCGTCTTCGGCACGGCGTGCTCCCACGTGCGCTGGCAGGAGCCGCCCATCACGATCAGATCGCCGTGCCCGAGCGGGCGGCGGACCTGGATGCCGCCGCCGTGCAGCGGCCGCAGGACGAGATCGCGCGGGTCGCCGACGGACACGATGGCGACCATGGTGTCCTCCCGGGCTCCCCTACCGATCCGGTCGCCGTGCCAGGCGACGCTGTCGTGGCCGTCACGGTAGTAGCAGAGCCCGGCCGTGGCGAAGGGCTCGCCCAGTTCGTCCGCGTAGTGGCGGGACAGGGCGTCCCGCGCCTGTTCCAGCACGGGGTGCGGCAGGGGGTCGTCCTCGCCGTAGTAGGCGAGCAGCCGGGGGACGTCCACGGTGCGCTCGTACATCCGGCGCCGCTCGGCACGCCACGGCACGGTGCCGACCAGCGCGTCGAACAGCAGGTCGGCCCCGGTGAGCCAGCCCGGGAGCCCGTCGAGCCACGCCCCCTGACCGAGGACCGTGCGGCGCACGCCGTCCAGAGGCGCGAGGCCGATCTCGTCGGCCTGGTCGAAGAGCGAAGCCTGCAGATGTACGGCCATGCTCTCCACAGTAAACCCATATCCGAACGTACGATCGAAGAGTGGCGTTCGCCTGGGGCGGCACAGGGCCGGAGCCGAGCGCGGCCTGCGCCGACGACGCCGATCTCCTCCTCAAGGGTCTGACTTCGCCCCGATCCGTTACCGGTGTCCGTTTGCGGCGTTGAACGAGGAGTGAAGGCCGCAAATCCCTGTGGCCTCCTCTGTTCCTTACAAGGAGAAGTTGATGTCGCGTATCGCGAAGGCCGCCGCCGTTGTCGCCAGCACGGGCGCCATCCTTGCCGGCGGTGCCGGTATGGCTGCCGCCGACGCCGGGACCCTCGGTGAGGCCGTCGGTTCCCCGGGCGTCGCCTCGGGCAACCAGCTCCAGGTCCCCGTCCACCTGCCGACCAACCTGTGCGGGACCACGGTGGACGCCATCGCGCTGCTCAACCCTGCCTTCGGCACCACCTGCCTCAACGGCGACGGCGCCCTCTGAGCACCGCTCCACCGGTCGCGGGGGCCCCCGACCACCACGCGGGGGGCCCGGACCCCGGAGTTCGGCACCCCAGTGACCCACCGGAAAAACCCCCCCAGGGCCGCGGACAGGCCGG